>NZ_JACBZR010000001.1:5647500-5947500 GCF_013408335.1 Nocardioides panzhihuensis | reverse complement strand
GGCGCTGATCGTCGACGCCTCCATCGGAGTCCAGAAGTGGTCCGACGGCACCCTGTCGCGCAACCGGATGCAGGGCTACGACTCGACGTTCGACGTCGACCGTACCGGCGCGCTGCACCTCGAGAACGAGGTCGCCGGTGCTCCGAACAAGGTCCTCGACGTGCCGGCTCGTAAGGGTGTCCCCACCTTCTACGACAGCTCGGAGACGGCGTACTACGACCCGGCCAACCCGGCGCACTCCACCAAGACCGCCGGCAGCGGCGTGAAGATCAAGGTGCTCTCCTCGGACGAGCGCAAGGGCATCATGAAGCTCAACGTCTCCTGACCTGAGCACAGCCCAGCACCACGGCACAGCACCACAGCACTAAGAAGGGCCCGAGGCGATCGCCTCGGGCCCTTCTGATCTCAGTGCCGGTGGGTCACCAGGTGCCACCGAAGGCGGTCTCGGTGTTGGTGTTGACGGCGTTGCAGAGCGCCTCGAGGTCCTCGCCGCGTACCTCGGCCATCACCCGCATCGTCGCGGGGATCATGTAGCTGGAGTTGGTCCCGCCGCGGTGCGGATGTGGAGTCAGGAACGGGGCGTCGGTCTCGACCAGGATGCGGTCCTGGGGCGCGATCGCGAGGGCGTCGCGGAGGTACTGGGCGTTCTTGAACGTCACGGTGCCGGCGAAGGAGAGGTACGCCCCGCGGTCCAGGCACTGGCGGGCGAACTCGACATCGCCCGAGAAGCAGTGCATCACCCAGCGCTCCGGCGGGCCGACGCTGTCGATCACCTCGAGCACGGCCTCGTGGGCGTCGCGGTCGTGGATCATCAGGGTCTTGTCGAGCCGCTTGGCCATGTCGATGTGACGCCGGAACGAGTAGGCCTGGGTCTCGCGGCCCTCCTCGTCGGTGCGGAAGAAGTCCATCCCGGTCTCCCCCACCACCCGCACCTTGTCGTGCGCCCCGGCGAGCTTCTCGATCTCGTCGAGCGCAGCCTCGAGGTCGGGCTGGCGAGGTGCGTCGTTGGGATGGAGCGCCACCCCGGCGATCATGTTGTCGTACGTCTCGGCAGCCTCCACCGCCCAGCGCGCTCCGGGCAGGTCGCAGCCGATCTGCACCACCCTGGTCACCCCCACCGCAGCCGCCTGCGCGAGCGCCTCCTCGACCGGCAGACTCTCGTCCCCTCTGACGATGTCGAGATGGGTGTGGTTGTCGACGACAGGCGCGGGAAGCGGCTCAGGAAGCGGTGGAAAGCTCACACCCCGATCCTAGTTCCCGCCGAGAAGTCAGTTTCTGACGCCGAGGCGTCGATCTTTGACGTCGAGGCGTCAGTTTCTGACATCGAGAAGTCAGTCGAGCGACTTCGTACGGTCGGGAACTGACTTCTCGATGTCAGGGATCGACGCCTCGGGGTCGAGAACTGACTTCTCGGCGTCAGAAACTGACTACTGGGCGGGTTTGTGGACTAGGTCGTAGACCTCGCGTTTGGGGACACCCGACCGTTTGGCTGTCTCGGCGATGGCTTCCTTTTTCGTCAGGCCCTCGCCTTCCAGGTCGGCTACGGCGGCGCGGAGGCTGTCGGGGTCGTTGCTGACCTCGGCTGACGGGTCGGCGCCGGTGACGACGATGGTGACTTCGCCCCTCACCCCGTCCCCCGCCCAGACGACTAGCTCGGCGAGTCCCCCGCGGCGTACTTCTTCGTGGGTCTTGGTGAGCTCGCGGCAGACGGCGGCGGCGCGCGTGTCGCCGAAGGCGTCGCGCATGGCTGCCAACGCGGCCTCGGTGCGGTGGGGCGCCTCGAAGAAGACCATGGTGCGCTCCTCCTTGGCCAGGCCTGTCAAGCGACGAGAGCGCTCACCGGCCTTGCGGGGCAGGAAGCCCTCGAAGCAGAACCGGTCGACGGGGAGGCCGCTGACGGCCAACGCGGTCAGGACGGCCGACGGGCCGGGGACCGCGGTGACGCGTACGTCCTGCTCGACGGCCGCGGCAACCAGCCGATAGCCCGGGTCGGAGACCGAGGGCATGCCGGCATCGGTGACCAGCAGGACGCGGTTGCCGTCGAGTAGGTCGGCGAGCAGGGTCGGCGTCTTGGCGCTCTCGTTGCCCTCGAAGTAGGAGACGATGCGGCCCTTGATCTCGACCCCGAGATCGGTCGTCAGCCGACGCAGCCGGCGGGTGTCCTCAGCTGCGATGACGTCGGCGGTGGCGAGCTCGGAAGCCAACCGGGGTGGAGCATCCTCGACCCGTCCGATCGGGGTTGCCGCAAGTACGAGCACGCCGTCCTCTGGATCTACCACACCGATATTGTTGCAGGCTTATATGGTTCCCTCGTGACGACGACGGTGACCGAGGAGCCGGAGCCCATGGAGGGCCTGGCCGGCACCCCTTCCGGTCACCTCCTCCCGACCGCCTGGGAACGCGCCCGGCGCCGGATCAACGGCTCGCCACGGGCCGGCTGGGCGGCGACGATCGGGATCACCGTTCTCGCCTTCCTGCTCAGGCTGTGGCACCTGGGGACCCCGAAGGTCTTCGCATTCGACGAGACGTACTACGCCAAGGACGCCTGGTCGCTGCTCGAGTTCGGCTATGCGCGCAACTTCATCGAGGGTGCCGACGACAGCATCCTCGCCGGGCAGCTCGAGGGGCAGTTCGCCGACGGACCGTCGATGATCGTCCATCCCGATGTCGGCAAGTGGCTCATCGCGATCGGCATCAAGCTCTTCGGGATGGACCCGTTCGGCTGGCGGATCGCCTCGGTCGTGATCGGCTCGCTCCTGGTGCTGCTGACGATCCGGTTCGTACGCCGCGTCTCCGGCTCCATGCTGCTCGGGCTCGTCGGCGGCATCCTGGTCACCTTCGACGGGCTCGCGTTCGTGCTCTCGCGGCTGGCCCTGCTCGATCTCTTCGTGGCGTTCTTCCTGCTGCTCGCGGTGCACCTGATGGTGATGGACCGTGACTGGTGTCGACGCCGGTTCGCCTCCCTCGTGCCTGCCCAGCTCGCCGAACCCGGCGCCTGGGGTCCGATCCGCCGGATGCTGTTCCGGCCGTGGCTGCTCTGCTCGGGCATCGCGTGGGGTTTGGCGATCGGCTGCAAGTGGGAGGCGCTCTATCCGCTGGCCGCATTCGGTCTTCTCTACGTGGCCTGGTCCGCCGGGATGCGGCGCTCCTTCGGCGTACGGCTCTCCTGCCTCCGTGCCTGTGTCGCCGACGGGCCGACGGCGTTCGTGCACCTGGTGGGGGTCGCGCTCGCGGTCTACGTGATCACGTGGATCCCGTGGATGACCCACGCCGACGTCTACGAGGAGTCGCTCTCCGCGACGCAGTACACGCGCTACACCGGCGAGGGTCACTGCGAGAACAAGTCGTACGTCCCCGAGAACCTCAACGACAAGCGCTGGCCGACCGCGACCGAGCCGGACGCATCCGGGCTCGGGGAGGCGACCCAGTCGCTGCGGTCGCTGTGGTACTACCACCGCGACGTCTTCACCTTCCACACCCACTTTCTCGACTGCGCCGAGCACACCTACGGCTCGCACCCGATCGGTTGGCTCGTCCTGAACCGTCCGGTCGGGGTCGCCGCCGACACCGGGATCCTGTCGGGCTCGAAGTCGCGTGGCGAGATGTGCGAGGCGTCGCCGACGACCGACCCCGACGGCGACGGGCCCGAGGAGGCCGGGACGTGTCTGCGGCAGGTGCTGCTGCTGGGCACCCCGGTGCTGTGGTGGGGAGCCTTCGTCGCGCTGATCGTCTCCGCGTTCATGTGGGTCGCCGCGCGGGACTGGAGGTTCGGCGTCGCCGTGGTCGGCGTGCTGTCGACGTGGCTGCCATGGCTGCAGTACGCCGGACGGCCGATCTTCTCCTTCTACATGATCATCGCGCTGCCGTTCCTGGTGCTCGGACTGTGTCTGTGCCTCGGCAAGATGCTCGATCGGCCGCCGCCGCTGGCCGGCCGGGCCCCCGGGACCCGGCGGCGCGTCGGCGGCGCGATCGCCGGCGGCATCTTCGTCGTGCTGGTGATCTGCAACTTCGCCTGGTTCTGGCCGATCTACACCGACGAGCTGCTCACCCGACAAGAGTGGATGACGAGGATCTGGTTCAAACGATGGATCTAGAGCATGTGCTGCGCGGCCGAGTGCCGCGGCCGGGTGGCTTCGACGACGTCGTCGTGACCGTGTCCTCGGGGCAGGTCACCGACGTGCGTTCCCCTGCCTCCGATGATCCCGAGTCGTCCGGGATTTTCCTCCCTGGGCTGGTGGACATCCACAACCACGGCGGGGGTGGTGCCTCGTTCCACTCGACGTCCTCGGACGAGATCGCCGTCGCTGCCGGGGTGCATCACGCTGCCGGTACGACCACTCTGCTGGCCTCGACCGTCACCGACGCACCCGACCGACTGCTCGAGGTCGTCGCTTCCTTGGCCACGGCCGCGGAGACCGGGCTGATCGCCGGGATCCACATGGAGGGCCCGTTCCTGGCGCACTCGTGCCGAGGAGCGCACGATCCCGATCTGCTGATGGCCCCGGATGTCGGGCTCACCCGTGAGCTCCTCGCCGCCGGCCGCGGGCACCTGCGGGTGATGACGCTGGCGGCGGACCTGCCGGGGGCCGACGAGGTCGCCGCCGTGCTCGCCGAGGCCGGGGCCGTGGTGGCGCTGGGACACACCGCGGCCACTGCTACTCAGGCCCGCGCGTTCCTGGCTGGCCCGGGGAGCCTGGTCACCCACCTCTTCAACGGGATGCCGCCCGCGCACCACCGCGACCCCGGCCCCGTGCTCGGCTCGCTGGGGGCAGCCGGTGTCGGCGACGCGTGTGTGGAGCTGATCGCGGACGGCATACACCTCGCGGACGAGACGGTCCGAGCGGTGATGTCGATGGTGCCCGGCTCGGTCGTGCTCGTCACCGACGCGATGGCCGCGGCAGCGATGGCCGACGGCGACTACCAGCTCGGGCCGCTGTCGGTGGAGGTACGCTCCGGGGTCGCCCGAGTGGCCGACGGGACCGGCAACGGGTCCATCGCCGGTGGCACCTCGCGGCTCCTCGACCAGGTACGCCGCCACGCCGCGGCCGGGATCGACCTGGCGATGCTCATGAAGGCGGCCAGCGCGCGGCCGGCATCGGTGGTGGGTGTCGACGCGGGCCGTCTGGACGTGGGAGCCCGGGCCGATCTGGTCGTCTGCGACGAGTCGCTGCAGCCTGTCCGGGTGATGCGCGGCGGGGTCTGGCTGTCCTCCTAGAACGGCTCGTATCCTGAGCACCATGTCCTCCACGAAGTCCGACGTCTCCTTCCCACTCATCGCCGGGCTCGTGCCCAAGTGGGCGGTCGCGGCCTTCGCCGCGGACGTCCTCTTCGTGCTCCTCTTCGCCTTCGCCGGGCGCCAGTCGCACGACTCCGGCCCGGCGCTCGTCGTGCTTCGCATCGCCTGGCCCTTCCTGGTCGGGTTGCTCGTGGCCTGGGCCGTCCTGGCCTGGCGCCGCTGGCCCGCCGCTCGCACCTGGCCGGCCGGCGTGGTCGTCTGGCTCGGGACGTACGTCATCGGGATGGTGCTCCGCGGCCTCACCGGCGGCGGCCTCGCGCCCGCCTTCCTCGTCGTCTCGATCCTCTTCCTCGGCATCACCCTCATCGGCTGGCGCGGCTACGTCAGCGCCAAGCTCCACTACCGCTCCCGCCGCCTCGCCGACTGACCCCCGCCGAGACGTCACTCCCGTCGGCCGAAGCGTCACGCAGGTCGGCCGAGATGGCATCGATCTGCCAACTCGCCCGACGTAAGTGACGTCTCGGCCGACGTAAGTGACGTCTCGGCTAGAGGGTGGCGGCTGCGGCGACCGGGTCGAAGCCGAAGGGGAGCTCGAGGCGGTGGGCGCGCATGAGGTCGGCGTTGGAGAGTACGTCGACAGTGCGGCCCTCGGCGGCCACGACGCCGCCGTCGAGGATGACCGAGCGTCCGCAGAGCTCGAGGGCGTACGGGAGGTCGTGGGTGACCATCAGGACGGTGACGTCCAGGTCGCGGAGGATGTCGGCCAGCTCGCGGCGGGAGGCGGGATCGAGGTTGGAGGACGGCTCGTCCAGGACCAGGATCTCCGGGTCCATCGCCAGCACGGTGGCCACTGCCACCCGGCGGCGCTGACCGAAGGAGAGATGGTGCGGGGGCCGGTCGGCGAACTCCTCCATGCCGACCTTCGTGAGCGCCTCGGTGACCTTGGCGTCCAGAGCCTCGCCGCGGAGGCCGAGGTTGGCGGGACCGAAGGCGACGTCCTCGCGGACGGTGCCCATGAAGAGCTGGTCGTCCGGGTCCTGAAAGACGATGCCGACGCGGCGGCGGATCTCCTTGATGTTGGCCTTGGTCACGGGCAGACCGCTCACCGTGACCGACCCGGCGCCGGCCAGATGGATCCCGTTCAGGTGCAGGACCAGCGTCGTCTTGCCCGCCCCGTTGGGTCCCAGCAGCGCGACCCGCTCGCCGCGGTGGACATGCAGGTCGACGCCGAAGAGCGCCTGATGGCCGTCGGGGTAGGCAAAGGCCAAGCCGCGTACGTCGAGGACTGGAGTGGTCATCTCGACAAGCTCGATACATCGCACCGGGGCATTCTCCCGGTGTAGCCGCGCGAGACCATGGCCAGGTGCACGCGCTCACCGCGCTCGAAGGAACGGATGAACAGCGCGCCGACCGATCGGGCGAGCACCGGCCAGTGGAGCGGGTTGCGGGCGACGAAGCCTCGCGAGGCGCGCGCCACCGCCATCCGGCGCATCTCGTCGGTCACCACCTCCAGGTAGCGGACCATGAACGCCATGATCTGGACCAGCTGCTCAGGCATCCGCAGCCTCTCCAAGCCGCGGACCAGCTCCTGAGGCGTCGTCGTCGCGGCGAGCAGCAGGCCGGCGATCACACCGAGCGTGCCCTTGGCGAGCAGCCCCCAGGCCGAGAGCAGCCCCGACTCGCTCAGGCTCAGCCCGAGCACGTCGACCCGCGGCCCCTGCGCGATGAACGGCATCAGCACCGCGAAGACCACGAACGGCGTCTCCACGACCATCCGCTTGAGCACCCAGCCCGGGCGCACCCGCGCCACCGCGCCGACGGTCACCAGAACGGCGAGGAAGAAGGCGTACGCAGCGAACCACTCCCGCGGGGTGGCGACCACCACGAGCATGAAGCCGACCAGGGCCAGCACCTTCAGGTGTGCGGGCACCTCAGGCCTCGTCGGAAGTGCCGTTGGGTCGGCGGCGTACGACCAGGGCCAGGCCACCGGCGATGACGAGGACCACCACGGTGCCGATCACTCCGGCGAGGCCGCCGGAGAGCCGCGCATCGTCGACGCCCTTGGCGCTGTAGTCGGCCAGCGGCCCGTCGGCCGCGCCGTGCTCCGCGGCGCTGTCGAGGAAGCCGGTCTTGTGGGCGACGTACTCGAGGCCGTCGGGGTTGGCTGATGCGTAGTAGGAGACCACCCCTGCCAAAAGCAGCGCCACGACTGCGATGCCGACCGCGACCCATTTGAACGGCACGGCCCGCTTCGTCTCCGTCGTCTTCGTCGCCGTCGTCATGCCACCGACTCCTTGGTCTTGATGACCAGCTCGCGCTCGGAGATCACGCCTCGGGCGGCGTAGACGAGGTCAGGACGTACGGACAGGATCGCGCCGACGGCGAGGAAGGTGATCGCGGCCTCGCCGAGGCCGATGACGGTGTGCCACCCGAGCATCGCGGTGGCCAGGGTGGTCAGCGAGATGTCGGCGGTGCCGCCGACCGCATAGAGACCGGTGAAGACGAGGGCTGCAGTGGGCACGGAGACGAAGGCGCCGATGGCGGCCGCGGGGGCGACCATGCCGACCCGCTTCGGCAGCACCTTGAGCAGCACCCGGGTGACGAACCAGCCGACGACCACCGTGGTGACGGCGATGAGCAGGATGTTGGTGCCGAGCGCGGTGATCCCGCCGTCGGCGAAGAGCAGGGACTGCACGATCAGCACGACCGAGACGCAGAGCACCCCGGTCCACGGCCCCACCAGCACGGCCGCCAGCGCACCGCCCATCAGATGGCCGCTCGTGCCGGCCCCGACGGGGAAGTTGATCATCTGGGTCGCGAAGACGAACGCGGCCACGAGGCCGGCCAGCGGGGCAGTCTTGTCGTCGAGCTCGCGGCGCGCGCCGCGCAGCGCGACACCCACCGCGACGACAGCTACTGCGCCGGTGGCGATCGACGTCGGCGCGTCGAGGAAGCCGTCGGGGACGTGCATGGTCACCTCTTGGTTCTGCGTGTGGGGTCGGTCCAAGTGGAGCCCTGGACAACGGAAACCGCTAAACGCGAACTTATCGCAATAGCCTCGCCCGTGCACTGCCTGGCCGAAGGACGACCAAGACCGCAGAGGTTTCAATCCGCTAGAAATGGATACTTCTCAAGTCATGACTGTCCGCGTACGGTCGAGAGCATGAGCAGCGCCGCCAACGACATCGTCATCTGCGAGCCCCTCCGCACCCCGGTCGGCCGGTTCCTCGGCGCCCTGGCCCCGCTGACCGCGACCGACCTCGCCACGACGGTCCTGCGCGAGCTGGTCGAGCGCACCGGCATGCAGGAGGGCGACGTCGACGACGTCATCCTCGGCAACGGCTACGCGAGCGGCGAGAACCCCGCGATCGGACGCATCGCCGCCCTCGACGCCGGGCTCGGCAACGGCGTCCCCGGCCTGCAGATCGACCGCCGCTGCGGTTCGGGTCTCCAGGCGATCCTGTACGCCGCGGGCTCGGTCGCCACCGGCGCCGCGAACCTCGTCGTGGCCGGCGGCGCGGAGTCGATGTCCAACGTCGAGCACTACTCGCTCGGGCTGCGCGGCGGGGTGAAGCAGGGCGGCATCCAGCTGCTCGACCGCCTCGACCGGGCCCGCGAGACCGCAGGCGGCAAGGACCACCCGATCCCCGGCGGCATGATCGAGACGGCGGAGAACCTGCGCCGCGAGTACGGCATCGGCCGCGAGGAGCAGGACGAGCTCGCGCTGCGCTCCAACCAGCGCGCCGTCGCCGCCCACGAGGCCGGCAAGTTCGCCGACGAGCTGGTGCCGGTGACCGTTCCCGGCGGCCGCCGCAAGCCCGACGTGGTCGTCGACCGCGACGAGCACCCACGTGCCGACATCTCTCTGGAGAAGCTCGCCTCGCTGCGTCCGATCCGGCTGAAGGTCGACGAGGAGTCGACGGTCACCGCCGGCAACGCGTCCGGTCAGAACGACGGCGCCGCGATGTGCGTCGTGACCACCCGCGCCGAGGCGGAGAGGCGCGGCCTGACTCCCCTGCTGGCGCTCAAGTCGTGGGCCGTCACCGGCTGCGAGCCCGAGCGGATGGGCATCGGACCCGTCCTCTCCAGCAGGGCCGCGCTGGACCGGGCCGGGCTCACCCTCGACGAGATCGACCTGATCGAGCTCAACGAGGCGTTCGCCGCCCAGGTCCTCGCGGTCCTGCGCGAGTGGAAGATCGACGCGACCGACGAACGGCTCAACCCCAACGGCTCGGGGATCTCCCTGGGTCACCCGATCGGTGCCACCGGCGCGCGGATCCTCGCCACGGCGGCCCGCGAGGCGCAGCGCCGCGAGGCGAAGTACGTCCTGGAGACGATGTGCATCGGCGGCGGGCAGGGGCTCGCGGCGGTGTTCGAGTCGGTCCGCTGACGCCGGCTGGCATCGGCGTACGAGTTTTTCCTTCGAGAGAGCAGAGAAGACATGGGTCTGGACAAGGTGGTCGGATCGGCCGCAGAGGCGGTCGCCGACATCCACAGCGGAGCGAGCCTGGCAGTGGGTGGCTTCGGGCTGGTGGGGATCCCGTGGTTCCTGATCGAGGCGCTGCGGGAGCAGGGCGCGGACGACCTGATGGTCGTCTCCAACAACTGCGGCGTGGACGGCGCCGGGCTCGGGCTGCTGCTCGACGACCACCGCATCTCCCGCGTGATCGCGAGCTACATCGGCGAGAACAAGGAGTTCGGCCGGCAGTACCTGGCCGGCGAGATCACCCTCGAGCTCACCCCGCAGGGCACCCTCGCGGAGCGGATGCGCGCGGGCGGCAGCGGGATCGGCGCGTTCTACACGCCGACCGGCGTCGGCACGATGGTCTCCGACGGCGGCCTGCCCTACCGCTACAACCCTGACGGCACCATCGCCGAGGCCTCCGAGCCGAAGGAGGTCCGGGCGTTCCACGGCAAGCAGATGGTGCTCGAGGAGAGCATCGTCACCGACTTCGCGCTGGTGCGCGCGACTCGCGTCGACCGGGCCGGCAATGCCCAGTTCAACGCCTCGACCCGCAACTTCAACGTCCCGGCCGCGATGGCGGGGCGGATCACCGTCGTCGAGGCCGAGGAGGTCGTCGAGGTCGGTGAGATCGACCCAGCCGACGTACATCTTCCGGGGATCTTCGTGAAGCGGATCGTGGCGCTGACGCCCGAGCAGGCAGCACGCAAGGACATCGAGAAACGTACGACGCGTGGCGAGCGCCCGACCGAGACCACATCGAGCAAGGAGGCCTGAGTCATGGCTTGGGACCGCAACCAGATGGCCGCGCGCGCCGCGCAGGAGCTGCAGGACGGCGACTACGTCAACCTCGGGATCGGCCTGCCGACGCTGATCCCCGACTACATCCCGGAGAGCTCGACGGTCGTGCTGCACGCCGAGAACGGCATCCTCGGCGTCGGTCCGTTCCCTTACGAGGACGAGGTCGACCCGGACCTGATCAACGCCGGCAAGCAGACGGTGACCGTGCTCGCCGGAGCCTCCTACTTCGACTCCGCGACCTCCTTCGCGATGATTCGCGGTGGCCACATCGACGTCGCCGTCCTGGGCGCGATGCAGGTCGCGACCAACGGCGACATCGCCAACTGGATGGTCCCGGGCCAGATGGTCAAGGGCATGGGTGGCGCGATGGACCTCGTCTCCGGGGCCGGGCGGGTGATCGTGCTGATGGAGCACGTCACCAAGAAGGGCGCCCCCAAGCTGCTCGCGGAGTGCGACCTGCCGCTGACGGGTCGCGGGATCGTGAAGCGGGTCATCACCGACCTGGGCGTCCTCGACGTCGCCGGCGCCTCGTTCGAGCTCGTGGAGCTGGCTCCCGGGGTGACGTACGACGAGGTCGTGGCGGCCACCGGTGCTGAGGTCGTCGACAGGACCTCAGCAGCAGTCGCTTAGTCTCACGATCCAATACTGGAACACGTTGCCGTAACTCGCGTTTGCACTTCTCGTTTGTGGATGTGATGGTCACCACACCCTGGGAGTGAGTCGTGAATCTCGGCATCCTGTCGTTCCTGTTTCCGTTCCTGGCTCTTGTCACGACGTTCCTGCCACCGACGTCGTCCGACCTCGGCTCGCTGGCCGGCGAGGCGGAGAGCATGGCGCGTACGCTGCCGGCCGCTCCAACTGCGGCGCCCCAGGCTCCGCGGGCTGCGCCGGCGGCCCAGCCGCAGGCACGAGCCGAGGCGTGGAAGCCTCGGCCGGCGACGTACGGCGTGGTGGTCGAGAAGGACGTCGCGATCACGATGTCCGACGGGGTCGTGCTCCTGGCCGACATCCACCGTCCGGCGAAGGCCGACGGCACCGCGGCGGCGGGTCGGTTCCCGGTGATCCTGACGCAGAACCCCTACAACAAGAACCTGTCCGGCGGCAGCGGCGGCGACTACTTCGTCCAGCGCGGATATGTGTTCGTGCAGACCGACGTACGCGGCACCGGCTCCTCCGCCGGTCAGTGGGACGCGTTCGGCGACCGCGAGCAGAAGGACGGCCTCGAGGTCGCCAACTGGGCCACCTCGAAGCAGCGCCCGTGGAGCAACGGTGAGCTCGGCCTGTGGGGCGCCTCCTACATGGCCATCAACCAGTTCTTCACCGCCGCCCAGCACCCACGCGGGCTGAAGGCGATGTTCCCGATCGTGCCTGCCGGTGACGTCTACCGCGACGTGGTCGCCTCCGGCGGACAGATCGACGCCGGGTTCATCCCGTTGTGGTTCGGGCTCGTCACGGGCGCGGGACTGGTGCCGCCGGCCGTGAACAAGGCCCGCCCCGAGGCCACCTTGACCACGCTGCTGCAGCACGTCGGCGGCGCGCTCGGGTTCCAGGTGCCGATGCTCGCCAGCGCGGTGCTGGGCAGCGACGCCGCCTACGACGGCCCCTTCTATCGGAAGCGCTCGCCGCTGAGCGTGGTCGACGAGATCGACGTACCGACGTTCGTGACGGCCGGGCAGTACGACATCTTCCAGCGTGGGGCGCCGATGCTCTTCGACCGGATGCAGCGGAACGGGGTGGACACCAAGCTGCTCGTCGGGCCGTGGACGCACACCGAGGCCGCGACGGCCGCCGGCTTGGAGGGCAGCGGGATCAACAGCCTGAGCGAGATGGCGCTGCGGTGGTTCGACACGCACCTCATGGGCCTTTCGGACACCACCCTCGACCGGGACGTCGCTCCGGTGACCTACCACGAGATCGGGTCCGGGAAGTGGCGCACGATGCAGTCGTGGCTCGGGAGCGAGGTCCGCGCCAAGACGTACGGCATCGGGTCGGCCCTGAAGCCCGTCGGCGGAGACACCATCGTGCCGCTGCCGGTGCAGGGACTGTGCTCTCGCAGCACCGCGCAGTGGACCGCCGGCGCCCTCGCGATCCCCGGCTGCGAGACCGACAACCGGATCAACGACGCGCTCGGGGTCTCCTACGAGACGGCTCCGGCCGCCTCCGACCTGGCCTTCTCCGGTCCGCTCAACGCCGATCTGTCCGTCTCCACGACCGGCACCGACGGCCTGATCTCGGTCTCGGTCGAGGATGTCGCGCCGGACGGGTCCGTCGACCGCATCACCGGCGGGTGGCAGACCCTGCGCCATCGAGCTGTCCTGCCGTCGAGATCGCGAACGCTGAACGGACAGGTCGTCCAGCCCTGGCACCCCTTCACCCGCGAGGCCGAGCAGTCGGTCACCCCCGGCAAGGTCTACCGCGTGCCCGTCGAGGTCTTCCCGACCGGCGCGGTGATCAAGAAGGGCCACCGCCTCCGCGTCACCGTCCACTCCTACGACGTCCCTCACCTGCTGCCCAACGTCAAGCAACTGGTCCGCGGCGTCGCGGGCGTGGTGACCGTCCATCACACGAAGGCACACCCCTCGACGCTGATCCTCCCGGTCCGGAGGTAGCGCCGAGAGGCGTGCGGATCTCGCGGCGAGAAGGTCAGAGGCTGGCGGCTTCCTCCGGCACCCGCTCGGTGATCTCCGGGTCCCGGGCGCGTGTGGCATTCACGAGCAGGTACGCCGCGACCACCGCTCCGAGGGCCAACGCGACCGCCGCCGAGGCATAGGCCGCGTAGTAGCCGACGGTCGTGACCAGGCCGGCGGCGATCAAGGTGCCGAGGAACCCGCCGACCTGCTGAGCGGTCGTGGTCAGGCCGGAGCCGATGCCAGCGAACTCCGGAGCCAGCGCACCCATCGCCAGAGCGATCACCTGCGGCATCGCGAGCCCGAAGCCGAGACCCATCACGATCGTGCCCGGGAGGACGTCGAGAGCGAAGCTGCCCGAGTCGGGGATACGGACGAGATAGATCATGCCTGCGACGAAGGCGAGCATGCCGGCCAGCATGATGCGCTCGGTGCCGAACCGATCGGCCAGCATGGCGCTGAAGCCGAGGGATGCGACGGCGATCACCGCGCCGACCGGGAAGAACGCCAGGCCGGTCGTGAGCGCTCCGAAGCCGAGGACGTCCTGGAGGTAGAGCGTCGTGACGAACTGGAAGGTGAACCCACCGAAGGTCAGGGTCACCAGGATCAGGTTGGCGAGCACGAACCGGTGCTCGGCGAACAGGCCGCGCGGCAGCAGACCACCCTTGGCGCCGGTCGGCGGCGTACCTCTGACCGCGCGGAGCGCGACGACCAGCGCGATGATCCCGATCGGCAGGTTGATCAGGAAGGTCCAACGCCAGGAGGCGAGCTCGGTGAGCACGCCGCCCAGGACGGTCCCCACCGACGCACCGACGGAGCCGATGAAGGCGAGCACCGCGAAGGCGCGGAGTCGCTCCGCCGTCTCGACGTAGAGGCCGACGATCATGCCGAGGACGACGGCCGACGCGATGCCACCCCCTAGGCCCTGGACGAATCGCGCGAGGACCAGGGAGATCGGATCCCAGGCGAGCCCGCACCATGCCGAGGCGAGGGTGAAGATGCTCAGCCCGGTGAGGAAGACCGGGCGGGTGCCGAAGGCGTCACCGGCCCGGCCCGCCGGGAGCAGGGCGAGCGCGAAGGCAAGAAGGAAGCCGTTGACGATCCAGGACTGCGAGGCATCGCCGAAGCCCAGGTCGTCGCGGATTGCCGGAAGGGCGACGGTCACGACTGTGCCGTCGAGGATCACCATGAGTTGAGTTGCTGCGAGGGTCGCGAGCGCGACTGCCTTGGTCGTCATGGATACGACCATAGAAGATTGTTTCTTACGAAACAATCTATTTTCAGATATTCATTTGTGGATCTATTTCTCAGCGAGCAGACGCAGGGGCACGCCGTCGCAGCGTCATCGTGTGCGACGGCGTCGCCCACGGCCCCTCGACCAGGCGCTGGAGCGCCTCGACGAACGCCTCGCCCTCGCTCGGCGACAGACCCTCGAGCGCCTCGGCGACGGTCGCGTTATAGGTCTTCGAGGCCTCCTCGAGCGCCTTCGTACCGGCCGGAGTGAGCGCCACGATGCGGGCTCGGCGGTCGGTGTCCGAGACCCGGCGCTCGGCGAGGCCACGGCGCTCGAGGCTATCGAGGGTCGTGACCATCGTGGTCTTGTCGAGCATCGCCATCTCGGCCACGGCGTTCTGGGTGTACACCCCTTCGGACGCCTTCAGCAGCACGCAGTACTCACGCACCGACAGCTCCATGTCAGCGAGAGCCTCGCCGACCTGAGCCGCGAAGGCGTGAGCAGACTGGTTGAGCAGGAACAACAGGTCGATACGCGGTCCGGGCATGAATAGATCTTAGCGAACCATCCCACACCAAACTATCTCCGAACCAACTATCCCGAAAGCCCCCGCCGAGACGTCAAACATGACGCCGAAAGGTCACTTCTTGACGTCGAGAAGTCAGTATTTCTGACCTCTCGACGTCAAAATCTGACCTCTCGACGTCGAGAACTGACGCTTCGACGTCGAGAACTGACGTTTCGGGGTTAGACGTACTGGGGCAGGTCGGACTGGATCTCTTCGGGGGTCACCGGGGGCTCGTAGCGCTTGAGGACCTCGCCGTCGCGGCCGATGAGGAACTTGGTGAAGTTCCACTTGATGTCGCCGGGCTCGGTCGCCGGGCTGATGTCCTTCACCGCCTCGTAGAACTGACCCAGGTGCGGGCCCCAGTCGCCGGGCGCCTCGGCGCGCAGGAAGTCGTAGAGCGGCGCGGCGTTCTCCCCGTTGACGTCGACCTTGGCCAGGACCGGGAAGGTGACGTCGTACGTGGTCTTGCAGAACTCCTGGATCTCCTCGTCGGTGCCGGGCTCCTGACCCAGGAACTGGTTGGTCGGGAACCCGACGACCTCGACGCCAGAGTCCTTGGTGGCGCGATAGAGCGCCTCCAGACCTTCGTACTGCGACGTCAGACCGCACTTGCTCGCGACGTTGACGATCAGCAGCAGCTTGCCCTTGTAGTCACCGAGCCGGACGGTGCGGCCGTCGGCGGCCGTCGCTTCGAAGTCGTGCGTGCTGGTCACAGGTCTCTCCTCGGATCATCGGATATCGGGGTCTGAAGGCAGTGGCCCCGCGCTCATCGAGACGACAACCCTCCACGTGCCGAGGTTATGCCCCGCGCCGATGCGGGAGGGACGCAGCCTCCTCGGTCAGGCGACGATCCCTGGCGACCGTCATGATCGCGGCCGACATCCACTCGAGCGCCTCGGGCATCTCGTAGGCGATCTCCTCGAGCAGCGTCGGCATGTCGTGCCGACCCACCGAGAGCAGCATCTCGCTCAGCGAGCCGTCGGGCGCGGTGACCATGAATCGGAACTCGATCGCCTCGGGAGTCACCGTCGCAGCACACCGGCCGGTCTCGAACGTCCACGGCGCACGGCGGACGTCGCCTTGGGTGCCGGGAGTCGTCATGACGGGGCAGCATATTCAATCTGCCGCCTCCGCCGCATCCCCTAACGCTTCGCGAATCATCTTTCGAACAGTGATTCGAGTCTCGTCGCCAGACACGCCACCCCCAACACACATGCAGCAGCCCACGGACCGGTACGTTCATCCGCGGCATACGGCGGGGAGCACTGAGAGGGACACCAACTTCACATGATGGGCGGGCATCACGCGGCCTCAGGCGCGGCCGCGTGGATCGCAGTGACATCGTCGGCACCGATCGCGTTCGGATGGTATCCGGGCGTCTCGGACGTAGGTGTGATGACCGGGGCCCTGGTGTGCGCCGGCGCCGCGCTGCTTCCGGACGCGGACCACCACAACGGCACGATCGCTCACTCGCTGCCGCCGGTCACCGAAGCCTTGACCAAGGTCGTCGGACGGGTCTCCGGCGGCCACCGCAACGGCACCCACTCGATCCTCGGCGTGCTGGCCTTCACCGGCCTCGCCTGGGGCGCCGGGAAGCTCTCGCTCGAGACCGAGACCGTCGGAAGCGTTCTGATCGGTCCGGGCATCATGTGCGTCCTGCTCGTCGCCTTCGCGATGGACGCGCTGAAGCTCACCCGCAAGGGCGTCCTGTGGCCCTGGATCCCGGCGGTCGCGCTGGCATCCGTGATCGCGGTCTTCGCACCCGAGGAGTGGTGGTGGATGCCGTTCTCGGTCGCCCTGGGCTGCGTCGTACACCTGCTCGGCGACTTCGTGACGACGATGGGGATCCCGGTGTTCTGGCCGATCGCGCCCAAGCCGCCGAAGTGGGTCCGGCGCAACAAGTGGCTCCCGTTCGACAACATGTGGACGCGGGGCGGCCACTTCGCCCTCCCCGTCCTCGGCGATGCCGGCTCGATCCGTGAGTGGGTAGTGATGACACCGATCAGCCTCTACGCCATCGTCGGCTTCGGCTGGGCGATGCTGAGCCAGATGGGCTTCGACGTCGACAGCCGCTGGGACGTCCTGGTCGCCAACCTCAGCGCGCTCGTCTGAGCGACTGTCCCCACGACTTCTCGCCGCTCACGTCTGCGACGGACCGTCGACGCCCGCGAAGCGGGCGTACGAGGAAGATCCCCGCCAGGAGCCCGAGGGCGGCGAGAAGGGCAGCGACCGCGAGCATGCCGCTCAGGACGACCTTGGTCTGGATGTCCCGGTGCTCCTCGCCGACATCGTCCGCGACGATCAGCGTCATCGCCACGATCGTGTCCTTGAGGAGCTGGATGAACCGGGTCATGTCCTCGGACCAGACCTGCGCGGCCGGCCTCCCCGGCCCTTGCCTCTCGAGGTCCGACACCACCCGCTCGAGCGAGCCGTCGTTGATCGCCCGCACGACGGCGTTCTGGGAGATCACACCGCGAGAACCGTCCGCGAAGGTGCCGTCCGAGATCTTGTCCAACGCCTTCTGGGTCGCCTTCGGAGCGTCGGCGTAGAAGGAGCGCGAGGTGAGCTGCCATGACGTACGCGCCTCGCTCATCGCCTCCATCGACTCCTGGTCGATCCGGCCCGTCATCAGTGCCGGCACCATGATCGTCCGCTCGACGCCCAGGGACTCGGCCGCCGACCTGACGTACTTGAGGTTGGTGACCTGCTTGTAGATCTTCTCGTTGGGGATGTTGGGCATCTCGGTCGCGAAGTCGAGCAGCTCGTAGGCGGTGTCGGTGTAGGCCGCGACGGCGGCCTCCGTGCTCGCCTTGTCGCCGTCCTCGAGGTCCTTGCGATAGGCGTCGATGCCCTTGAGGACGGTGTAGGTGCGTTCGACCCGCTCCCGCAGGCTCGGGGTGTCGGCGAGATCGATCTTGGTGATGTCGTCGTGCCACGCCTCGATCGAGTCGTCGGTCACCTGACGATAGGCCTGCCGGACCGCGTCCGGGACCTGGTCCGAGCCCAGCGCGTCACGCTCGAAGATGAGATCCATCCCGAGCTCGTAGCTCTCCGGGAGCGCGCCTGCGATCGTCATCGCCCCGTTGGAGACAGCTCGCTCCTCGAGCGCGTCGGCAAAGGCCAGTCCACCCAGGACCATGGTGATCACCACCGGGACCAGAAGCGCGCCGAGCACCCGGGTGCGCAGGACGCTCGGCTTCGGGGCCGCATGGGACCGAGGCGTACGCTGCACCGACTCCACCACCCCCGCGACCGCTGTCGCCGACGACGCCGACGACGCCGGGGCGGAGAGTGCCTTGGGTGCGGCGATCGCCGCGGGCTTGGCGGAGGCAGACAGCTCTCGGCTGCCGGTGACGACCGCGGGCACGACCCCGGGCCTGCGCGCGAAGGCGACGACCTCGCCCGCGGTGGGTCGCCGGGACGGGTCCTTGTCCATCATCGAGGCCACGAACTCGTCGACATGGGCGGGCACGTCGACCACGTCGTTGACGTGCGGGACCGGCGCGGTCACGTGCTGGTAGATCATCGAGACCGGCTCGGAGCCGGCGTAGGGAGCGCGACCGGTCAGCAGCTCGAAGCAGACGCAGCCGAGCGCGTAGATGTCGCTCGCCGGACCGACCACGGTGTCGGCTGCCTGCTCGGGCGAGATGTAGGGCAGGCTCCCCATCACGTGGCGGGTCGAGGTGAGTCGCTCGGCCTGATGGCTGGCGAGCTGGGCGATGCCGAAGTCGAGCACCCGGATCCGGCCGTCGCCGTCGTAGACCAGGTTGGACGGCTTGATGTCGCGGTGGATGATCCCCGAGGCGTGGACCGCGGCGAGCGTGCGCGCGACCTGGACCATCGCCTCGCTCGCCTCCTCGACGGTGAACCGCCCCTGCTTCTCGAGGCGGTCGGCCAGCGTCGGACCGGGCAGCAGCTCCATGACCAGGTAGACGATGCTGCCGTACTCGGTCTCCTCGACCCCGACGTCGTGCACCTGCACCGTGCCCGGGTGGCTGGCCGCCGTCGTCGAGAGCGCTTCACGCCGGAAGCGCTCGGTCACCTTCGGGTCGGCAGAGATCTCCACGACCTTCACGGCCACCCAGCGCTCGAGCCTGGTGTCGGCCGCCTGCCAGACCTCGCCCATCCCGCCGCGGCCAAGCAGTCGGTGCAGGCGGTATCGGCCTGCGATCGGGGGGCGCGTTCGCATGCGCATATGTTGTCGGACTCACACCCCGTGCGTCTTGTGTACGCACCGATGGAGTTGGCCGATCTTTGCTATCGTTCGCGGTTTACGCGTCAACCGATCGCCTTCGCGCATGGAGCAGTGCGAACCCGAGCACGACGAACACCACGAGCGCGATGCCGGTGAAGACCCCCCGGGCGATCGTCTGGTTCTGTGCGTCCCGGTGCTCACGGTCGATGCCCTCAGCCAGCCGGCGCGCAGAGTCGACCACCACGTTCTTGAGGTCCTGGACGTAGCGGGCCGCATCGGCCAGCCAGAGCTGGTCCACAGTTCTACCGTCGGCGGTCACCTCCAGCTGCCTCGCGACCTCCTCGACGTCACGGGCGTTGAGCACTCGGATGACGGCACGCTGGGACGAGACCGCGTGTGAGCCGAACTCGAACGACCGACCAGAGATCCGGTCGAGCCCCTGCCGCATCGCCGGGTCGGCGCGGGCGTAGATCGACGCCGAATGAGTCGCCCAGGAGTCCTGAGCCGCGCTGAGGTCGGCGATGCCCTGGTCGCTGATCCGCCCGTTCCGCAAGGCGTTCGCCATGATCCTTCGCTCAAGCCCGAGCACCTCCGAGACAGACCCGATCAGCTCCAGGTTTCGCGTCTGCTTGGCCAGCTCGTCGTCCTGGAACGACGGCAGCTCGGCGGCGAGGTCGAAGAGGCCGTTGACCGCGTTCGTGTACAGCTCGACGGCCACCAGCTTGCCGGACCTGTCCCCGGCCCGGGTGGCCGCACGGATGTCGGAGAGCCTCTCGAGGGCGGCCGCCGACCTCTCCATCCGCCGGCGCAGACCTGGGTCACCCGCGGTGTCCAGCTCCTCGACCTCGCCGGTCCAGGCCTCGATGGACCTGTCGGTGATCTGGAGGAAGTCCTCGGTCAGTGCCGCGTCGGTACGCAGCGCATCGCGCTCGATCGAGAGGTCGAAGGCGAGCTGGAAGCTGGTCGGCAAGACATCGGCGAGCGGCTCGGCGCTCCCGACGTCCGACATCATGTCGCCGGCGCGGAGCGTGCTCCAGCAGCCGAAGACCAGCCCCGGCAGGAGCAGGACCATCAGTACGCCCAGGGTGGACGACACGACCCGGGCGCGGCGCCCGTCCGCTCTGGACGGCCGGACGATCTTCTTCGGCGGGGCGGAGAGTCCGCTCTCCAGCACGGCCAGGACCTCCTCTGCCCGCGGTCGCTCGGCCGGGTCCACAGCGAGCATCGCGGTCACGATGCCGTCGATCTGACCGGGCACCGTCACCAGCGAGCCGATCCGCTCGGGTTCGCTGCCTGCGTACGGCGGACGTCCGGCGAGCACCTCGAAGAACACCGCGCCCAGCGCATAGATGTCGCTGGCGGGACTGACCCGCTGCCGCTCGACCTGCTCAGGGGCCAGGTAGGGCAGGCTCTCCCCGGGGCGTGGCGCCGGCGCGCCGATCAGGTCGGCCTTGCCACCGTCTGTGATTCCGATCGTGGCCGGCCGGATGTCGCCGTGCACGTGACCGGCGGCGTGGCCGCCGACGAGGATGCGCGCGATCTCCCTGACGATGGCAGAGGCCTCGTCGGGCTGAAGTCGTTGTTCCTGGACAAGCCGGCCGGCAAGACTTCGATCGTCCAGGGCGGGTCCGCCCTGTCCGGTCAGGTGGGTCAACTGCTGGCGACCGGCGCGTGGGGGACGGATCCGCATGGGCTCATAATCCCTGGTGAGCGGCCCTTCGGGCCCGATCTCACCCGAGAGTTTTCCTCGGCGTGGCCAAGAGTTCGACTCGCAACCGCTAGCTCGGTCGGAGCCGGATCCCGTACTGCTGCACCTTGCGGTAGACGGTGGCGCGCGACATCCCGAGCTCCGCGGCCGCTTCCTGCATGGTGATCCCCGGACGGGTCAGGACGCGGACGATCTCACCGCGCTCGAAGGCGTCGATGCGGGACAGCGGGCGTCTGGTGTCGGAGAGGACGTCAGCGGGAAGGTGGCGCAGGTCGACCTGGTCTCCGGCGCTCACGGCCCGCTGGACGACATGGACGAGCTCGGTGACGTTGCCCGGCCAGCCATGGTCGTGCAGCGCCCGCTCCGCGGCCGGGGTCAGCGCGATCTCCCTGCCCCGCACCCGCAGGCCGACCCGTTGCGCCAGCGGAAGCACGTCCTCCGGCCGCTCCCGCAGCGGCGGCACCTCGACCACCGTGTCGACGAGATCTGTCAGGGCCGCGGGGACGCCCTCGAAGGTGTCGGCGGTCACCGCGAACGGCACTCCGGCGACCGCCCCGGGCGCGGCCTCGACCAGGAGAGCATGCAGCCGCTCGGCCACCCAGGCCGGGAGCATGTTCACGTCGCGTACGACCACCGCGGTGTCCTGCTTGGCGAGCTCCGGCGTCCACAGCGACAGCCAGGCTTCGGCGTCGGCCGGATTCGGGGCGGACGCCGCCAGGATCCGGTCACGCGGCCGCAGGTCGCGGAAGGCCTGCGCGACCAGGGTCGTACGCCCTACCCCCGGCTCTCCGACCACAGCAACCCGCCGGCCGACGGCGAGCGCGTCGCGTACCTTGCCCAGCGCCTCGCGCCAGACGGTGGAGAGCTCACGGAGGGTTCCTGCGCCCGGTTCCAGCCGGGGCGCCTCGACCCGGAACACCTCGCCGCGGGGGGCCGGCCGCGGAAACCTGCCGTGGGCACGCGCGACCATGAGCGACGCGGTGTTGCTCGCGGCCGACTGGGCCAGGGCCAGCAGGAGCTCGTGGGACGACTCCGACCAGGTGGTCAGATTGACGCTGCCCTCCAGGCGGCCGCTGATCGGGTCGATCACCGGGGCGGCCGCACAGGTGTAGCTGCACAGCGAGAGCGAGTAGTGCTCGTCGGCCCGGACCACGGTCGGGGTCCGGTCGGCCAGCGCGAGGCCGAGCCCGTTGGTGCCGGCCGCACGCTCGGCATAGCTGAACCCCGGCGCCAGGTGCACCGCGTCGAGGTCGCGGAGCAGCTGCTGGTCACCACTGAGGCGGTTGAGCACCAGACCGACGGGGTCGGTGAGCATCAGGCTGACCGGTTCTCCGACGAGGGTCCGATGCAGGTCGTGGAGCACCTCCTGGCCGCACTGGAAGAAGAGCGACTCCTTGTCATAGGCCCCGGAGAAGACCGGGTCGACCTCCTCGACGGAGACGCCGTACTCCTGGCTGCGCTGCCATGACGCTCGGACACGAGGCGCCAGCGCCGTCGCATCGACGGCCCCGGTGCGCTGCGCGATCGGATGGCGGCCTGTCATGTGATCGACGTTACATCCGTTGGTGGTCGGCGGCAGCCGGGCGGCGTCTCAGATTGAGACGGTCGAGGTCTCACATTGAGACGCCGCACCCCTGATCTGCGCGCCACCCCGGCCCTAGCGTCCTGTGACGGAAGCCACAGAAGGAGACCCCGATGTACACCAAGAACAACGAGTCGTACTTCATCGTCGACGCCCACGTCGCGCTCTGGGACGCCCGTCCGGAGAACCAGCGCAACATCCACGGCAAGCAGTTCATCGACTGCTTCTACGACTATCACCGCAACCTCTCCCCCGAGGAAGAGGTCTGGCCTTATGAGGACTACCTCTACCAGGGCGGCGAGCGGCTGATGCACGACCTGTTCGAGGTCGGCTACGTCGACCACGCGATCTTCCAGCCGGCCCACCTCGGCGAGTTCTACACGAACGGCTTCGGGCAGACCGATGAAGCCTCACAGCTGACCGCGAAGCACCCGGACAAGCTGACGTACAACCACCACTTCGATCCCCGCAACGGCGAGGCCGGACTCGAGCAGCTCCACGCCGACGCCGAACGGTTCGGGCTCAAGGGTGTCAAGCTCTACACCGCCGAGTGGCACGGAGACTCGCGTGGCTGGAAGCTGACCGACCCCTGGGCGTACCGCTACTTCGAGGCCTGCCGGAAGCTCGGGATCACCAACATCCACATCCACAAGGGCCCGACGATCCGGCCGTTGGACCGCGACGCGTTCGACGTCGCCGACATCGACCACGTCGCCAGCGACTTCACCGACCTGAACTTCATCGTCGAGCACGTCGGCCTGCCCCGGCTCGAGGACTTCTGCTGGATCGCCACCCAGGAGCCCAACGTGCACGGGGGGCTGGCGGTGGCGATGCCGTTCATCCACACCCGGCCGCGCTACTTCGCGCAGATCCTCGGGGAGCTCATCTACTGGATCGGCGAGGACCGCATCCAGTTCTCCTCCGACTACGCGATCTGGACGCCGAGATGGCTGATCGAGCGGTTCGTCGACTTCCAGATCCCTGAGGACATGACCGAGTACGCCCCGCTGACGGTCACCCAGAAGAAGAAGATCCTCGGCCTCAACGCCGCGAAGATGTACGACCTGGAGGTGCCCGCCGAGCTGCGGCTGCCCGAGGCGGACGAGACCGCCACCGGTCCCCGGGAGCCCGAGCGCGCCGACCTCGCGGCGGTGTGACATGTCGCTGCTGACCCACGAGAGCACCCACGAGCGCCAGGCGTACGCCGCACTCGGCTCGGTCGTCGACCCCGAGCTCGACGAGCCCATCACCGACCTGGGCTTCGTCCGGTCGCTGACCGTCTCCGGGACCGCGCCTGTCGAGATCGAGGTCCACCTGAGGCTGCCGACGTCGTTCTGCTCGCCCAACTTCGCCTATCTGATGGCGAGCGACGCCAAGGACGCACTGACCGCGCTGCCGTGGACCGGCCACGTGGTCGTCGAGCTGGACGACCACCACGACTCAGACCTGATCAACGCCGGTCTGGCCGCCGACGCCGGCTACGTCGGCACCTTCCGCCACGAGGCCGAGTCGTCCCTGGACGAGCTGCGGACCACGTTCCACCGCAAGGCACACACGGCTGCGCTCGAGCGTTGCCTGACCCGGCTGTTGAGGGGGCAGCCGGACCTGCCTGCGGACGCCGTGGGTGATGTTCGGCTCCAGGACCTCCCCGACGACGAGTTCACCGCTGCGCTCCTGCGGCGCCGGGCGGTCCTCGGTCTGCCCGACCTGCCGGAGGCGTACGTCCTGGTCGACCACGACGGCCGGCGACCCGACGACATCCCGCTGGCACTGCGGCGGGCACGTTCGACCCGGATCTCGATCGACGGGAACGCCCACTTCTGCCGCGGTCTGCTGGCGACGCGCTACGGCGACGAGGTCACCTCGCCCGCCTTCGTACCTCTGACCGACCTGCACCGAGAAGGAGCATCATCATGAGCACCATGCGAGCCGTCCAGGTGGTCGGCTACCACCAACCGCTGGCGATGGCCGACGTCCCGGTACCCGAGCCGACCGGCCCGTTCGACGTCGTCGTCAGGATCGGCGGCGCCGGAGTGTGCCGCACCGACCTGCACATCCTGGAGGGCCAGTGGGCGGAGAAGTCAGGCGTCGCACTGCCCTACACGATCGGTCACGAGAACGCCGGCTGGGTGCACGCGGTGGGTGACGCCGTCACCCACGTCGCCGAGGGCGACAAGGTGATCCTGCACCCGCTGATCACGTGCGGGCTGTGCCGTGCCTGCCGCTCAGGGGACGACGTCCACTGCGAGCTCAACCAGTTCCCCGGCATCGACACCAACGGTGGCTACGCGGAGTACCTGAAGACCTCCGCACGCTCGGTGGTCAAGATCGACGACTCCCTCGAGCCCGCCGACGTGGCCGCCCTTGCCGACGCCGGACTGACCGCCTACCACGCGGCGGCGAAGGCCGCCCGGCGGCTGACCCCGCGCGACAGGTGCGTGATCATCGGCGCCGGCGGGCTCGGGCACATCGGCATCCAGGTGCTGAAGGCACTCAGCCCGGCCGAGCTGATCGTGGTCGACCGAAACCCGGACGCGGTGAAGCTCGCCCTCGACATCGGCGCCGACCACGGCGTCGTCGCCGAGGGCACCCAGGTCGACCAGATCCTCGAGCTCACCGACGGCCACGGCGCCGAGGTCCTCGTCGACTTTGTCGGCGAAGGCGGCGCGACGGCGGAGGGAGTCCGGATGCTCCGCCAGGCGGGCGACTACCACGTCGTGGGATACGGCGAGAACATCGATGTGCCGACCATCGACATCATCTCGGCCGAGATCAACTTCGTCGGCAACCTGGTCGGCTCCTACAACGACCTGTGCGACCTGATGGCGCTCGCCGCCCGCGGCGCCGTCACGCTGCACACCCAGAAGTACGCCCTCGACGACTTCCAGACCGCCATCTCCGACCTCGACGCCGGCCGGGTCCGCGGCCGCGCGATCCTGGTCCCCTGAGGAGCCGACGATGAAGAAGCTCCTCGGAATCGGCATCTCGGTCGGAGTGCTCGCCGGCATCTGGACCCAGGTGAGCATCGAGCTCACGCTCATCACCTGGGTCGGGTTCGTCGCCTGGGCGTGCTACTTCGCCGCCGGCGGCGGACGCGAAGGATTCCTCAAGGGTCTCGCGGCGAACCTTGCCGGTGCACTGTGGGGATACGGCGCCAGCCTGGTCCTGACCTACGCGACCTTCACCGGAGCGGTCGCCCTGGCGGTCACGGTCGTCGCGTTCATCCTGTGCCTGCAGGCGGCCGTGGACCTGCTGTCCTTCATCCCCGGAGCCTTCGCCGGCACCGCGGTGCTCTTCGGCACGTCGTTCGACCTCGGCGGCACGGTCATCGCGCTGGTGGTCGGCGCCTGCCTCGGGTGGCTCTCGGACATCGTCGCCCGACGGATCCAGACCGCGGTCGACCGATCCGGACAGCCGCTCCCCGCGTCCCAGCCCTGAAACTCGTACCGAAATATTGGAGGCAATCATGTCCACAACCCAAGAATCACCGCGTGTCGCCCTCGTGACCGGAGCAGCCCAGGGCATCGGCAAAGGCATCGCCCTACGTCTCGCCGCTGACGGGCTCGACGTCGCAGTCAACGACATCGGTGCCAACGGCGACCAGCTCAAGGCCCTGGCAGAAGAGATCGAGTCGATGGGTAGGCGTTCGACCGCGATCGAGGCTGATGTCGCCGATCCGGCCGCGGTGCAGACCATGGTGGACCGGGTGGCCGCCGACCTCGGACGACTCGATGTCGCAGTGGCCAACGCCGGGATCGCCGACGTGAAGCCGTTGCTGGAGACGACACCCGAGGAGTTCGACCACCTGATGTCGATCAACCTCCGCGGTGTCTACCTCTGCTACACGGCAGCCGCGAAGCAGATGATCAAGCAGGGCGGTGGCGGCAAGATCATCGGCGCCGCGTCGATCGTGGCGTACCGGCCCTTCGCGCTGCTCGGCCCCTACTCGGCCTCCAAGTGGGCCGTCCGCGGGCTCACCCAGGCCGCGGCGATGGAGTGGGCACAGCACAACATCACCGTCAACGCGTACTGTCCGGGCATCGTCGGCACCGCGATGTGGGACCACATCGACGAGGAGCTGGCCAAGCACGAAGGTCTGCGCAAGGGCGCGGCCATCGAGAAGCACTCCGAGCTGATCCACCTCGGCAGGGTGTCGGTTCCTGAGGACGTGGCCGCGTTCGTGTCCTACCTGGCCTCCAAGGACTCCGACTACATGACGGGCCAGTCCGTGATGATCGACGGGGGCATCCAGTTCTCGTGACTTCCACCCGATCCATGAAGGAGAGCTCATGATCTTCATCGCCGCCCGCTTCCGGATCAAGCCGGAGTACGCCGAGGACTGGCCGGTCATCTCCGGCCCGTTCACCGAGGCGACCCGGGCCGAGCCCGGCAACCTCTGGTTCGACTGGGCCCGCAGCCTCGACGACCCGAACGAGTACTTCCTGCTCGAGGCCTTCGCGGACGAGGGCGCCGGCGCCGCCCACGTCACCTCTGCCCACTTCAAGCAGGCCCAGGCGGACCTCCCGCGCCATCTCGCCGAGACACCGCGGATCGTCAACACCGACGTCCCGGGACAGGAGTGGTCCGAGCTCGGCGAGCTCGCGGTCACCGGCTGACGCCACTGATCCCGCTCGACCTGGGTGAGTCCAGGTCGAGCGGGATCCGGACGTCAACCACGCGCCGAGGTGCGCCGCCCCAGATAGGCGAGGCAGGCGACGGCGAGCGCGACGCCCCACAGCGGCCACAGCATCTCCGGCGCCCAGGCGGCCCAATCCGAGGTCGCCCCGGGGACCCGCCAGAGGTCGTCCGTGATCGCCATCCGCCAGAACGAGATCCCGGCGGACATCACCACCCCGGCGACCAAGGTCCCGGGCACCAGGGCCATCGCGATCGGGACCGGACGGCCCCCGATGCCGGGCACCCAGCGCCAGAACACCTCACCCCAGCGCGCCACCAGCCCCCAGGTCAGGATCGCCCCGACCACGGCGGAGGCGCCGAGCCCGAAGCCGGCCCACTTCGCCTCGCCGAGCTCCTCCAGCATCCCGCGGCTGATCCCGAGCGGGATGTCCAGCGCCCAGGCGATCCGGGTCACGGCGTAGAGAAGAGGTACGACGACAGCGACCGCCACCGCAGGACGCCCCCAGCGCGCCCAGCGGCCCCAGTCCAGACGCCCGCCCTGCTCGGCCTGCCCGAGCAGCGAGACGCCGGCGACGACCAGGGCCAACCCGCCGGCAGCATGCGCCAGAGCGACACCGGAGTCGACGAAGAGGCCCCACTCGAGCTGTCCGGCGCCCGGACCGACCCCGACCATCGCCAGCAGGACCTGAGGCAGATAGCCGAGGAACATCAGCGCGCGGACGTCGGAGACGACCACGGCCACGACGAGCCCGACAACGATCAGGAGCCATCCTGTCGCCCTCGTCGTACGCGGTGTCCGCACCTTCGCGACCACGCCCCCGGCGACCAGGGCGAGCAGCGCCAGCACCGCGATCACCCACGACATCTGGGTGCCGCTCAGAGCGCCGAGCGGCGAAGCCGCATCGGGGACCCACGGGTCCGGTGCCCTGCCCAGCAGGGCGAGCCCGACCAGAGCGCCGAAGACGAGTGTCCAGGCGCCGGCCACCCAGGGCGCCGCGCGCAGCACGACGGAGTGGTGCTGCGTACGTTCCGTACGTTCCAACATTGCAGTCATCTCGACAGGCTCGATACATCGCATCACGCCACGCTCCTGGCCGTGTCCCAGCGCTGTCCGACCGTGCGCAGCAGGGCCGGATAGACGATGGCGTAGCGGAAGGGCTTGATGAGGGCCATGTAGACCTCGCCGAACCGCCCGTTGGGTCGCACCAGCACGCTCATCTGCGCGCTGTAGCCGTCGGGGGCGCTGTCGTCCTCGACCCAGCCTAGGTGCAGGACACCGTGCATCGTGCGGTTTGCGATCTCCGCGGCGTACTCCCGATCCGTCAGGTAGAGCGCGTGGAACGGGATGGTGTCGCTCTCGGGTGCCGGACTGTTCCTGAGGTCTTCGGGCAGACGATCGCGCAGCGGCGCGACCCGTCCTCCCAGACCCTGCTCGTCGCCGTCGGTGCCGAGCATCCTGCCGAGCGCCCAGCGGACCGCGAAGAGGAAGCGGTACGCCGCCGGGAAGTCGCGGTCGTCATCGGCCATCATCGCTGTGACGAAGCGCGGCAGGTCGTCGGGGCCGCCCTGGACGGGCAGCGCCCAGACGTCCTCGAGGTCGAAGTCCTCGGTGATCTCGTGGATCCGCCAATGCCGGCCGGAGTAAACGCCGGACGGCAGCGGTCTGGTCCTCATGGGTGCTCGTGTGGTGGCAGCTTGTGTGGTCATGTCTCCACACTGGTCCGTGCGCGACCGCGGCTCGTCGCCCTCAGGTCGCGGGGACCTCAGCCTCTGGGATGAGGCTCAGCTACGCCGGCCGACCAGTCCGGTCTCGTAGGCCAGCACGACCGCCTGCACCCGGTCGCGCAGGCCGAGCTTGGCGAGCACATGGCCGACGTGCGTCTTCACCGTCGCCTCGGAGAGGTGGACGCGGCGGGCGATCTCGGAGTTGCTGTCGCCGGTGGCGAGCTCGAGCAGCATGTCGAGCTCGCGGGGCGTGAGGGCTGCCCGGATGTCGGCGGCGCGGCCGCTGTCGGGGGCGGGGCCCGTCGCCACGTGCTCGAGCAGGCGTCGCGTCGTCGACGGCGCCACGACGGCATGACCGGCGTGAACGGTGCGGATCGCCTCGACGATCTCCTCGGCCCGGGCGTCCTTGAGCAGGAAGCCGCTGGCGCCGGCCCGGATCGCCGGGAACGCGTAGTCGTCGAGGTCGAACGTCGTCAGCGCCACGACCTTCGTCGCGGGCTTCTCACTCGTGATCGCTGCCGTGGCCTGGATCCCGTCGAGCCGCGGCATCCGCAGGTCCATGAGGACCACGTCGACCCGCTTCGTACGCACCAGGGCGAGCGCCTCATGACCGTCGGCCGCCTCCCCGGCGAGCTCGAGGTCGGCCTGGCTCTCGACCATCATCCGCAGCGCCGAGCGCATCAGCTCCTGGTCGTCGACGATCGCCACCCGGATCGGGCTCCCTGGCTCGCTCACGCTGGTCGCTCGCTCATAGCGGCATCATGGCGCGTACCCGCCACCCTTCGCTGCTCGGCCCCGCCTCGAGCGTCCCGCCGACCGCGGCCACCCGTTCACGCATCCCGCGCAGACCTCGCCCGGGTGGGCGCTGCGTCCCTACTCCGTCGTCGCTGACCTCGACCTGGAGATGACGGCCGGTGCGTTTCACCGACACCGTCGCCGCCGCTCCTGGCCCCGCATGACGGGTGACGTTGGTGAGCGCCTCCTGCACGACCCGGTAGGCGGTCAGGCCGACGGCCGGCGCGACCTGACCGGGCTCGTCCGCCTCGAGACGGACACTCAGGCCGGCCGCGCGCATCCGCTCGACGAGATCACCGACGTCGGCCAGCCCCGGCTGTGGCTCCGTCGAGGACTCCCCGCCGAGCACCCCGAGCAGCCCCCGCATCTCCGTCAGCGCCTCCCGGCCGGTGTTCGCGATGGTGTCGAGGATCCCCGCCGCCCGCTCCGGCTGCTGCCCGACGACCATCCGGCCGGCCTCGGCGTGGCTGACCACGACCGCGAGCGAGTGGGCGACGACGTCGTGCATCTCGCGCGCGATCCGCTGCCGCTCCTCGCCGGCCGCACGATCGGCGACCTGGTCGGCCCAGGCGGCCCGAGTGGCGCGGAAGCGACCGAGTGCCCACGCCGCCATCGTGGCCGCCAGCGTCGCGGTGGTCACCATCAGCCACCAGGTCCACCCCTGCAGGCCGGTGCCGTCGAAATGCCATACGCGTACGACGGTCAGCAGACAGCCCACCAGCGCGATGCCGAGCGCGACCCCGGGCCAGGGTCGCCGGTCCTGCGCGCTCACCGCGTAGAGCAGCACGAAGAAGCACAGACTGCTCGGCAGCAGGACCGGTCCGAACTCGCTGCCGGCGGCGGCCGCCGTCGGCCCACCCAGATCGGGAGCTGCGACCAGCACCAGCTCGGCCAGCGCCCCGGCGACGTACGACTCCAGCGGCCGGCGACGGGCGGTGACCACAGCGGCGTGCAGCGCCACGAGCGCGACCAGGAGCGCGATCTCCCACCCCGTGGCGACGTCGCCCTCTGTCACCGACGTCCATCCGACCGGCAGCAGGGTCAGCGCCAGCACCCCGGCCAGCGCCACCTGTCCGACGTCGCCGAGCCAGCGGGGCCCGGGAGCAGCTGCCACGGTCATGCGCCAACCCTAGTGGGGTGAAGACGACCGTGGGCCCGCTCCGATCGGAGCGGGCCCACGGGGTGAGCTCGAGAGTGAGCTCGAGATGAGCTCAGCAATGCTGTCTGCGCCGTGTCACATGTTGCGCGGACCGGTGGCGTCGTCGCGCTCCTTCGCACTCATGCTGCGCGACTTCAGCAGGCTCAGGATGGTGGTGATCGCCAGGATACCGACGATGACGCTGAGCGAGACCGAGATCGGGATCTCGGGCGCCCACTCGACGTGGTGGCCACCGTTGATGAACCACAGCTCGTTCTCGTGGAGCGCGTGGAAGACGAGCTTGAGGCCGATGAAGCCGAGCAGGATCGCCAGGCCGTAGGACAGGTAGACCAGGCGCTCGAGCAGACCACCGATGAGGAAGTAGAGCTGGCGCAGACCCATCAGCGCGAAGATGTTGGCGGTCAGGACCAGGTAGGGCTCCTTGGTCAGACCGTAGATCGCCGGGATCGAGTCGAGCGCGAACAGCAGGTCGGTGACTCCCAGCGCGCAGATGACCACGAACATCGGGGTCGCGATCCGCTTGCCGTTCTCCTGGATGAACATCTTGGCGCTGGTCCACTGCGAGGTCATCGGGATGTGCCGCTCGAGGAACTTCACGATGGCGGGCTCCTCGTACTCGTCCTCGTCCTCGCCTCCCTCCATGGCCAGCTTGACCGCGGTGTAGATCAGGAACGCACCGAACAGGTAGAAGACCCAGCTGAAGTTCTCGATCGCGGCCGCGCCCACGGCGATGAAGATGCCGCGGAAGATCAGCGCCAGGATGATGCCGATCAGCAGCGCCTTCTGCTGATACTGCCGTGGCACCGCGAACTTCGACATGATGATGATGAAGATGAACAGGTTGTCGACCGAGAGCGAGTACTCAGTCAGCCAGCCCGCGAAGAACTCCGTGCCGTACTTCGGGCCGGAGAACACGAAGACACCGATGCCGAACAGGATGGCCAGGCCGATGTAGACGCTCAGCGCGACGACCAGCTCCCGACGGGAGGGCTCGTGCGGCCGGCGGCCGATGACGAGTACGTCGAAGAGCAGCACAGCGCTGGCGATGCCGATGGTCAACCACCAGATGAGCGGTGAGACGTCCACGAAGGGACTCCTTAGATCGTGAGGCAGAGCGTTCCTTGGGGAAGATTAGGCGACCAACGCCAAACCTTCGAAGTCGTAACAGACCGCAGCATCCGTCGACGGCATCGGCGACGGCGCTGGAGTCGGCTACGGCAACACCCCGACCTAGTTGTATAACGAGTGCGTTACCAATCTAACAAGCAGTGCTCCAAGCACTCCACATGCTCTCAGGCACGGACGGCGAGGTGAGTCGTCGATCACACCGTGGATGGCTGGACCTCAACCGGACTTGATGTCTTAGCGTCGCACCAAAAGAGAGAGGAGGGGGTGTGAGCGACACACTCACCGACCAGTTCAAGGCCGGATTCCGCCGTTACCCGACCGGCGTGGCCGTCGTGGCCGCCTCGACCGAGACGGGTCCCGTCGGGGCGACGGTATCGAGCGTGGCCTCAGTGAGCGCGAACCCGCCGATGCTGTCGTTCTCGGTCTCGCGGTCGGGCCGCTCCGGGCCGGCGCTCACCGGGAGCGACCGCATCGCGGTTCACGTCCTGACCGAGTCCCAAGCCCAAGTCGCTGCAGCGTTCGCCGACCGGACCGCGCCTCGGTTCACCGTCGCTCAACGCTGGACGCTCCCCCAAGGGGAGCCGCCGATCCTGGACGGGGCAGCGGCGAGCTTCTACGGACGGATCGCCCGCGTCATCCCCGCCGGCGAGGCCTGGCTCGTGCTGCTCGAGGTCGACGCGATCGAGCTCGGCGAGACCGCCGAGCCGCTCCTGCACCACGACCGGCGCTACTGGTCGCTCGGCCCTGCCGTCAGCCCCCTCCCGCTCGGACGCATCCTGCCGGAGAAGGCTTCCTGATCGTCGGCATCGACGGTCTTTCCACATCACCACCGAGAGGAACCAACATGCGACTCTTCGCTCCCACCATCGAGGTCTCGGCCCACTGCGACCTGCCCTGCGGCGTCTACGACCCCGCCCAGGCCCGCATCGAGGCCGAGTCCGTCAAGGCAGTCATCGCCAAGGCCCTGGACAGCGACGACCCCGACTTCCGCACCCGCGCCGTGCTCATCAAGGAACAGCGCTCCGAGCTCGTCAAGCACCACCTGTGGGTGCTGTGGACCGACTACTTCAAGCCCCCGCACTTCGAGAAGTACCCCCAGCTCCACACCCTCGTCAACGAGGCCACCAAGCTCGCCGGCGCCTCCGGCACCAAGGGCACCCTCGACCTCGAGGTAGCCGACAAGCTCCTCGCCAAGATCGACGAGATCGCTGAAATCTTCTGGGCGACCAAGAAGGCCTGAGGCACAACACCTTCTTGCGAGAAGCCAGGTTCCGGCGCCAGCCGGGACCTGGCTTCTTTCCTTGTTCCACCCGTCAATGGCATAGACGTATGACAAGTACGTCACTAGTGTGACAAGTGCCACTTCCCCCGCGCGGCGGCCTCGGCCGCCGTCGAACGTTGAGGAGCACGCATGCGTCATCTTCGAAAGCGCACCACACCCCTACTGCTCGCCCTCGGTCTCGTCGGATCGCTCACCGCGGCCATGCCCGCCACCGCCGACCAGCCGATCGACCGACCCGCGCGAGGCCCGGACGCCGCGGCGATCGAGAGGATCGTCGACCGCATCGACGAGCCGGCGATCCCCGACCGCGACTACGAGATCACCGACTTCGGTGCCGTGGGCGACGGTGCGACCGACGCACTGCCGGCGATCAAGGCAGCGATCGAGAAGGCATCCGCTGACGGCGGCGGCCGCGTCGTACTTCCTGAGGGCACGTGGCTGTCCGAGGGACCGGTGCACCTGGCGAGCAACATCGACCTCCACGTCTCCGACGGAGCGACCCTGCTCTTCGGCACCGACACGGACGACTACCTGCCGGTGGTGCGTACGCGCTGGGAGGGCACCGAGCTGGACGGCTACTCCCCGCTGATCTACGCCAAGGACGTGCACGACGTCGCCATCACCGGATCGGGCACCATCGACGGCAACGAGGACTCCGAGTTCCACGCCTGGAAGGCAAAAGAGAAGCCTGACCAGCTTCGGTTGCGGCAGATGGGCTTCGATGGCGTCCCCGTCGAGGAGCGCGTCTTCGGGAAGGGCACCTTCCTGCGGCCCAGCGCCATCCAGTTCTTCGGCGCCGAGCGGGTGCTGCTGGAGGACTACACCGTCACCAACTCGCCGTTCTGGATCAACCACCTCGTCTACACCGACGAGGCCACCGTACGAGGGCTGAACGTCGACAGTCACCGCGCCAACAACGACGGGATCGACGTCGACTCCAGCACCAACGTGCTGATCGAGGAGAACCGCTTTCGCACCGGCGACGACTCGGTCGTCGTGAAGTCGGGCCGTGACCTCGACGGCCGCACGATCGCCCGGCCCAGCGAGAACGTGGTGATCCGCCGCAACGACATGGGTGGCGAGGACGGCATCGCCCTGGGCAGCGAGATGTCGGGTGGCATCAAGGGTGTCTACTTCACCGACAACGTGCTGCGCGACGGGGCCTCGGCGATCCGGTTCAAGGGCAACCTGGACCGCGGCGGCACGGTCGAGAAGATCCGGGTCAGCAACATGGAGGTCGGCAGCTTCGAGACGTTCATCTGGTTCCAGCTCGACTACCCCGGCGAGCTGGGCGGCGACTACCCGCCGGTCTACCGCGACATCGTCTTCTCCGACATCACCGTCGCCTCGGCCAAGACCGGGCTCGACATCCACGGGCCCGCCGACGCGCCGCTGAGCGACGTCACCCTTCGCAACGTCACGATCGACGAGGTCGAGACACCGATGGTCCTGGAGAACGTCGAGGGTCTGCGCTTCGACGACGTCCGCTTCGGAGACCAGCACATCGACGGAAAGCTCGACTGGGTGTCCTGACCCGGTCCCCCGGCCCCGCCCGTCGCGCGACTCCTGCGAGGATCTCGCAGTGGGCGGGGCATCGGGTCGCCCCGTACCGATCGTGGAGGGAACAGCATGAACACAGTCCGACAGATCAGCGCCTTCGTGGGGCGTTGGTTCGCCTTGATCGTCCTGGTCGCCGGCGCCATCGCACTGGCCACCCCCAGCACCTTCGACGGGTGGGCGGCGCAGGTGCCTCTGCTCCTCCAGATCATCATGCTCGGGATGGGCATGACGCTCAGGCCGCGCGACTTCGCGATCATCGGTCGGCGGCCCTGGGCTCTGCTGCTGGGCGTCGCGGCTCAGTTCACGGTGATGCCCCTGCTCGGCTGGGGCATCGCCAACGGGCTCGGCCTCTCCGCGGTGCTGACCGCCGGCATGATCCTGGTCGGCTGCGCACCGGGTGGCACCGCGTCCAACGTCATGGTGTTCCTGGCTCGTGGCGACACTGCGCTGTCGGTGGCCATGACGTCCGTGTCGACGCTGCTCGCGCCGGTGCTGACGCCCCTCCTCGTCCTGCTGCTGATCGGTGAGGATCTTCCCGTCTCCGCGAGCGACCTGTTCGTCTCGATCGTGAAGATCGTGCTCGTCCCGGTGCTGCTCGGTCTGGTGCTCCGGCTGCTGTTCCCTCGTCTCATCGAGCGGATCATCGACGTGCTCCCGCTGATCTCGGTCGCCGGTATCACCGCGGTGGTCCTCGCCGTCGTCGCCGGAAGCGCATCGACCCTGCTCTCCGTCGGCCTCCTGATCGTGCTCGCCGTGGTCCTGCACAACGTCGCCGGCCTGGCACTGGGGTACGCAGTCGGGCGGGTCTGCGGCATGCCGATCTCGAGCCGGCGCGCCCTCAGCATCGAGGTGGGCATGCAGAACTCCGGCCTCGCCGCCGCCCTCGCGACCGTCCACTTCTCCCCCGCGGCCGCGCTGCCTGCCGCGATCTTCTCGGTGTGGCACAACGTGTCCGGGTCGACCCTGGCGAGCTACTGGTCGCGTCGTCCCGTCGAGGGGGATGACGCCACCTCACCGAAGGGCGCCCCGGCCAAGAAGTCCTGACGAGCTCCGGACGAGCAGCGCGTCGACGGCGACCGGCCGCCCCGCATCATCGATGAGCAGCGGGTTGATCTCGAGCGACTCCAGGTCGGCGGTCTCGTGCAGGACGAGGTCCGAGAAGCTCACCACCGCGGCTGCGAGGGCATCCCGGTCGACGGCGACCCGTCCGCGCGGACCGTCGAGGAGCTCGGCGTGACGCAGCCGGTTCATCATGGCGTGCGCATCGTCCGTGGTCAGCGGCGGCAGTCGCACCTGGACGTCGGCGGCGATCTCGGTCAGCACACCGCCGATCCCCAGCACCACCACCGGCCCGAACACCGGGTCCCGGCGCATACCGAGGATCAGCTCGGTCTCCGAGGAGATCATCGGCTGGACGACCAGGCGACGATCGGTCACGCCGTGCTCCTCGGCGGCCACGAGGATCCGTTCCGCAGCGGCGCGCACCTGACCCGCATCGGCCAGCCCGACCTGCACCAGCCCCAGATCCGACTTGTGTGCGACCTCGGTCGACAGGAGCTTCACGACCGCTGGGAAGCCGAGCCGCGTTGCCGCCGCCGCGGCCTCGTCGGCCGTCAGGACCTCGTCCTCGCCGACGACGGGCACACCATGGGCAGCGAGCAGCCGCTTGGCCTCGACCTCGTCGACGACTACCCGGTCAGGCGACGACTCGACCTGCGGGTCCGCCGCAGAGGTGGCCGGCGTGGGCTCGGCAGGAGCCCAGAACCGGACGAGCGAAGACAACGCCCGGATCGCCCGGACCGGCTCGGTGAACCCGACCAGGCCGGAGCGCGCCAGGCGAGGTACGGCACGGCCGGTGCCGCCGACCCACACGGTGACGATGGGCCTGTCGGTGCGCGCTGCGGCCGACTCCACGATCTCGCAGACCTGGTCTTCCTGACGCTGCATGTTGCCCACAAGCACCGTGATGATGTCGGTGTCGGGGTGCTCGATGGCGACGTCGAGGGCCTTGCGGAGCAGCTCGGGATCGGTCACCAGCGCGCCGGTGACGTCGATCGGGTTGCGCACCGACGCGAAGGCCGGCAGCACCGCACCCATCCGCTCCGACCAGGCACGATCCCAGGATGCGAGGCTGAGGCCGTAGTCCTCGATGGCGTCGGCCATCAGCACTCCGGCCCCGCCCGACAGCGTGATCACGGTCAGTCGGCCGCCCTTCGGCCGAGCGCTCAGCCCGAACACCCGACCTAGGTCGAGCAGGTGGTCCACGTCGTGGGCGCGCACCGCGTCGTACTGGGCGAGCAGTCCGTCGAAGACGACGTCGGCGCCGGCCAGCGCACCGGTGTGGGACGCGGCCGCGGCTGCGCCTGCCTGGGAGCGGCCGACCTTCATCAGGCACACCGGAACACCGTTCGTCCGGGCGGCTGCCAACGCCTGACGGAGTCGCTGCGGGGCACGTACTCCCTCGACGTACCCGAGGACGACCTTGGTGGTGTCGTCCTGGACGAGGCCCTCGATCACCTCGGAGAGCGAGATGTCCATCTCGTTGCCGGTGCTGACGAACCGGCCGAGACCGATGCCCGACATCTGTGCCTCGGTCAGGATGAAGGCACCCATCGCCCCGCTCTGCGTGACAAATGCGATGCCGTCGTCGCGCAGCACGAGCGACTCGTCGTCGATCCCGGTCATGAAGGTCGCCGTGACACCGTCCGCGGCGCCGATCACCCCGTTGCAGTTCGGGCCCAGAACCCGGACCCCGTAGCGGCGCGCGACCTCCGCGACCTCGTCCTGGAGGGCAGCGCCCTCGGGTCCGATCTCAGCGAAGCCGGACGCGAACACGATCACGACAGGCACACCGAGCTCGCCGCACTCGGCGATGGCCGGCGCCACCTCGGAGGCCTGGAGCACGACGACAGCCAGCTCTGGGACGGTGGGGAGCTCGCTCAGAGCGGCATAGCAACGCAGGCCCTGGACCTCGCCCCGGCGTGGGTTGACCGGGTAGATCTCACCCTGGAAACCGTGCATCTGGAGGTAGCGCAACGTACGACCCGCTGCCTTGAGGCCGTTGGACGACGCGCCCACGATCGCGATGCTGCGCGCTGCGAACAGATGCCGGATCAGGTCGACGGGCGGGGCGGAGTCGTCGGATCGCATGTGTGGCCCCTTCGTGAATCAGGTCGACTCAGCAGCCGTGCTGATGTGGTCGGCCACACATCACCACACACCTTGCTCGGCAAGCCAGGTTTCCGTCCCGCTGGCCCGACCGCAGCCGGCAGGGATTGCGACCGTGGTCGGATGATCTCGGCCCTTCGGCCGTGTTGACTGGCCACCATGAGCGAGCGCACCGTCCGGCAGACCTCGACGATCTCGGCCCCGCTCGACGCGGTCTGGCAACGGGTGACCGACTTCGAGGGGATCAACGACGAGCTCATGCCGGTGATGCGGATGCGGGCTCCGGCGGGCATCCGGGACACCGCGATGGACACCGTGCCGCTCGGGGTGCCGCTGGGCAGGTCCTGGCTCTTCTACCTCGGGTTCCTGCCCCTCGACTACGACGACCTGATGGTCACCGAGCTCGTGCCCCGTTCTCACTTCCAGGAGGTCTCGACGATGGGGTCGATGCGCAGCTGGACGCACCGTCGTGAGCTCCACGCCGTCGACGCCGGCCACACGGAGGTGACCGACGTCGTCGGCTTCGAGCCACGGCTCGCGATGCTGGCGAGTCCTCTGGAGCCAGTGATCCGGCAGCTCTTCGCCCATCGGCACCGGCGCCTCGTCCGCCACTTCACGGACTAGGAACAGGCGGTCACGCCTTGTCCGCGACCCCGCACCACTCGGCGATGAACAGCGCGATCGACTCGTGATGCGGTCCCTCAGAGGAGGCCGAGACCTGTGGCGTGACGTCGTACTGCCTCGCTGTCGGCGACGAGCACCAGAGGTACGTCGTCGCCCATCCCGCTCCACACGCGCTCGACCCGCCCGTCGTGAGGGTCGAGCCGCACCTCGCGGATGTAGACCGCGAGGATCCGCCCGGGATGACGGCGGACGGTGTCGACGTAGGTCTGCGGGTCGTGCTCACCGGAGTCGCCGAGGAGGACGAACCGTAGCCCGGGGTGGAGCGCGAGGACCTCGTCGATGCGCGCCGTCTTGGGCTCCCGACCGGCGGCTCGACCGAGCAGGTCGCGCAGCAGGAGCGGTCCGCGGGGGAAGTCGCGGTGGCGTACGAAGGCGCTCAGGAACGAGTGCAGGTTCCACGGGCTGGAGGAGATGTAGAACACCGGGTTCACGCCGGCGGCCAGGTCGCGGTAGAGCTCGGGCGCGCCCGGGAACGGTGTGCGCGTGAGCGCCGACCCGGTGAGGGTCTGACGCACCATCCGTCCGACGCGCTGCACCCCGGTCTCGAGGATCGTGTCGTCGATGTCGGAGATAACGCCGAACCGCGCCTCCTCGGCAGGAACGCAGACCTCCACCGGGACCTGATGGACGCCGGCCAGGCCGCGGTACTCGCCGGCCAGCTCAACGGTGCCGCGGGCCCACGGGGCCTCCAGCGTGTCGGGGCTGGGATGCAGTCGCGCCACGAAGTAGCCCTCGTCGTCGGTGACCGCGTCGACCGCGGCGTCGCCCACGGTGATCCGCAGCGGCACACCCGGAAGCTCGTCGGTCACGAAGTGGCGGACCATACGGCGTACGGCGGCGACCGCACCCTCGCCCTCGACGGCCGCCGGGGGCGGCGGATCGTCGACGACCCGGCCGCGCACGACGACCCCCTCGGCGCTCCCGTGACCGCCGTAGCACACGATCCGGAAGTCCGACGGCACCCTCGATCCCGCCCGGCGGAGCCTTGCCGCGTCCCAAGCTCGCTCCAGCTTGAGAACCCATAGACGCGCCGACATGGCGACAGCATATGGTCCGCCCGTCCGGCCGGCGGTCACGCCAGCGGCAGTGCCAGCAGCGCGTTCTCGATGAGCTCGGGCATCGCCGGATGGATCCAGTACTGGTCGCGTGCCATTGTCCGGGCATCGAGGCCGAACTGCATCGCCTGGATCAGCGGCTGGATCAACGTCGGCGCTTCGGGCCCCATGATGTGCGCGCCCAGGAGCAAGCCGGTGTTCGGGTCGGCAAGCAGCTTGGCGAACCCCGTGGTGTCCTCCATCGCCCAGCCGTAGGCGATGCCGGCGTACTCCTGGGTCGAGGTGACGTACTCGATGCCGTCGACTTCGGCCTGCTGCTCGGTCAGCCCGACCGACGCGATCCGCGGTTCGGTGAACACGGCGTACGGCACGTAGCGGTGGTCGGTGCGGATCAGGTCCTTCGGGTGGAGCAGGTTGTGCGCCACGGTGCGAGCCTCGCGGTTGGCCACGTGCTTGAGCTGGTGGGGCGAGCTGATGTCGCCCAAGGCCCACACGCCCGGGGCCGTCGTGGCTTGGGTCTCGTCGACCACGATCCGGCCACCGCCGGTGAGCTCGAGCCCTCCGACCTCGGCCTCGATCAGGTCGCTGTTGGGCACCCGCCCGGTCGCGACCAGCAGCACGTCCGCCTCGAGGCGCTCCTCGCCGTCGTGAGCGTCGAGGAACACCCGAACCCGGTCACCGTCGCGGTCAACTCGTCGGATCGCGCGGTTCAGACGTACGTCCCAACGCCCACCCGCGATCTCGGTGAACTGGCGCGCGACATCGCGGTCCAGCTGACGCAGCAGCTGTCCGGAGCGGGCCACGACGGTGACCTTCACGCCGAGAGAGGCGAAGATGTGGGCCATCTCCACGGCGATGAAGCCGCTGCCCAAGATCACCATGCTCGTCGGCAGCTGCTCCAGCCGCATCACCGAATCGCTGGTGTGGAACCCGCTCTCGGCCAGCCCCGGGACGTCGGGAACGGCCGGGCGGCCGCCTGCGGCGATCACGATCTGGTCGGCGCTGAGCGCCGTGACCTCGTCGGTCTCGGCATCGATGACGGTCAGCTGCTTCGGGCCGGTGAACCGCGCAGTGCCGGTCAGCAGACTCGTGTTGGGCCGGCCGGTCTGCCGGTACTTCTGACCGCCGTCGGCGATCGGGTCGATCCGTCCGAAGATACGGTCGCGGATCCGCGGCCAGTCCGCATCGTTCAAGGAGAGGTCGACGCCGAGTCGCCGCGCTTCAACCGGGGCCCCGGCCACATCGGCGGTGTGCACCAGCATCTTGGTCGGGATGCAACCGACGTTGAGGCAGGTGCCGCCGTACGAGTCTCGGGATCCGACGCCCTTCTCGAGGTACACCACCTCCCAGTCGTCGAACCGCTCATCGACGATGGCGTTGCCCGAGCCGGAACCGATGATCACCAAGTCGACATGTCGCATGCCCCCATCATCGCCGGAGGAACGCTCAGGCACGAACAAGGCCGGGTCGACCACTCCATGCGTCCTGCGAGATGACGAGAAGCATCACCACTCCGGTGACCACGGCCGCGGCAGCAGCCGCCGTCCCCGTCCACACCAGCCCGAGGACGAGCCCGGCCACGCCGAGCCCGGCCATCAGGAGCCCGAGCCGGGTGAACATGGGGGTGTCGAAGGCACGCGCGAAGGGAAGGAAGTGCAGTCCGACCGCCAGCACGATGACCCCGGAAAAGACGTCGACGCGCCCGATCGCTTCCAGCGCCAGCCGCCCCAGCTGGATCCCCACCAACATGCCGGCGACGCTGCCGAAGTACACCCAGGCCGCGCTGCGCGGTAGAGGCTCGAGCGGCGCGAACAGCCGAAGCGTGATGAGCACCGCCCACACGAAGACTGCGAGCGCACCGGCCCAGGCGACCAGTGCTCCCATCGACACAGCGGCCGGCAGCTCGACACGGTTCGCATGGACGAAGACGCTGCCGCCGACCGCCCCGATCACCGCACCCCAGACCCGTGGGTGGCCCAGGTGCTGCAGCCCACGACCGACATCCCCCGGCGTACCGATCATCTGCGCACCTGCTCCTCTGCTTGCCGCGTATCGCTCGAATGAGCGAAGCGGGACCGCCAGGATCGTACTGAACCAGACCTCGGAGGGAATCGGGGGGCAACAAGACGAGGAGACCGGCGACTACTCAACTAAGAAACCCGGCCTTCGCTGCGGTGAAGATGCAGGTCAGAACCGGGTTTCAGGTGGTGGAGCTGAGGGGATTCGAACCCCTGGCCTTCTCTTGGTGCCTGGCGGCCTTCGTCGGGCGCCGAATCTCTCGAGACTCTTCGGCCAGCTTCGGAGAAACCTCCGTTTGACCTGGGCGAACATCCGTCATCGATGTCGATGACGAGGTCCACATTACCTCGTCACCTCGCGCGATCTCGAGGCCTCTCGAAGGGGTTTTCGCGGAGTATTCGCGGAGTTCAGGACCACGTTCGGGCCCCTGCCCGCCAACGCGCGGCGATACTGGGAGTTTCGGCACTCAGCACCGGGTCGGCGAACCGGACCGCCATCTCCACTACTTCCTCGAATGTCGCGGGGAGATGCTCGCCATCGGCGCCGAGCCCGCGTCGATACGCGACGTACGCTGAGGCCCGGACCTTCACGAGGTCACCGATCGCCTCAGACATCGATCTGACGACGACGCCTCGAAAGTTCATGGTGGCCGCCACCGCCGCGCTCACCTCGGCACCGTCGAGGTCATGGGTCGTGACCAGGGTGTAGATGTCGGCCCAGTCCCGCACTCTTGTGCTCGCCGGCCCGAGGTCGATCGCGGTCGAGATCTTCTCCGCCAGCACGGTCGCGATCGGATACCCCAGTATCCGCACCGGCGCCGCGCCTGGTCGCAGCGCAGGCAGTTCGACGACTGACGGCTCCGGTGTCACTGGATCGCCGAAGTTGATGTCCAGCTTGAGCTTCAGCTGCGCCGTGCCCAGCGTCGCGTCCATGGTCACGCGGACGCCGGAGTAGAGCGCGTCGTCTCGGATCATCGCCGCCTTGACGGTCTCGGTCAGGTAGACGACTCCGTCGTCCGGGTCGGCGAGACTTGCGATCTCGACGACCCGGGCTGCGACGGCGCTCTCGTCGGCCGGCATGTTCCGAGCCAGTGCGTCCGCATCGGTGGTCGGGCGTCGGCTCCCGAAACTCGCCAGAAGCATCCCGCCCTTGAGGACGAAGTCATCGGCGTACGGCGATGTGCTCATCCTGGCCAGCCATCGCTCCACGACATACATCGTCAACAGGTCCTGGGTTCGCCGCTTCTCGCGACGCGCGCGGTTCTGCAGATCCAAGTAGGCGCGCCCGGCCGCCGACTCTCGCGTCAGCCGACTCATCGTGCCCCCGCGATGTCGAGTGCCAACCGCACCGGCCCGACGACCCCGAGGGCGTTGGCGTACTCCAGCACCCGCCCTGGCTTCGCTCCTGGCGATTCCAAGTACCTGTTGAGCACCGTGTGCGCCACCGGCTCGCCGAGTCGGTGCCGCAGGCGCATCAGGTCCACCACTGTCCGAGCGGGATCGTAGACTCGCGTGAACTCGTCCGGCGCGACCTCCAATTGCGAGAGTCCGAGCTCGAAGGTCTCAGCATCGAACCGAAACACCGTCGTCGGCGGGAAGGTGATGCGGGCCAGGTTTCGCCCGGACGCGATCGCGATCTGGACCGCAGGTTCCATCTCGTCACTGAGACCGTGGGCCACCGCAGCGCTCACGCAACACACGATCGCGTGCGGAGCCCTCATGCCGACGGCCAACAGGTCAGGGAACGAGGGCTCCGGCGCTGCCGCGTTACGAAACACACCTCGCGAGAGCTCGATGACATCGCCATCGTCCCGCCATCGATACAGGTCCCGCGGATGCGCCCCTGCTCGCAGGGCCGCTTGCGTCGTGAACGTCACCGGAAGCGACTCCAAGCCAGCCATGGATAAAAACCATACACTATCACCCCGACAGTGAGTGGTTTTTATCCAACATCGCAACTTCTGCACGAACATCGAACGTGACCTTTTCGTAAAAGCGATCACGTCGTGCATTTGACGAAAAGGTGCGTTCAAAGGCCCAGGTAGCGGCTTGAGGTCGCGTGCAGCGCCTGGGCGGGGCGGATGTAGCGGTCGACGAGGATGTCGATGCGGCGGTGTCGGGTCTGGGCGGCGATCTGGTCGACGCCGACCCCGGCCATGGCGGCGGCGGTGGCGTGCCCGGCGCGCAGCGGGTGGGCCGTGACCCGGCCGGTCAGCCCGGCAGCCTCGGCGTGGCGTTTGACGACACTCGTGACGACGTTGCCGGAGATCGACTGCAGCGGTGGTGCGCCGTTCCTCAGGCTGGTGAAGACCGGCCCGGGCGTTGTTCCCCGGTGGGCGAGCCAGGCATCGAGCGCTGCTATCGGGTCGGTCTCGCGATGTTGCCCGGGGGCGATGCCGACGATCTGGCCCCGGGGCCTCGGGGTCGGTCTTGGATCGGCGCAGGTGCAGCAGCATCCCGGCGGGCTTAGGTTCGAGGTCGGCGAGGGCGAGGTTCGCAAGCTCGGAGCGGCGCAGCGCGCCGGCGAAACCGAGCAGGATGATCGCGGCGTCGCGACACCCAGCGATAGTGCGGCGGTCGATCGCGGTCAACAGCCTGCCGATCTCCTCGGGCCCGACCGGATGAGCGGGTCGGCGTGGCGCGGTACCGAGGATCCGGTGAAGTCCACGGCGTACCTGCCCAACCGCCTCGGCCTGGGTCGGGTCGTTCAGGCCGCGGCGGCGGTGCCGGTAGCCAATCGCGGAGCAGGCCAGGTCGATGCTTGCCGCTGAGAGGCCGTCGGCGGCTCGCTCGGCGAGATAGGCGCACACTGCGACTGGGTCGGCACCTCGGCAGCTGGCGCCAGGGTGGCTTCCACCGGTGCCGGGACCCTCCTCGCCGAGCGGGGGGATGCCCCGGTGTGCGCACCAGCGTTCCCAGCGGTGCCAGGCGGAGGCGTAGACGGTGCGGGTGGACGGGGCGTGTGTGGCGGTGATCGCGGTGCCGATCCGCTCGAGATCCTCGTCGGTGAGCAGTGTGCCGCGGTGGGATAGGAGTCGATGAGCACTGGAGACGTTGGGTTCATCGCGCGGTTCTACCCACGCGACCCGATGCGCTCGGCCTCAGCTCGAGCGCGCTGGCCCACCGAGCGGGTGCTGGCATGAAAAGTGCGAGTACTTGCGGGGCGAAAGCGGCGGTGCGCCGACACCGGGCGGGGATGGTTCTGCGAATTCAGGTGCCCGCCGGCAACAGCGGTCCCGCGTCCAACGCGGCCCTGCGCGCCACGAGGTTTCGCCGAGACAAGCCCGGGCGATGTCGCCGATGAGGCACGGGGCACGCGCGTCGTGCTCTACAGGCATTTCGACTCCAAGGCAGAGCTGTGTCGGACCATCCTGGATCGGGCGCGTGAGCGGCTGGCCGAACACGTGGGCACCGATGACTTCGAGGACGATGCGATTCCCGCGCTGCTCGATGCAGCCGCCGAGGGTCTCGATGCTTTCGCCTGCTGTTTCGCTCCGCCAACCGCGAACGCGAGTTCCGAGGTCTGACCGACAGTCTCAGGCAGCGATGTGACTACCGGGATGGTCGTGGCCCATCGCGGCTATGGTGGCCGTGCCTCGATGTGATTCGGGCGAAGCAGCAGTATGAGATGCCGCCTGCAGCGGAAACCATGGCCGACTGTGCCAACAGCTGAGCGATCAGTCCAACCCGGTCTCGCTGCGACAAGAACCGCTAGAAACGTCGGCGGCGAGCGTTTCTACGTGAACAACTCGCCAGACGTCCCTGCTACGGACGGTCGCGACGACTCCATCTGAAGTACACGAGCGCCAGATAAGGCCTGTGTCTCGTCGGGCTGGAACGATCCCGGCGGCGGGGTGACACCGTTCTCGCGGCACCAGGCGCCCGGCGGGCGCTGGTACTTGCGCGGGATGCCGTTGGACGGCTCGAGCTGCATCGGGATCGGCGGGAGCGGCGGCAGGCCCATGTCCTTCTCGGCGGCCAGCTCGTCGGCGTCCTTCTCCTCGGACATACCGATCGGGCCGATCGTCTGGGCGTTGAGGAACTGCCGCACGACGGGCTCCTCGGAGCTGAGGAGCATCTCGCGGGGACCGTACATGGCCAGGTGCTTGTGGTAGAGCAGACCGATGTTGTCCGGCACCGTACGCGTCGAGTTGATGTCGTGGGTCACGATCAGGAACGTCGCGTCGATCTGCGCGTTCAGGTCGATGAAGAGCTGGTTGATGAACGCCGTACGCACCGGGTCCAGGCCCGAGTCGGGCTCGTCGATCAGCAGGATCTCGGGGTCGAGGACCAGCGCACGCGCCAGACCGGCACGCTTGCGCATACCACCGGAGATCTCACCGGGAAGCTTGTTCTCGGCGCCGATGAGACCGACCAGGTCCATCTTCTCCATGACGATGTTGCGAATCTCGGACTCGCTCTTCTTCGTGTGCTCACGGAGCGGGAACGCGACGTTGTCGAACAGGTCCATCGAACCGAACATGGCGCCGTCCTGGAACAGCACGCCGAACAGCTTGCGAACCTCGTAGAGGTCCCTCTCCGAGCAGCTGGCGATGTCGACGCCCTCGATGACCACAGAGCCCGTGTCGGGCTTGATCAGACCGATCAAGGTCTTGAGGAGCACGGACTTACCAGTGCCGGACGGCCCGAGCATCACGCTGATCTCGCCCGCAGGCAGCGTCAGCGTGACGTCTTTCCAGATGAGCTGCTTACCAAAGCTCTTGGTCAGCCCTTCGATCTTTACGTCTACACCCATACCAATGCCTCCACTCGCGGTTTGTCGTCCGGTCAGCGGGGCGTGAGCCCAGCCACCTTCCAGCCGTTGCCGACCCTTTGCATCTTCACCTCGACGCGCGATGCACTGACGCTGGGCTCGGCTCCAGGCGCGATCGTGGTCTGCGTGATGAAGACCAGGACCGTGACCCGCGGCCCGGCGACCTCGACGACGCCTGCCCCGGAGAGGGTCGCCTTCGTGGAGATCTGTTTCTGGGTCGCTGCCTTGGCGACAGGGCCTTCGAGCAGCTTGGTGTAGTCGGTGCGAAACCGGCCGGTGGTCTGGTTCTTGGACCGGTCGAGGTCTGCTTCGAGCGTGCGGTGGTCGTAGCTCAGCAGGACGGGCACCCGGCTCTTGGCCGTGGCGAGCGCATCGGTTCGGTCCCGAGCGCGGTCCGAGGCGTGACCGGCGAGCGCGGCGAAGGTTATCGCCGCGGCCAGTCCGACGATCGCGAGCAGCACGATCGCCCAGCGCAGCAGTCTTCCCCCCAGGTCGAGCCGGAGCCGACCGGATTCGGGCGGTCGCGACTTGTCCACGTGCTCGTCCACCTCGGTCTCTTCTGAGAGGGCTGTTGGCATCTCGATCTCCTCCATGGTCACGGGATGAACTCCAGTCCGGAGACGAGCCAGCGGCCCTCGACGTTCCGCATCTCGACCTTGACCCGATAGCCACGTTGCTGTGGTGCCTTCGTGCCCGAGTTCGACACCGTGCCGGTCGCCGCGATGTACACCGTCACCTGCTCATCGGTCGAGCGCGCCACACCGGCCGAGACGACCTCGCCCTCGGCGTCGACCTTGTTGGCCTTCAGCGCCTTCTGCAGCGCACTTGCCTGCTGCTTCAGGTCGCTGCGGAAGGAGGCGGTCGCGCCGTCGAGAAGGGACTCGAAGGCCGCCTCCGAGTCCTCTGCGCTGACCGAGATCAGTCGGGTGACCTCGGTGGAAGCCGCCGAGACGGCCTCTGCCCGCTGATGCTCCGCGCTTACGTCCTCGCGCCAGGACCAAGCGCGCTGCCCGGCGAACGCGAGCAGCCCGATGCCCAGCACCAGCAGGAGAACGAAGGTCCTTGTGGAGAGTCTGGACATCGTCACCACAGCCCGACCGGCTCGAGGAACAACTGCTTCCAGGAGTTGTCCTCAGATGCGTCCGTCGTCCCCGTCGACGACGGCTCACCTGCCGGAGCCTTTGGCGCGTTCGGATCGTCGCCCTCGGGCCAGCGCCCCTTGCCGAACTCCAGCCCGCACGAGGAGGGCAGATGACCCCGCGCGCTGGAATTCGGACACGGCTGGTTGCGAGCGCCCCGCACCGAAGACGGGTCGCTGGGCGCGGTCTCGCAGTGCGCGAGCGGGTCGACCTTGCGTACGTTCTCTTCGGACGGGCTGCGTCGATCGTCGGTGGACAGGTATCCCGTCGTGCATGACGGTGGATTGTTGACGCCTGCGCGTAGGTCAAGCTTCACGTCGCCCTCCTTCGCCCGCGGATTGACCGTCTGTTGAAGTCGTCCGATCGTGGCGGGGTACACGACCAGGGTCTGCTGAAGCTGCGGAAGATAGGTGTTGAGCACCTCGCCGTTGACCATCAAGTTGTCCAAGAGCATCGGCAGCGTGGTCTGGAGGTCATCAACTGTCGCGGCGGTGCTGTCCAGACCCGTACGCCCGTCGCGGAGCAGCGAGCGCAGGTCGGCGTCGTTCGCCGCGAGCTCCTTGGTGAGCGCGCGGAGCGACGACATCGACGACACGGTCTGCGGCGCCATCTCCTGCTGAGTGGCGAGCACCGGCTCCAGGGCGCGGATCAGCTCGGTCGTCGAGGTGACCTCCTGCTGGGCTGTGTCCAAGAGCGTGCTGGATTCCTCGATCAGCCGGCCGACGTCCTCGCTGCTCGACCCGAGGCCGGTGTCGACCTGATCCAGTACGTTGCGTGTCTGTCGCTGCGGCACGGACTCAAGCAGGTGGTTGACGGCATCCAGGACGGGCGCGATCTGGGGCATGTCGACGGTGCGTGAAGTTGGTAGCACGTCCCCGGCGCTCAAGGCCGCCTTGGTGGTCGACGGCGAGACCAGGGAGACGTACTGCTCCCCCACCGCGGAGGTGCTGTGGAGCTCAGCGTCAACGTTGCCGGGGATCCTGGTGCCATCATCGAGACGAAGAGTGGCGACGGCTGCTCGCGGGGTCACCTCGAGGTCGGTCACTTGCCCGACCTTGACGCCCCGATAGGTGACCAGGGCGCTCTCGTAGAGCCCGCTGGCGTCTTCGAACTCGGCGGTGACCTGGTAGACCCCAATTCCGAGCATCGCCGGGACCCTCGCATAGGTGAAGACCATCAGCCCGAGCGCGAGAGCCGTCAGGCAGGCGAAGACGCCCAACTGACGCTTCACCAGTCTCGTCAGCAGCATCAGCAGCCTCCCAGGTTCGCGAGCAGGCAGCCGCTGTCGTCAGATGTGCTCGGGGTGGGCGTCGACCTGGTGGCCCCTGCGGAAGGCAGACCGGTTGGTCCGAATCCGGTGAGCCAGGTATCGGTGAGGCTCGAGCCGCGGAGGTCGAGCGTCGCGAAGAGGTTGGCGTAGTCGCCACGGAGCGCGTTGGTCGTGGTCATCGCCGGGAACGGGATGGTCAGGCCGAGCTTGAGCGCCTCGGGGATCGAGTCGCCGACCTTGCCGAGGCTGGTCAGGATGGGCCGCAGGGCGTCGAGGTTCGCGAGGAGAGCCGTACGGCTGGCCCGGATGACCTTGGTCGCCTGATCTCCGGTCTCGCCGGTCCGGGTGACAGCGCGGACGAGGCTCGCCCGCTCCTCTTCGAGCGCACGCAGCCCCGGAGCGATGTCGTCGATCGCGTTCGCCAGGACCGTCCGGTCCTTAGCGAGGCCGGCGGAGAGCCGGTCGAGCGCCTCGAGCGCCTGCACGATCTCACTCTTGTTTTCGTCGAGCACCGCGAGCAGCTCGTTGGTCCGTCGCACCAGGTTGCGGGTGTCGGGGACCCGGTTGTCCAGAGCGGTCGCCAACTCGGAAGTGATGGTCTCGATCTGCGACAGCCCGCCGTTGTTGAGCAGTAGCGCCACCGCGCCGAGGACCTGCTCGGTGGCTGGGTAGGTGCCGGTCTGGGTGACCGGGACCCGGGCGCCGTGCTGCAGTATCTCGGTCCGCTCTGCCGCTGCCGCGATGCTGCTGGCGCTGCTCGGAGTCGGTGGCGGCCCCGACTTGCTGACGTCGACGTATTGGGCACCGAGCAGGGTCTTCTGTCCGATCGCGAAGGTGGCGTCAGCCGGGATACGGGCAGACTTCATCAGCCGGAGCCGGACCTTTGCCTGCCAGTCCGAGACGCTGATGCCGGCGACGGTGCCGATGACGACGTTGTCCATCTGCACGGATGAGTTCGGCACCAGGTTCGCGACCTCGTCGAAGGTGACGGTGACGGTGTAGCCATCCCTGCCGACACCGGGCTGGCCGGGAAGTGTGTGATCGTTCGGCTGGAGGCTCGTGCAGCCGGTCAGGCCGACCACGAGTGCGGCCATGGTGGCCAGGATCTGTGTCTTCATCGGTCGCCTCCGAGGTCGGTGCCGAGCAGGCCGGGCAAGAGTGGTTGTACCCCGTGGAGGCCCGAACCCAGATCAGGGAGCGGTGTCGACGGTAGCCCCGGGTCGGCCGGTGGGGCCGTCTCTGGCTGACCCGTGCCTGGCCCCGTCGCGCCTGGCCCGGTCGTGCCTTGCTGGGCGGTCTTGACCAGGTCGACGAGCGGCGCGAGCGCATCACGGCACTGCTGTGCCGTGCCGCCGGCACCGAGCACGGCGCCGCAGACGAGCTGGGCGGCGTCGTTGAGCCCGGTCAGTGAGGCCCGGCCGGTGATCGCCTGCTTGTCGATCACGTTGAAGAGATCGATCAAGGCCGTCGGAGCCATCTGCAGGATCGCCGCCAGCTGGTTGGACCGGTCCGCGAGGGCAGCGCTGAGCAGGTTCAGGTCGCGTACGGAATTCTTGATCCTGCCGCGGTTGTCGTGGGTGAGCTCACCCGTCGCCACCAGTGCCGCGGAGAGCTCCTCGATCGCCTTCGTGAGCTCGCGCCGGTTGGCGGCCAACACCGCGGAGACCTCGCTGAGCTGTTCGGTGAACCCGGCCACGGCGGCATCGTTGACAGCGAGGTTCTTGGTGAAGCTGTTCAGGTTGGAGACGGTCGTGAACATGTCGGCGCGCCCGTCCGAGAGGGTCGCGGTGGCGCTGCGGAGCCCCTCAACTGCCTCACTCAGCTGCTCGGCGTTGCCGTTGCGGAGGTTGGCGTCCAGGGTCTCGATGGCGGTCCGGAGCGGCTGCTTGCCGGAGCCAGCGGGAGCGAGCGCGGTAGCGAGGTCGGTGAGCTGCTTCTTGACCTCGTCGAACGAGACCGGCACCGCGGTGCGGTCCAGCTGGATCTGGCCACCGTCGGACATCGCCGGGCCGTCGGTGTAGGCAGGTGAGAGCTGGACGAACCGTCCGCTGACCAGGCTCGGGGAGACGATCGCGGCGTTGGCGTCGGCCGGTATCCGCTGCCCGCCCTCGACCTCGACCCTCACATGTACGCCGTCGTCTTGCGGATCGACCTCGGTGACCCGGCCGACGGCGACCCCGAGGACCTTGACGTCGTCGCCCTCGTAGAGCCCGTCGGCGTTGCTGAAGACCGCGGTCAGCACCGTCGAGCGGGTGTCCTTGACCGTGTAGTAGCCGCCAGTGGCGAGGAGCAGTAGCGCGAGCCCGATCAGGACACGGCGCAGCAGGAGACTGGAGGAGTTGGTCATTTCACGACCCCCGAGACGATCGGCGCCAGCGTGCCCGGCGAGGTGAGGTTCTGGATGTACGCGTCGAACCACGGTCCGGTCGAGATGGCCTCCCCGAACCCGGTGACGTACCCGCGTAGGCCGGTGATGGCGTCCTGGAGAGCCGCTCTGTTCCGGTTGAGCAGAGTGACCACCGCATCGAGCTGGTCCAGTGCCGGGCCGAGGGTGGCCCGGTTGTCGTCGACGAGTCCACGCAGCTGCGTGGAGAGGTCCTGCACGCTGCCAAGCAGGCTCACTACGACGGCCTGGCGAGCGTTGAGCTGCTGGAGCAGCGACTGTCCGGAGACAAGCAGGGTCTCGATCTGCTCGTTGCGACTGGCGAGGACGCCCGAGACCCGTGAGGCGCGGGCGAGCAGAGCGCGAAGCTGGTCGTCGTTCTGTTCGACGGCGGCGGTGAGCTCAGTGACACCTCGCAGAGCGGGCCCGACGTCGTCGTGGGTTCCGCTCAGAGCTGCGCTGGCCTGGTCGAGCGCGCCGGCCAGCTGTGCCTTGTCGATGTCCGCCGTGGTCGTCGTCAGTTCGTTCAGCGTGGCGGTGAGGTTGTAGGGCGAGGACGTCCGGGAGGTCGGGATCGTGTCACCGGCACTCAGCCGCCCGCTGCCGGAGGGGACGAGCTCGACGGCGGCCCGGCCGAGGAGCGTGACCGTGATGATGCGTGCCTCGGTCTTGCCGCCGAGGTCGACATCACCTTCGGTGACGACCAAGTCGGCGACGACCTCGTCGCCATCGAGACGGACGTCACGAACCTTGCCCACCTGGGCGCCGGAGACCATCACGGCATCTCCACCTTTGAGGCCACCGGCCTCGGTGAAGGCGGCGTGGATGATGTCACCGTTGCCCACGAGCGGGAGCTTGTTGTAGTTGAGGCTGGCGGTGACCACCAGGGCGATCGCCATGGTGCCGATCAGGCCTCGGGCGGCGTTCTGGGAGGGCGTACGGACGCTCATCGTTTGCACCTCTGCGTGTCGGACATGATCCAGGGAGTCGTGATGGTGGCCTCGGTCTGGATCCGGACCCCACACAGGAAGAAGTTGAAGTAGTTGCCGTACGAGGCGGTGTTCTGGATCGCCGCGTAGTGGTTCGGCAGCTTCTGCAGGACCTGCTGAAGAGTGGCCTGCTCCTGGTTGATGCCGTTCGCCGTCTTGGTGAGCTGAGTAAGGTCGGCCGCCAGGTCTTCCCTGCCCGCCTCGACCAGTGACGCCGCGTCACGGGCGAACCGGTCGGTCTGCGCCGCTGCATCGAGGATCTGGGTGTCCTGCTGCTCGAGACCGTCGAGAAGCTTGCTGAACTGGTCGATGAGCGCCTGGATGGTCTCGCGCTTGTCATCGAGGGTGCCGACGACAGTGTTGAGGTTGCGGATCACCTCCCCGATCAGCTCCTGGCGGTTCCCGAGCGTCGTGGTGAGCGAGGCCGCCCGCTGCACCAGCGTGGAGATGGCGGAGCTCTGCCCTTGGAGGATCTTGATCAGGTCACCGGAGAAGGCGTTGATCTGCGCCGGGGCAAGGCCCGCGAAGAGCGGCTTGAACCCGTTGAGCAGCAGGTCGAGGTCGAGGGCCGGCCTGGTCTGGGATATTGGGATGGTGTCGCCGGCCTTGATCGGTCTGGCGTCCGGGTCGGGCCGGCTGAGTTGGACGATCCGGTCGCCGATGAGGTTCCGGTACTGCACCGTGGCCTCGGTCGAGGCGTTGAGCTTCTGGTCCCGCGGGACGTCAAAGGAGACGCGCACGGTCGCGTCGCGCTGGACTGCCAGGGCCGTGACCTTGCCGACGTCCACGCCGGCGATCCGGACCGAGTCGCCCTTTTGGAGACCCGACACGTTGGCGAAGACGGCATCGTACGTAACCCGGTCGCCGGGGCGATGCGCGGCCGTCACCACACCGACCCAGTAGGTGAAAAGCGCCGCGACCACCAAGAAGATTCCGAACTTGATCAGGTCGGAACGCTCCCGGCGCCGAAGTTTACTGTTGCTGGTCACTGTTTACCTCCTGCGGCGTTGGCGCCACCGGCCAGCAGGCCGAGCAGCGTGGTGAGCGTGTTCTCCTGGACCGTGGGCTGCTTGCCCGCGTAGGGGTTGGCGCCGGTTGCGAAGGTCGGCACCGCAGCCTGTGCCTCCTCCTCGGTGACGTACGGAAGCCCGTAGCACTCGGGAGACCTGGTGTCGCCGATCTTCGGCAGGTTGCGCTCGTACGTGTATGGATCGCGACCCGGGACGATGCGGGTGATCGTGGTGATTCCCGGATGTGTGCCGCCGACGGCGGCCTCGGCGAGCTTGTTGGCCGAGGCGAGGCCGAGGATCGTGCACGGGAGCTCCGGCGAGTAGCGCTCGACTACGTCAGCGACCGGGGCGGTCAGCTTCAACGTGGTGGTCAGCCGCCTACCCGAGCTGTCCAGCAGCTGGCTCGCGCTGTTGTCGAAGGAGTACAGGCTGACCTCGAAGGCGTGCAGCGACTTCTGCTGGGTGGTCAGGGTCCTGCTGGTCACCGCAGCCTTGTCGGCCAGGGCCACCAGGTCGGGCCGCGCGGTGTCGTAGGTCTGAGCGACGCTCGCGCCCGACCTGATGTCGCTGGTGAGGGTGCTCAGATAGGGGTTGAACGAGGTGAGGTAGCCGTTGGTCTGGGTGATCAGGAGCCCGATGTCCTCGCCGCGCTGGTCGACCGCCTGCGAGACGGCGGTGAGCGCGGCCGCGACCTCGGCAGGCTTGGCCGTGTCCAGTACCTGAGTGAGGTTCTCGAACGCCTCGTCGACCTCGACCGTGACCCGGTCGGCGTCGATCGTGGACCCGGCCTGGATCCGCTCGGCGCCCGGCTCACCGGGGTTGAGCTGGATGTACTTTGCTCCGAACGCTGTCGGCGGGACGATCTCGGCGGTGGTGTCGCTGGAGATCTGATTGAGCTCGTCCTGGTCGATTTCGAGCTGGATCGAGACCCCGTCGCCGGCGTCATGGTCGACCGAACCGACCCGGCCGATCACCACACCTCGGAGTTTGACCGCTGCCCCCGGGGCCAAAGTCAGACCGGCCCGGTCGGAGGAGACGGTGAGCGGGACGGTGGAGCGGAAGACGCCCTTATAGCTGGCGACGGTGCCGACGATCAGCGCGAGGATCAGCGCGATGAAGGTGAGGCCGTACGTGACGTGACGATCAACCATGCCCGATCACCCCGCGATGTGGACCGACGGACCGCCCCAGATGGCGATGCCGAAGATCAGGTCGACGAACATGATGGCGATGAGGGCCGACCGCACGGCGCGGCCGACGGCACGGCCGACGCCGGCGGGCCCGCCCGCGGCCTTGAATCCGTGGTAGCAGCACACCGAGACCACGACCAGCGCCATGATCGTGACCTTCAGCATGGACAGGAACAGGTCGCCGGGGATCAGGAAGGTGTCGAAGTAGTGCTGGTAGGTACCCGGTGCCTCGTCGTAGCCGACGGTCACCACGAGCCGGGTCGCCAGCCAGCACATCATCACCGCGATGGCGTACAGCGGGATGACCGCGATGAGCCCGGCCATGATCCGGGTGGTGACCAGGTAGGGCACCGGCGGCACCGCCATCACCTCGAGCGCATCGATCTCTTCTGAGACCCGCATCGCGCCGATCTGGGCGGTGAAGCCCGCGCCGACGGTCGCGGTGAGCGCGATCCCGGCGATGATCGGAGCCACCTCGCGGGTGTTGAAGTACGCCGAGAAGAATCCCGACAGCGCGGAGACGCCGATGTTGTCGAAGGAGGTGTACGCCTGCAGGCCGACCTCGATGCCCGACGCCGCGGTGAGAAACCCGATCACGAGAACGGTCCCGCCGATCAGTGCCAAGGCCCCGGTTCCCATCGCGACCTCGGCCAGGAGCCGGACGACTTCCTTGCGGTAGCGGTGGAAGGCATGAGGGACGTGGGAGTAGGCGCGTGCATGGAAGGCGAGCTGCTCGCCGAGCTCGCGGAGTGCTGATGCGTTGACCGCCATCTCAGGCTCCCAACTTGAACTGGAGGAACAGGGTGCTGATCACGCTGTTGGCGGCGAACAGAAGCATGAACGCGAACACGACGGTCTGGTTCACCGCTTCCCCGACGCCCTTGGGGCCGCCCTTGGCGTTGAGGCCCAGGTAGCAGGCAGTCAACCCGGCCAGCAGTCCGAAGATCGCGGCTTTCGCCTCAGCTGCGATGAAGTCTGACAAGCCCACGAGAAGGGTGAGGTCGTTGAGGTAGAGCCCTGGGGTCGCGCCCTGCAGCACCACCGAGAAGAAGTAGCCGCCGACCAGGCCGACGACGGTCACCAGACCGTTGAGCGCGATGCCCACCAGGGTCGAGGCGGCCACGCGCGGCACGACGAGCCGGTGGATCGGGTCGATCCCGAGCGTGGTCATCGCGTCGATCTCCTCGCGGATCTTGCGGGAGCCCAGGTCCGCGCAGATCGCGGTCGCCCCGGCACCGGCGACGACCAGGACGCTGACGATCGGACCGATCTCGCGGACGACGGCGACGGCGGCCCCGGCCCCGGCGAGGTCGACCGCGCCGATCTCGATCAGGAGCTGGTTGACCTGGAAGATGATGACGACGCAGAACGGGATCGCGACCAGGAGCGCGGGCCAGAACGAGACGGTCGTGATGAACCAGGCCTGGGAGACGAACTCGCGGAACTGGAAGCTGTGCGTGAACCCCTTGCGGAAGACCGAGACGACGAAAGCGTAGAAGTCGCCGAAGGACGCCAGCGCCTTGAAGAGGGCGTTCGACTGGAGCGCCTCGGCGGCGATCCGCTGACGCTCGGGCGTCATGCCGCGGGGACCGGACGGCTCCATCCGGTCTGTCTGGGTGGCCGTCATGAAGCGGCCCGACCGTTGATCTCGACCACCGGAAGCCGCAACGCGGCCGGCGCCTCGGCCGGCACCATCGGCTGCTTCGGGCCGACCGGCGCGATCCGCTCGTATGCGGCACCGAGCGGCGGGCGCAGGTCGGTCTCGCCCTTGTTCGGCCACAAGGACATGGCGCGCTCGGCCTGCGCGGTGACGGTCAGGCTCGGGTTCACGCCGAGGTTGGCGGAGATCGTCGAGCCGTCGGTGATGTGCAGCCCAGGGTGGCCGTGGACGCGGTGGTAGGGGTCGACGACGCCGCTCTCCGCGCTGTCCCCGATGACGCAGCCACCAAGGAAGTGGGCCGTCATCGGGATGTTGAAGATCTCGCCGATGCTCGAGAACGGCCGGCCGTCGATCTTCTCGCTGATGCTGCGGATCGCCTGGTTGGCGACCGGGATCCAGGTCGGGTTCGGCTCGCCGTGGCCCTGCTTCGAGGACAGCCGCAGCGCCCCGCGGCCGATGCGCCGCTTCTTGCCGAAGACGGTGATCGAGTTGTCGCTGGTCTGCATGACCAAGGCGATGACCGTACGCTCCGCCCAGGTGCGGATCCCCAGGTAGTGACCGAGGAACTGGACGGGGTGGCGCAGGATCTGGCCGATCCACTTCAGCGCCCTGGGCACCCGGCCGCCGCCGTCGGTCATGACGGTGGTGAGCAACCCCATGAACCCGGAGCCGGCGCCGTAGCGCACCGGCTCGATGTGGGTGTGGTCGTTGGGGTGGATCGAGCTGGTGATGGCGACGCCGCGGTTGAGGTCGCCGTCGATCCGGGCTCCGGGCCGCATGCTCGCGGTGCACAGCGCTTCGGAGTTCGTGCGGGTCAGCTCACCGAGCCGGTCCGAGAGGCCGGGTAGGAGCCCGCGCTGCTTCATGGTGTGCAGCAGCTCCTGCGTACCCCAGGTGCCGGCAGCGATGATGACCTGGTCGGCCGTGATCGTGTGCGCGGTGCGGCGGCGCGAGCCGCCCGACTCGTGAACCGCGATGCGGTAGCCGCAGTCGTACGGGGTGATGCTGTCGACGGTGGTGAGCTCCCGCACCTCGGCACCACCCCGCTCGGCGAGATGGAGGTAGTTCTTCAGCAGCGTGTTCTTCGCGTTGTGCCGACATCCGGTCATGCACTCGCCGCACTCCAGACAACCGGTGCGGTCGGGGCCGATCCCGCCGAAGTACGGGTCGGCGACCGTTACGCCCGGCTCCAACGTGTCACCGCGACCGAAGAAGACCCCGACCGGCGCGGGACCGTAGGTGTCGGCCACGCCGAGCTCGGCGGCGACCTCGCCCATGATCTCGTCGGGCCGGGTGGTCGTCGGGTTGGGCCGGACCCCGAGCATGCGTTTTGCCTGGTCGTAGTAGGGAGCCAGCTCGTCGCGCCAGTCGGTGATGTGGGACCACTGAGCGTCGCGGTAGAACGCGTCCGAGCGCGGCTCGTAGAGCGTGTTCGCGTACACCAGCGACCCACCGCCCACGCCGGCGCCGGCCAGCACGACCACGTCGCGGAGGAGCCGGATGCGCTGGATCCCGAAGCAGCCGATCCGAGGCGCGAACAGGAACCTCCGGGCATCCCAGGAGGTCGCCGCGAAGTCCTCGTCGCGGAACCGGCGACCGGCCTCGAGCACCAGCACCCGGTAGCCCTTCTCGACCAGTCGCAGAGCGGCGACCGAGCCGCCGAAGCCGGAGCCGACCACGACGACGTCGTAGACCTGTTCAGGGCTCGATGCGTTCACCGGAACATCACTTTCAGTCCTTTGGAAACGTGTCACCCGTCACATGACTGGGCTTGCGAAGTTCATCACCGGGCTCGCGGAGACCTCTTGTAGGCAGCACCAAATATGGGCGCCCGGACTGTGCAACACGACAACCGCTCCACGCCTTTCCGCAAACTAGGCCGTGCCGCAGCACTGACGCGATCACGACGTGGCCGGGGTCACAAATTGGGCTAGCCTGGCAAGCCAGCGCTACCCAATCCGGGAGGGATTTCAGTTGTCCATCGATGCTCTTCCCGCCGAGTTCGCCACCTGGCTCCCCCGGTTCGTCGCCGACGAATTGCGCCCGGAGATGGTCGAACGGTGGGTCACCCGGACCAGCAGCGCGATCCGGCGCGAGTTGCCCGAACTCGCCTCGGCGCCGGATTTTTTCGCGCTCCTGGAGGACGCCGTCAGGGAGCACTGGCTTGCTTTCCTAGCGGCCTTCGGCCAACCCGATTTCCACGCCCACCTGCCTAAAGCGGGCAGTCAATTGGCTCGTGAGGTCGCCGGCCGTCAACTGCCGCTGGAGCTTCTGATCAAGATGTACAGAGTGGCTCAGCAGGAGTCATGGCACTACGTCACCGGCGTCGTCAACGCACTGCCGACCGACCAGATCGACCATGCTGCGCTGCTCATTTTCTTCTGGGGCCGCGCGAGCTCATGGATCGACGGAGCGATCACAGACTCCACCGAGATCTTCCATGCCGAGAGTTCCCGCCGCACCAAGGGCGTGGCGGCGAGGCAGTACGAAGTCGTGAAGGCCCTCTTGGCTAACGAGCCCACCGACCCCCGGCACGCCTCGGCCGCTCTGGGCGGCTATCCGATGTCGGTGAGGCACACCGCCTTGATCCTGGAGACCGCCGACGCTTATGCCATCGACGGGCTCGAACGTATCGTCCACGAGGTAGCGAGCCTACTCGGCGGGAGTAGTCCTCTTGTAGTCCACCCCGGCGGCCGTCAACTGTGGGCCTGGATCGGCACGCGTGACCAGCCGGATCTAGGCGGTCTCGAGAACCTCGCCCCCGACCTGGTGAGCATCAGCGCAGCACTGTATGCCGGCACACCCGCCCCCGGCCAGGCGGGGTTCGTCAGCAGCCACGATGATGCCCGACGCACCCTTGAGGCCGCCACGAGGGGCGGTGGATCAGCAGCTGTCATGCGCTACGAGCAGATCGAGCTCCTTGCGCTGCTCGGCTGCAGTCCCGAGGTCGACCGGTTCGTCGATCGTGTGCTGGGCCCGCTGGGTTCATCCGATGAGCCGACGGCACGGATACGCGAAACGGTTCTAGCCTTCCTGTCACACGGTGGAAGCGTGGAGGACACAGCCGAGGAACTCTGCGTGCACCGCAACACCATCCGGTATCGGCTTGGCCGGGCGGAGGATCTACTGGACCGGCCGGTAGCCAAGACCGGGGACGAGCTCCGGCTGGCGATCCAGCACCGGGAGCTGTTTCATTCACCTGGCAGCCCGGCCTGAGCCGCCGCGATCCGAAGACCACCGCCGACGACGCCAATCACGACTCGCCCAATTGACCCTGATCGACTGCGAGACCATCATGACCACAACCGTCACCCGGGCGTCCTAACCCAACTGTCACCATTACGTGCAGCAGTCCCGAAGGGCCTGATGTACCGGCCCGAGGTCCGGCTGCAGCTCAAACGCGTGTTCTTCCTCCCCGCGTTCGACGCCCTGGAGGACCCAACCAGTCGGGCCTACTACCCTCGGTCTTTCATCGAGGTGATGACGCCGTGGATCTGGCCGCGTGATTCTCGATGGGGTGGGCGGTCTCGACTTCAGGGGTGCATGAGCGGCCGGCTGGCGCTGCCGGGCTGCGGTTCTCCGGGTTCCTTGGTGTCTCGGGGTGGACGGTTCGTGGTCAGGCTGGTTGTGGGATCGCGGCGATGCGGGCGAAGACCTTGACGACGTCGGCGACCCAGGGCCAGGTCGCGGGGATCCGCAGATGTCGTCGTCTGCTGGAGCGAGTCAGGCGGGCGGGCACGTGCAGCAGCCGGTAACGCAACGCCTTCGGTTCCGCGGACGCCAGGCCGGTCTGGTTGAGCCCGATCAGTCGCAGCCAGGCGATCAGGTCCGCGGCGATCTGGACCGCCAGGAGCCAGGCGGCGTTGATCGCGAACTCCCGCGACGGGAACCGTCCCAGACCGGTGTCCTTGGCATGCCGGATCCGGTCCTCGACCCGGGCGTGAGCCCGGTGTCGGGCTTCGAGGAACGCCAGTTGGCCGCGGTCGGTGTTGGTGACGAAGGCTTGGTAGCGCCAGCCGTCGGCTTCCTCAAACAGCGACAGCTGGGCACCCGGGTGGGGACGCTCACGACGCACGATGACCCGCATCCCCGCCGGCCACTTCGCGAGGAGATCGGGATCGAGCAGGCCGGTGATCTCGGTGACGTCGCCACCGGCACGAACCTCGCCGTCGGCGTCGATGGCCGGGACCCAGGCCTTCTTCGGGACCAGGTTGATCGCGGTGCGGATGTGCTCGGTGATCGCGAACCCGACGCTGTACTCCACCCGGCGGCCACGGACCTGGTTCTGGTCCTGGAGCCAGGCGACCAGTTCGTGGGAGGCACCCGCACCGTCACACCGGATCAGCAGGTGCTTGCGATGGGTCCCGGGGACCTGCGCGATCGCGTCGGCAAGCACGGCGACATGGTCGGCTGCGGTGTTCGACCCTGCCTTCCCGGTGCGCAACATGGCAGTGAGGAACTCTTCGGTGTTGTCGCACCAGACCCCGAGCGGGTGGTAGCCGAAGGTCTTCTTGAACGTGGGCGCTGCCTGCTCTTTCTCACTGTGAGCGACCACGATCGTGGCGTCGACATCGAGGACTACCACACCCGCATCGAGCTGCTTGCCAGCGACCCGCGATCGAGGCAGACCACCCGGCAGACCAGCCCAGACCCGACGCCTGGTCCGAGCACGAGCAGTCGCGATCTTCTTCATCCGGCCCGGGCTCACCTCATCGAGCATCCTCCACACCGTCGCCGGCGAAGCCACCGCGCCGAGGACACCCTGAGGACCACCCTGGTGCCGCAGCACGTCGATGTCCGAGATCGCCTCGCCACCATCAGCGATCATCACCGCGACATCCCGCAACACGCCCCCGCGGTCATGCCGTGGCGTCTTCGAGCGCCGCGTCAGCGCACGGGACAGGTCCTCGGTGAGGCCGACCTTGTCGGCCAGGAGGCGTACCGCGGCACTGCCCGCGTGGGCTGCCACGCCCGAGCCATCGCCGGTCACCACCAGACCGGTCGACCATCCTCTATGCTTCACCTACCGAGTGCCTTCCGATCAAGAGTTCTTGAACTGTCGCAAGTCCAAGTTTCTCCTGCTCAGAAGGCACTTCGGTGCTTCTACACGCCGATCAGGCCACCGCGCTGTGAATCGTCGAGGCTACGGACCGCTCTGTGACGCATCTAGGCATCGCAGTTGCTGGCGGGCGAAGTCGTTGCGTGACCGCTTGTGATCGTCACGACCCACGTGCAAGTCGAGCGACGGAGACAGACCGGTGCCGCGCCCGTCCGACAATTGCTCCAACATTCGGGCAAGCGTGTCGGCCAGCCGACGTGTTCCTGCGCTGACCGCTTCAGGCTCAAGTCCTCGCTCTCTGAGATCGGTAAGGTCCAGCGGACGACCGACGTTGATACTGACGGTCGTCCGCTTGAACAGCCTCGGGCGCCGGCTATAGGCGGGCAGGATCTCTTGAGCGCCTCGTTGCGCCACCGGAATCAACGGTGCTCCTGACTCGAGTGCCAGCCGCACCGCTCCTGTCTTGAGATCCATCATGCGGCCGTCGGGGTCTCTCGTAATCGATCCTTCGGGATAGATGACAAGAAGCGCACCGCCGCGGAGAGATGTCAAGGCGGCGCCGAATCCGTCCGCGCCACGAGAACGGTCAACCTCCACATGCCCGGCGGCACGGAACCACCACCCCACGATGCGCTCGCCGAACAGACTGCTCTTGGCAAGGAATGCCGGAGTCCTTCCGTTCGCGAGCACCATCTCGGCAATGAGCAGCGGGTCAACATGGGAAACGTGGTTCACGGCGAGCACCACGCCGCCGCTGGATGGGATCTGTTCAACGCCATGCCAGTCCCGACGGCGCACCAAGACCAACGCCGGCTTGCAGACCAAGAACGCGATCCACCACGCCACGCCCCACCCAGGTAGAAACGCAGGTAACCTCACTGGACCTCCACCGATGGCTGGCTGTGCACGTAGGACACCGCTACTGAACTGGGCACGTTGCTCGGACCTCTCGGATCTCTCATCTGCAGGTCGCATTCGCCGGGGCTCATTCCTTGTCCAGCGTTCGCGGCGAAATGTTCAGCACCGACGACCACGAAGGTGGCCTCGGCGGATCCGACCTTCCGTCCATTGTCGTCCCGCGCCTCGGCGTGGAGCAGCAGCCGTCGTCCTTCCCGTTGGGCCACGTTGGCGCAGAAGGTGTACGGCTGGCGCAACCGGAACGGTGCTCGGTACTCGACGGTAAGGCTGCGAGTGACGGCGAGCGATCCGACCGTGTAGAGCACGAACCCAAACAAGTCGTCGAACGCGAGTGCGACCGCCCCTCCATGCGCGATACCTGGGGCTCCTACATGCGCCTCGTCGAAGCAGTGGACTGCTTCGACTCCCGACGCGGTGCGGACCGCACGGAGATGCAGGCCGGCCGGATTATCCGGCCCGCATCCGGCGCAGTCCGGCGAGTGCGGGGGCAGCGTCTGGCCGATCTCCACCGGGCGCTGACCGGCGAGGTGCGCCGCCCAGCGAGAGATCACTCCCCCCTCGCGGGAGACGTCGCCTTCGCTACCGCCAACGGGCGTCATCTGGTTGCTGTGCTTCCCAATCGCCGTCATCCGTGTCACTTCTCTATTCGTCGGGCTTCGAGTTGTCCGAGTGAAGCGATACTTCTCAGACTTCGATGACGGCCAGTTCGCCGTCGGCATGCAGTGCGCGTAGGCGCTTCTTGTCGAATTTCCCGACCGACGTCTTCGGTACCTCGGCGACGAAGCTCCAGCGCTCCGGCAGCCACCACCTGGCAACCTTGTCCTCGAGGAAGTCACGAAGCTGAGCCGGTGTGAGTTCCCTGCCCTCGCGTACGGCGATGACGGCCAGTGGCCGCTCCTGCCACTTCGCGTCCGGAACCCCCACCACGGAGGCTTCCAGAACGTCGGGGTGACCGGCGAGGTGCAACTCAAGCTCAACCGAAGAGATCCACTCCCCTCCGGACTTGATCACGTCCTTGGTGCGGTCGGTCAACGTGACGAAGCTGCGTGAGTTGATGCGCCCGACGTCGCCGGTGCGCAACCACCCGTCGTGGAACCTCTCTCCGTCGTCCTCCTCCCGGTAGTAGGCGCCGCTGATCCAGGGCCCGCGCACCTGCAACTCCCCCACCGCCGCGCCATCGTTGGGCAGCACTCGGCCCGCATCGTCGACGATCCTCAATTCCACTCCAGCGACCGGACGCCCCTGGGTGGCACGCAGTTGCCACTGCTCGGACGGGTCGAGCGATGCGGGCGGACGGGCGACGGCGGCCAGCGGAGAGGTCTCAGTCATTCCCCATGCTTGGACGATCTGGACACCGTACTTCTCTTGGAATGTCTTCATGAGGTGCAGGGGCACCGCAGAGCCACCGCAGGCGACAAGACCGAGCGAGGACACATCGTGGCTTGGGTTGGACTCCAGAAAGTTCAAGACGTCGTTCCAGATCGTCGGGACTGCTCCGGCGATCGTGGGTCGCTCAGCACCGATCAGGCGCACGAGCGGTTCGGCCTGTAGGAAACGCTCGGGCATGAGTAGGTCGGCACCGGCCATGAAGGCGGAATAGACCAGGCCCCAAGCGTTGGCGTGGAACATGGGCACGATCGCGAGGATGCGGTCACCGGCGCCGATACCGAGGCCGTCTGCGAGACAGGCGGCCATGGAGTGCAGGTAGGTCGACCGGTGACTGTAGGCGACTCCTTTGGGATTGCCGGTGGTCCCGGACGTGTAGCACATGGCCGCCGCCGTGCCTTCATCGAGCTCGGGCCAGTCGAAGGCCTCGGGCTGACCCGAGATGAAATCCTCGTATCTCACTACCGTGACGTCCTTGCTGCGTAGCGGAGTGAGATCGACGTTGCCCGTCACCACGACGGTGTGCACGCTGGTGATCTGCGGTAACACCGGAGCCAGGAGGGGTACGAGACTGCCATCGGCGATGATCACTCGATCTTCGGCGTGGTTGCCGATGTAGGTGATCTGCTCCGCGGCGAGGCGCAAGTTCAGGGTGTGGAGCACCGCCCCCATCGAGGGCACCGCCAAGTACGCCTCCACGTGTTCTTGGTTGTTCCACATGAAGGTGGCGACCCGATCATCGCCAGTGATTCCGCAGCCTCGCAACGCGTGAGCCAACTGCGCAGCCCTACGGCCGACCTCGGCGAAGGTGCCGACCTTTACGGTTCCATCGGGTTGCAGCGTCCGCACCGTTGCAGACCCGTGCACGCCTGCGCCGTGACGCATGATTGCTGTGGTCGTCAACGGGACGTTCATCATCGTGCTCTGCATAAGGTTCCTTCACTCGTGTGTGGATCCGCACGGACAGTTGTTCCGAGATAGCCGACCTTCGAACGTCAATGGCGATGATCAGCCATCTGCCGCCGCCAAGGAGGTTGCGGCAGACTCCAGGGACTCGACGAGACGCAACTCCAACTCCGGTAGCCGGCTGGCCATCAGGACCACGTCGTCAATCCGCGAACGTGGGTGGGTGTCGCGCTTGACCGCAGCGCGGGCGGCTTCTGTCCAGCCCTGTGCGCAACGGGCAGCTTCGGTCGCAGCCTCAGCGGTCGCCTGGTCGCCGGTCAGACGTGCGACTTCTGCGCAGCCATCTGCGAGCAGTCGCCGAAAGAGCCCGCCGCCGGTGCCTGCCTTCTCGATGAAGGCACCCAGGCTGAACAACAAGAGTCCGAGTTCGTCGTCGGGAAGTTCCGCCCAGGTCGCGATGTCGTCAGCGAACAGAGCAACCGCCTTCAGGCCTTCGGCACCGACCGCGGCTGTGGCGGGGCCGGCAATGCTGTGTTGTGACGGATCGCGCATGTTGCCGGCACACCGGATGAACGCGCCCGCGGCGGCTTCCTCGATGGCGGGCAGGGACGGCGGCCAGGTGATGCGGTACGTGCAGTGACGCGTGGGTTGTGGGAATGCCGTTGAGGACCGTGCCCGGGCCAAGGCGTCCAAAGGCACCTTCTGCACCTCGGCGCGGTCGTTGTCCACGACGTAGGCGAGTTGTTCGTCTTCGTCGTAGCCGATGACGACGATGTCGTGACGGCTCATCTGCAGCTGGACACGGAGGTACGGAAGTTCGGCGATGTCTCCCCAAATCAGGCTGGGTCGACCGGCGTCGAGTTCGTTACGGACCCACGACCATCCCTCGGCGGGATCGTCGGTGGTAAGGACCTGCACGACACCGCCCAGTCGCGTCGGTAGATCGATTTCGAAGTCAGCACCTCGCCCCACCAGGTACAGCGGGGGGAAGAGTTCGCTCGACCGGAGGAACGAGAGCCCTAGAGCGCCGCCGAGCGTGAAGACCAGGCCCTCATTGGGCGGTCCATCCCATCCCAGACCGTGCCAGTGCAGCAGATCGCGCATCGCACCGGAGCCGCAGTGTCCCCCCAGTCGATGGGGGTAGTCCTGGATGAAGGCATTGACGGGCATGTGGCGTCCTTCTCTTTGTGCTCTTCGTGCCGAATGGTTCTGGAGTTGGGGGTCAGTTGTTCCGAATGCGGTCGAGGTACGTCTGGCGGGCGACCATGTCGACGTCGTCGAGGAAGACCGAGTCCGTGCCCAGGACAGAGCCGAGCGCGGACGCCACCCGTCCGGGCACGAACTTCATCGCTGCGACCATGCCGCCGGCGAGGCGAGTGACCCGTACGAAGGGACGGGGATGCTCGATCAGCTCGGCTGTCGCGCGAGCAATCTCTTCGGGTTCGGCGTTGCGCAGCCCCTTGGCTCCGGCCGTGCCGGCGACGAGCTCGGTGTTGGTGAATGTCGGTCGCACGGTGGACAGTTGGATCCCGGACTTGCGGTACTCCTGCCGTGCTGCCTCGGTGAATCCGATGACTGCGAACTTGGTGGCGCAGTAGGTAGCCAGGCCAGGCACGGGCAGTTCCCCGGCCAGCGATGCGGTGTTGATGATGTGTCCGGCCCGCCGCGGCAGCATCCGCTGGAGGGCGAGCTTGGTCCCGAAGATCACTCCGAGGACGTTGATCTCCACCTGTCGCCGGGTGACGGCGTCGTCCTCCTCGTGAGCGTGTCCGGTGGGCATGATGCCCGCGTTGTTGACCAGCACATCGAGGGGGCCAAGCTGTTCCTCCACCATGTCGAGGAACGCCCGGAACGAGTCGGGGTGGGTGACGTCGAGATGGCCCACAACAGAGATACCGAGCTCGTCCGCCGCTTTCTTGATACGGGCCTCGTCGATGTCGCCGATGGCAACGCGGTGGCCGCGTTCGGTCAGCTCCTTCGCCGTCTGGTAGCCGATGCCACGGGCGCCTCCAGTGATCGCGATCGTCTTGGCGGGGAAGGAAGTGGCGTGCGTCATCTGCGGTGCTCCTTGTTCTGGCCGAGGCGTTGACTCAGGCCGCGTCCGGCTGCTGCGCGCATGATCTTTGCGGTGATGGCCGTACGCCAGGCGGAGTACGGGTACCACGTGAGCTCTCTTGCCAGGACTGGAAGTCGCGGCTCGGTGACCGCTCGGACGCGGCAGTACTTGTGCAGCCCGTCGGCTCCTCCGAGCCGGGCGCCCATCCCGGAGGCCTTCCAGCCACTATGAGGCAACGTCATCGCGAAGAGGTTGCTGAAGACATCGTTGATGTTGACCGCGCCGGCCTCCAGGCGCCGTGCGACACGGCGGGCGCGAGCACGATCACGAGTCCACACGGTCGCCGACAATCCGTACGTCGAGTCGTTGGCCAGTCGGATGGCCTCTTCTTCGTCGGCGACGCACATCACCGGGATCGTGGGTCCGAAGGTCTCCTCGGTCATGCAGGACATCGTGTGATCCACGTCGACAAGAACCGTTGGCGTGTAGTAGTTCCCGGCCGCACCCCGCTTGCCGCCGGCCACTACCTTCGCTCCCGCGGCCACCGCCTCGCTGACGTGGCGATCCGCGATGTCAACTTGTCTCGCGGTGACCATCGCACCAACATCGTTGCCGGCATCCGCCCCCTGGGTCAGGGACTGCACGCGCTGTGTCAGGCGGGCCACGAATTCCTCGTAGACCGCAGCAACGACATACACGCGTTCGACGGAGATGCAGACTTGCCCTGCGTTGAAAAGGCCACCCCAGGCGACGCCCTCGACCGCTCGAGCGAGATCGGCGTCCTCCAGCACGATCGCCGGATCCTTGCCGCCCAGCTCCAGACTCACCGGTTTCAACTGCTCAGCACAGCGGAGGGCGACCTGGCGCCCTGTCGCTGTCGAGCCCGTGAACTGGACGAAGTCGGCGGCATCCACCACTGCGGCACCAGTGTCGCCGGCTCCTGTGACATGTGCGAGAACGGGTGGCGCGCCGATCTCGCGCCAGCCGTCGATGACCCGCGCGCAGGTCAGCGGTGTCTCTTCTGAGGGCTTCGCCAGTACCGCGCAACCGGCAGCCAGTGCGGGGGCTGCGTCCATGAGGAACAGGGTGATCGGGAAGTTCCACGGGGTGATCAGACCGACGAGTGGGTAGGGCTGGTAGATCTTGGACAGTCGTTTCGGCAGGCTGAGTAGACCCGCGGTCTTGACCCGTTCGTCGGCGAGGAACTCCTCGGCATGGTCGGCGTAGTAGGTGATGAACTCGCACGAGGCGGTCGTCTCTACGAGCGCGTCCGGACGAACCTTGCCTGTCTCGGCCTGCAGCAGGTCGGTGAGCTCATCGGAGTGCGTGAGGATCCAGTCGCGCCAGAGGCGCAGCCACTTGGAGCGCTGCCGCGGACCAGCCTCGGCCCATGCACGTTGGGCCAGCCGGAGCTGCGTGGCGCGGCGGTTCACAGCGTCACGGTCGTCAACGGACACGGTTCCCACCAGCTGACCGTCGGACGGGTTGCGCACCTCGAGTGCGCTATTTGAGGTCGTTGTGGTGGTCATTGATCCTCCTGAGGCGAAGTGGACCGGCGTGAGGATCCACCGGGTTTGACCTGGCTGGCGGGCTTTGCGGTGAAGGCGTCGTCGATCGCCTGCGGCGAGGCCTCGACCATCGATCCATAGGTGTTCCGAAGCTCGGTCAGGATCGCGGCCAGGGGAAGGTCGTCATAGACGCCGCGCTCGCGGACGTACTCCATGTGCTGGGTTCCGTCCCCAGTGAAAGCGTGCATGAGCGCGTCGTGCTCGCCGTCGAACTCCACAGGTGGAACGCCGAAACGAGCGCATAGTTCGACGTTGAATGCCGGGGTGGCCTTGAGCCATCTCCCGTCGATGTGGAGACTGCTGTATCCGTGATAGACGAACAGGTCGGTGCCGCCCATGAGCTTTCGCAGTGATTCGGTCTGCAGATGGTTGCGCACATCAGCGAACCCCAACCGCGCTGGAATTCCCGCTGCACGGCACACTGCGGTCAAGAGGACCGCTTTCGGGACGCAATAGGCACGGCCCGCTTGGAGGACGAAACTCGCGCGGTAGTGGGCGGGGTCGGCCGAAACGGTGTAGGGGTCGTACCAGACTTGGTCCCGGACGGCAGCGAAGAGGCGCCTCGCCTTTTCCCTGTCGCCGGACGCGTCACCAACGGTGGCCTCGGTGAAGGCGCGGATGTCTTCGTGCTCGATGTCGAGGAACTCAGTCGCCTCAAGGAACGACGCCGGACTGCAGCTCATCCTCGCTCCAAGGTCATCGGATACTCGTCCGCGAGAACCGGTAGCGAGGCGTTGTCCCATCGCTTGTTCTTGGCCCGGGTGAGACTGGTCCGAATCGGGAGCAGTCCATGACGTGGCCAAGAGACGGGAGCCTGACAGTTTCCTGAACCGACTTGAGACCGGAGCCTGCCCGAACTGGTGCGAGGTCGCGGACTGGCAACTGGTCTCGGACCGCGCGCAGGGCTCTGTCTGCCCGAACACGATAGGCAGGTCGTCATCGAATGTCCTCTCGACGATAGGTCCACTCTTCGTTGCCATGGGATTCGCTGTTGGCCCGGAGCCCTCCGCTCCAGCACGCCCGGCTCGCGACGAGCCCGGATCGCACGGCATTACGCACCCGCGTCACTCACAGCCGAAGTCAGCTCGGCTCGCCCAACGCCCCGAGACGCCTGCGTCAGAAGCCGCTTGCTGACGACGAAGTCACGGGGACGGTTGACACAATCCGCAGCGATTAGCTCGCCTTGACGAAGGTAGAAGCAGGTGAAGTCACGGTCCAGTTTCGGGTCACCGCTGAGGACGACTTCGTCGAACCCGGTGTTGAGCCCAGCGATCTGGAGCTTGACGTCGTACTGATCCGACCAGAACCATGGAAGAGCAGCGATCTCCTTGGACTTTCCAGAGATCGTCGCTGCGGCCACTTTGGCCTGCTCCCCCGCGCTTGGAACGCATTCCAGGCGGACCCGACCGCCGTAGGAGGCCATGTATCGACTCGTGCAGTCACCGGCCGCAACGATGTTCCGGTCACTTGTCCGAGCACGGTCGTCAATCACAATACCGTTGTCGACCTCCAAGCCGGCTGATGCGGCGAGCTCGGTGTTCGGCTCGACACCGATGCCAACGATCACGAGGTCTGCAGGGACGGCCTCGCCATTGGACAGGAGCACTTCGCGGACCTTGGTTTCACCGGTGAAGGCCTCGACGAGGGCTCCGGTTCGAATGCTCACACCCTCCTCTTGGTGGATCCGTTGGAAGAACGCTGAGACCTCGGGAGCGGTGACTCTTTCGAGAACACGCTCGGTCGCCTCGAGCACGGTGACGTCCAGCCCCAGGGCGCGCAGCGAGGCTGCCACCTCGAGCCCTATGTACCCCCCGCCAACGATCACGGCCACGCTTCCTGGTTGGGCGGCTGCTCGGATCAGGTCCACGTCCATGGCGGTGCGCAGGTAGCAAACACCGGAAAGATGGGCACCTGGGACGAGCAACCGTCGCGGACGCGCGCCGGTACACAACGCGAGATGGTCGTAGGCCAGCGACTGGCCGCTGCTCAGCGTCAGGTGGCCAGCAGAGCGGTCGATCGCCTCGACCCTCGCATCGAGAAGGCTAATCTTCCGCTTGTCGTAGAACTCCGCACTGCGAATTTCCAGCTCTTCGAAGGCGCTCTTCCCAGCCAGATAGGCCTTCGACAGTGGTGGGCGTTGATAGGGCACTGGCGACTCATCGCCCACCAGGACAATCTCGCCGTCCCAGCCTTCCTGGCGCAGGCTGGCCGCGAGTTGCGCGCCGGCATGGCTTGCTCCGACAATCACCGTTCTCAGCGCGGTCATGCGCTGCTTTTTGGGGTCAGTCGGACCATCAGTTTGCTGATACCCCGCACGAAGTTGGACTGCACGTATTCCGGCTCACCCACGACTTCGATGTTCTCGAAGCGCGGGAGCAGTTCCTCCCAGAGAATGCGCAGTTGCAACTCGGCCAGCCGGTTGCCCATGCAACGGTGGACACCGAATCCGAAGGCGATATGGTTGCGTGCGTTTGGCCGGTCGATGATCAGCTCATCTGGCCGATCGAATACCGTCTCGTCGCGATTACCAGACGCGTACCACATGACGACTTTGTCGCCCTTGCGGATGAACTGGCCGTTCAGGATGGTATCGGTCTTCGCGACCCTGCGCATGTAGGCGAGCGGCGTCTGCCAGCGGATGATCTCCGACACCATGTTGGGGATCAGGTCGGGGTTGGCCTTTAGCTTCTCGAACTGGTCCGGGAACTGGTTGAGCGCTAGAACCCCGCCACTCATCGAGTTCCGGGTGGTGTCGTTGCCGCCGACGATCAACAGCACCAGGTTCCCGAGGAACTCCATGGGGCGGTCGATCAGATCCTTGGTGTTGTCGTCACTCTGCAGCATGGTGATCAGATCGAAGCCGGGTTCCTCCCCGGCAGCAGTCCTGGCCGCCTTGTCATGCCAGAGCGCGCTGAGACCTCGCGCCATGTCGCGCATTCCATGGAAGACTTCGTCGTTGTCCGAGGGGCCACCGTTGGCCTGCTCCATCGACGACGCAAGGTCTGACCAGTAGGTGAGCTTTTGACGCTGCTCGTACGGGAAGTCCAGCAAGGTGGCGAGCATGCGGCCCGTCAGCTCGATTGATACTCGCTGCACCCAGTTGAAGGGCTCACCCACAGGAAGATCGTCCAGCACCTCGCGGACACGTGTCCTGATGAGGCCCTCCATCTCGCGCAGGTTCTTCGGCGCGACAACGCCTTGGACCGCCTGTCGCTGCAGGTCGTGACGCGGAGGATCCATCGCGATGAACATCTCGATGTCGAGGAATCGAGGTGGAACACCGATGACGATCAAAGGTTCGGCCGAGAAGACTTCATGGTTCTTGTCAACGGCGATGATGTCGGCGTGACGAGTGACCGACCAGAACGGGCCGAACGGGCTGTTGGGCTGATAATGGATCGGGGCCTCGTTGCGCAGGCGCTCGAAGTAGGATTGCCATCGACCCTGCCGATACAGGAAGGGATTGCTGACGTCGATGTCCGCGAGCTCCACCTCGTCGACCGGCGGGATAGGACGTTCTACGAACATCCTGTCGCCGTTCGCACCTCTCACCCATCTCATGGTCTTGTCGTAGAGATGCGCGCCCTGAATCTGGCGCTCCATCGGGATGGAGGATTGAACTTTGGCCGTGATTGCCTCAGGAATCTTCATCATTTCAACCCGTTCTCGTCGTCACATCTGAAATTCGGGAAGCCGGACGCTCAGCCCGTCCCACACGTCGGAGACCACCATCTGGCAAGACAGCCGGGAGGTCGGTTCACGCTCAGGGTTCATCGCGAGCATCTCCTCCTCGTCGGCGCCGGGCGGCCCGACACATTCGGACCACTGCGGATCAACGATGACGTGACAGGTCCCGCACGCAGCTTCTCCACCGCAGTCACCGTCGATGCCAGGCACCGCGTTGTTCGTCGCGACCTGCATCAACGACTGCCCTTCCTCAACGGGCACCGCGTGCGTCTTCCCGTCGTGTGACACAAACCTAACCACTGTCATGATCAACTCTCCTGGTGCTGTTGTGGGCCGCAAAGCCTTGGACAAACTCTTGTCGCGGATGCGCCCTGTGGCTATGGTCACACGAGTCAGAAAGTTGTGATTTCGGCTCAAGGAGTGTCTTTGAACGGCAGCGACGCGGGCGTGCCCTACACGGCTTTCGCACAGCTGCTCGAGAGCCCAACTCTCGACGCAGAGGCAGCCGCACGGTTCCGCGCCATCATGGTTCGCGAGGGAGCCGACGAGACGACCCTGCTGCAACTCGGCGGCCAGGCACCGGCTCGATGGTTCCGGGAGGTGTACCCCAACCTGGACGCCGATCAAGCGACCCATCTCGGCCATGCGTTCGCAGATCAGGCCCAGCTGACCTCATTCGGCCCATTGAGTCTTCCCTTGATCAGTGCGGGCTCGGTCGCTGAGGTCATGGAACTGCTCACGTATCTTCCCTTGATTACGACGGCCGTCAGTACGCGGTTCCATCCGAATGACGACGGCCTTGCGGTCGGGCTCACAGGTCAGACGGGCGATCCGGACCTGGACTGCCTGGTCGTCACCTACTGTGGTTCCGCGCTCCTGCGGTTGATCCGAATGCTCGCTGGCGACGTGTCAACCGTCAGGCTGCACACCAGTTGGCCGGCGCCCGCCTCCACGACCCAGCATGAGGACGCGCTGGGAGGACACCTGGTTTTCAACGCGCCCATGACGTTCCTGTATGTGCCCACGGAGGTCCTGAACGAGGTCTGCCGGTTCTCCGACCCCGTTGCATACCGACACGCAATCGCCGATCTGTCGAAATCCCTTGAGCACCGGATCGGACCGGCGTCATACGCGACCAAGGTAAGACTGTCGATAGACGAGGGCCCCGGACTAAAAACCTGTCAGTCGGTCGCAAACGAACTGTCAATCTCGACCAGCACTCTCAAGCGACGTCTCCTCAACGAGGGCACCACGTTCCGAGAGATACTCGAATCGTCGTTGCTGGAGCGGGCCTCGCTAAAGCTGCTCGACCGATCCTTGTCGGTCAGCGAGATAGCTGTTGAACTCGGTTTCAGCGACCTGACCAACTTCTCACACGCCTTCAAGCGATGGACTGGCCAGTCTCCAAGCCAGTTCCGACAAGAATGCCTGAGGTGGTGACGGTTCCGCACTGAATCACCAGACCTGATGCAGCCGCAGTCCGCCGGTTCCGCAGAGCCAGGTGGTCTAGGTGGGCTCCTGCATGGCAGCACAGGCATTGAGACCTCGGCGAGCGACCCAATCTTGGGGTGTCCTCTCAGCGGGCACATCAACTAGTCCCAGGTCGGGTCAGACTGAGCGGTGGGGGCGGCAGGGAGCCGAGGAACGAGGTCGTGATCGCGCTACCCCCGGGCATGCACTCAGAGGCCATCTCACCATCAGGCCTGAGCGTCAGTCGCGCTAGCAGGGCAATCAGTGGTGCGTGGTTCCTTTTGGCCGCCAAGCCCTTGCATCAGAACGCCGAGAACTCGTTTCGCAACCTGTTCTGCAGAGGGGCGGCTGTCTTCAACTGCGTGATACAGACCGGCGACTGTGATGGCCCCAAAGATCGCCAGGGATGCCTCTTCTGGGTGGGGCTGCACGTGTAGCGATCCGTCGGCGGCGCCTTCGGCAAGGAGTTGTTCGATGGGACGGCGGAATGCTTCTTGGAGGGCGTGAGCGAGCGCAGGAAGTCTGGTGGCTCGGCCGAGGTCACCAACGAGCGCCCGACATGCGGCGGGCTGGTCGAGCATCACGGCGATCTGGGCTTGGACCGCAGCTTCGAGGCGGACGCGGGCGCTTCCGGTGGCCCCAACAGCTGCCGCTACCTCGCCAGCAATTGCCTCGAGCATGTCGGTGAGGAGGAAGGCGAGGATCTCATCCTTACCGGTGAAGTAGTAATAGAGGGTTGCGCGAGGGATGCCGGAGGCAGCCGCGATTTCGTCCATCTTGGCCTCGGCGACTCCGCGCTCGGCGATCAGTTCCGCGGCTCCGTAGAGCTTGCTTGCGATGGAGGCAGGCAGTTGCCGCATCTCCACACACCTTTCCGGACGAGTGACACTGCGTATTCGGAGGGTATCGACAGCAGCCTCAGCCTATGTTGTACTGCGAGTACAAACTCAAGATACAAATCATGGAGGCATCCGTGAATGCTGGGGCGCCGGGTCGTCTGGCCCGTTTGTGCACGGCGGGAATCCGTTTCCCGCGTCTGGTCGTCGTCGGCTGGTTGGTCGCGGCTGCAGCGGTCACTCTCGGCCTGCCGTCGCTGCCGTCGGTGGTCGAGCGCAGCAGTGCGGCCTTTCTGCCCGAGGACGCGCCGACGTTGACCGCGTTGCACGACATGGACGAGGCGTTCGGCTCGGGGCGCACCGAGTCATTTGCCTACATCGTGTTCCGCAACGAGAACGGCCTGAGCGCGGCTGACACGCTTGCGTATCGCGACCTGGTTCGCACCCTGGGTGCGAACCAGGAGCGGGTCTCCGAAGTGCAGCACTTCGTCGGCAACAAGGACGCGCGGCGACACTTGGTCAGCAAGGACGGCCAGGCGGCCTACCTGGTGGCCGGGCTGACCAGTGGCATCGGATCGCCGGACTCCGAACAGGACATCCACTGGCTGCGAGAACGGGTCGCCGACCTGTCCGTGCCCCGTGGCAGCAGCGCGTATGTGACCGGGGACCCAGCGATGATCACCGACCTGACCACCGAGGTGAACGAGGCCTCGGTAAGGATCACGGTGGTCTCCGGGCTGCTGCTGGTCATCATCTTGTTGATCATCTACCGCCGCGTCACCACTGTACTGGTTTCCCTGGTATCGATCGGGGTGGCACTGGCGTGCGCGCGGGGAGTGCTGGCATGGGCCGGGATGCAAGGAATGTCGCTGTCGACCTACACCGACGCGTTCGTAACCGCCATCGTGCTCGGCGCTGGCACTGACTACTGCGTGTTCTTGATCAGCAGATTCCGCGAGGCATACGGGCGCGGAGTCGACGCGCTGCCGGCCGTCGAGGAGGCAGCCACCAGAGTAGGACCGGCGTTGGTGGCGTCCGCCGGCACGGTCATCCTCGCCGCGATATGTCTGGGATTCACCAAGCTGGCCATCTTCTCCACCACCGGACCGCCGATGGCGATCTGCGTCGCGGTCACCGTTGCGGTGAGTCTGACCTTCACGCCCGCGCTGATGGTCTGGTTCGGCCCCAGGATCGGGCCGGCGCGCACGCCAGCACCGACGTCGGCGTGGTCACGCGTCGGCCGCCTCGTGGCGCGCCGACCGGTCCGGGTGCTTGTTGCCGGTACCGCCGTGTTGGTTGTGCTTGCCGCGTTTCTTCCGACGATGGTGATCTCCTACGACCAGCGGAACTCCCAGCCGCCCGACACGCCGAGCAACAAGGGGTTGGCGGTGCTGGAGGACCACTTCCCTCGCAACGAGACCCTGCCGGACTACCTGCTGCTGGAGTCCACACATGACATGCGCAATTCGAAGGATCTGGCAGTCCTCAACGAGGTCAGCCGAGCCGTGGCCAAGGTCGATGGTGTTTCCAGCGTCCGGAGCATCACCCAGCCGGCAGGTGAGCCACTAGAACCAGCGTCGATCGCGCGACAGCTCAAGCGCCTCGCCACCGGGCTGGGTCGGGCCAGCGATGGCTTGGAGGAGGGTCAGCCCGATCTCGAACGCCTCTCCTCGGGCAGCGCCCAGCTAGCCGACGCGATCAGCCGGGTGGCCGACGGCGCCGGCCGCGCCCAAGGCGGCGCCGACCGACTTGCGAACGGAACCAGCGATCTCGCCAACGGTCTCGGCCGCGCTACCGAGGGCACGCGTGACGCAGCGCACGGCGCCCGCCAGTTGCAGACCGGCGCTGCCGCCTTGGCCACAGGCATCCAAACCGCTCACGACCAAGTCACCGTGGTCGTGAGTAGCATCGGCCTGATCGTCCAGGCACTCGACCGCGACCTGCTGTGCACCGCAGACCCGATCTGCCGCAGGTCCAGGGAAGGACTTGCCGACATCCACCGCGGCATGAAGGATGAACTCCTCCCAGGACTGCAGGAGGCAGCCAACGGAGCGAACTTGATCGCCCGCAAACAAGGAAGCCTCGCCGATGGCCTCAACGATCTCGCCTCCGGGTTGAGCCAGGCCGAGCGGGGTGCCGACAGGATCACCGAAGGACAGCGCCTCCTCCGCACCCGTCTAGGGCAGATGGCGGACGGCACCTCCCAGATCGCTGAGAACGCCGAGGCCTTTGCGCCGGGGATCAAGGACCTCATCCGCCAGACCAAGGAACTCGCCCAGAACCTGGAGACCTCTGAGTCCTACCTGCGCACGGTCAACCGTCAGGCCGACACACCAGAGGCTGGTGGCTTCTACCTGCCCGCGAGCGCCCTAGACGACCAGCGCTTCGCCTACGCCCGCAGCGTATTCCTGAGCCCCGATGGCCGCGTTGCCCGCATCCAGGTAACCGGTGACTCAGATCCTCTTAGCCCGGATGGGCTGCGCCGCTTCGAAGAATCCCAGGCAGCCGCTGAAAACGCGTTGAATCGGACACGTCTCGAAGGCGCAACCGTCAGCGGCACCGGGGCCGCTGGACTCGGCGCCGACCTGAACCGCTATCTGTACGAAGACGCGAAACTTGTGCTCGCGGCGGTGCTTCTGATCGTCCTGCTCCTCCTCATCATCGCCCTGCGCTCCCTGGCCGCGCCGCTATACCTGCTCGCCTCTGTAGCGCTATCCTGCGCCGCGGCCCTTGGCCTGACAACCCTGGTCTTCCAAGGCATCCTTGGCCACGACATCCAGTTTGCCGTCCCAGTGATCACGTTCGTGCTGCTCGTCGCCGTTGGCGCCGACTACAACATCCTGCTCATGAGCCGAATGCGCGAGAACGGCACCACCCTGACTCGAGGCGCCGTTGCCGAAGCAGTGACCCTGACCGGCCCGGTGATCACATCCGCAGGAATCATCTTTGCGAGCACCTTCATCGCGCTGCTCACCTCTCCCGTGGTCACGCTTGTCGAGACTGGTTTCGCCGTCGCAGCCGGACTGCTGCTCGATACCTTCGTAGTCCGCAGCCTCATCGTTCCCGCCTGTGCCGCCCTGCTTGAGGACCACAACTGGTGGCCTGCCCGCCAGATCCAGAACCCTGGGCTTAAGGGAACACAGATCAGAAAAGCCAGCTCGGCCTAGTACATACGTTCATGCATGCATGTACGCTTCGGGCATGAAGGTAGCTACGCGACGACCGCGAAAACAAGCCGAACGCTCGGCCACCACCCGACGCGCGCTGTTGGACGCGACCATCGCCTGCCTTGCCGACCTGGGATATGCCGGCACCACCAGTGTCGCCGTGGCGGAGCGAGCCGGGCTGTCCCGCGGGGCCCAACTGCACCACTTCGGAACCCGTGACCAACTCGTGGTAGCCGCCGTCGAGCACTTAGCGCAAGAACGCATGCGCAGGGTGCGGACGGAGATGTCTCGGATCGCACCACAAGGGGCCCAACTCCAGACGTTGACGACGGTCACCCAGGAACGCGAAGCGGCGTTGGGTTTGCTAGCTGAGGCCCTGTCCGGACCGTTGTACGCGGCCAGTCTCGAGCTCTGGGTGGCCGCGCGCTCGGACCCCGGCTTGCGTAAGGAGCTGGTCCCAGCCGAGGAGCGTGTCAACGCGGAGCTCGCTGAGATCTGTCGCACCTATATCAGCGACGACCCGATCGAAGTTCGCTTGACCTTGGACCTTGTCCTCGGACGGGGTGTCGCACGGCTGTTGGCGCCACGTCCCGATCGGCAAGCAGAACTGCTCACCGGCTGGGCACGCCTTCTGAACGGCAGCACCCGTGGCTGACCTTCAAGCACTCATGACTGCGTTGCAGCAAAGAATCGGCCCCCATCCAGATGGCGCGCACCTGCCGGCTCACCACGAGCAATGCCTGGGCTGCGGCGTTGACAACCCTCATGGCCATCACTTGAGCGTGCATCGCGAAGGCGATCTCGTGGTGGCCACCCACGTCTTCGACGATCGCCACGTGGGCGCACCCGGCATCGCGCACGGCGGCGCGGTCGCCACCGTCCTTGACGACCTCTACGGTTTCCTGCTCTACCTGGTCGGAGAACCAGCTGTCACTCGCCAACTGGTGGTCGAATACCTCGCGCCGGTCCTGATCGGGACGACATACCGACTCGAGGCCCGGGTAGATCGGCGCGAGGGCCGTAAGCTGTTCGTGAACGCCAAGGTGACCGCACTCGACGGGCGAACCGCCGCCACATCGACGGCTGTGTTCGTTACAGTCGACGCCGAGCACTTCACTCAGGCACGCCCGAGCTCCGCTATCTGAGGCGATCCACAACGCTAGCCAATGCCCCTGTGGCATGGCCAGGCTGGATGAGAAGACCCTCGCCCGCACTCGGCGCGTTGCACCACGCGGGCTATGAGCGGGGAGCGCACGAGGGCACCGCGGCGGTGACCAGCGGGCGGAAGGTACCGGGAGACGCCCGCCTGACTGTCGGTATATGACAATCGGATCCTTCGATCGGGTTCCAGCCCACGGATCCGCGGTCAGTCATGGGCGAAGGTGATGTTAGGCAGGATCTTCCGCAGCGAGGCGGGGGTGTACCAGGCGGCCTTGCCGGTAAGGCGAAGCATGACCGGTAGGAGGACGAGCCGGACGAGGAAGGCGTCGAGGAGGACGGCGAGGCCGAGGACGACGCCCATTTCTTTGGGCGGGATGGGGCCGGAGAGGGCGAAGGTGAAGAAGACCGCGACCATGACCGCGCCGGCGGCGAAGATGACCCGGCCGGAGTGGGCAAGTGAGCCGATCATGGCGTCCTTGGGGTCCCCGGAGCGCTCGTAGTGCTCCTTGGCCGAGGCGAGCAGGAACACGGTGTAGTCCATCGCGATGGCGAAGATCATGGCGAAGAAGAACACCGGCGCCCAGGCGTCGAGGAAGCCCTGTGGTTCGAAGCCGAGCAGGTCGGCGCCGTGTCCCTCCTGGAAGATCAGCCGGGCGACACCGAACGCCGCCGCGGTGGAGAGCAGGCTGGCGAGGGTGCCGAGTAGGGAGATGAGCGGGGCCTGCAGTGCGATGAGGAGCAGCATGAAGCCGAGGACGAGCACGACGCCGATGACCAGCGGGGTGGACTCGTCGAGCTGCGCCTTGAGATCGAGGTTCTCCACGGCGGCGCCCCCGAGGACGGCGGAGTCGGGGAGGTCTGTGCGGAGCCGGTCGACGGTGTTGCTGAGTGCGGGGTCGGAGGGGTCCACGGAGGGAACGGCCTGGATCAGCACCAGTCCGCTGTCGTCGGCAGCCGGCATCGGCGGCATGGCAGCGGCGATGCCGGGGTCGTCCTTGAGTGCTGCGCTGGCGGCCGAGGCGTCGGTGTCGTCGGTGACGATCTGCAAAGTACCGGGGGCGCCGGTGCCGAAGGCGTCTTGGACCTGGCTGTAGCCGACTCGGGCAGAAGCGTCCTCGGGCAGCACCTTGATGGAGGGCATTGCGGTCTTCAGGCCGAGGATCGGGGCGGCGAGGGCGAGCAGGATGACCGTGGCGAGGAGGCCCCAGGCAACGGGGCGCTTCCAGAGTCGCTCGCCCCAGGCGGCGAATGCCGAGGAACGGTGCTCACCAGCGCGGGACCAGGGCAGTGCGAGCTTGTTGATTCGGTCGTCGAGGCCGAACAGCACCAGCGGCAGCAGGGTGAGGGTGGCGGCTAGGACGAAGACCACCGAGAGCATGATGCCGCCGGCCATGGAGCGGAAGGAGGGTGAGGGCACCAGCATGACCGCGGACAGCGAGACGAGGACGGTGAGGCCGGAGAGCAGCACGGCCTTGCCTGCGGTGTCCATGGTCTGGGCGATAGCCCACTGTCGGTCTTCGCGGGTGTCGGGGCGGCCGGCGGCGCGGTTAGCCTCGCGGCGTACGGCGCGGGCGGCGCGGTAGCGCACGACCAAGAAGAGGGCGTAGTCGATGCCCAGAGCGAGTGCGAACATCATTGCGAAGTTCATGGCCCAGATGGAGACGGGCACGAGCTCGTTGATCAGCACCAGGGAACCGGCCGAGGCGACAAGGCCAGCCAGGGTGAGGATCAGTGGGAGTCCGGCGGCCACGAGGGCGCCGAAGGCGAGTACCAAGATGGCCAGAGTGACCGGCCAGGACATGAACTCCGACTTCAGCATGGCGTCGAGGTTGGCCTCGTTGAAGTCGCTCCATAGCAGCGAGGACCCAGTTGGGTTGACCTCGACTGTGTCGGTGGAGAGGTTTTGAAGTTCGGCCTTGAGGTCGGTGGCGACGCGGACCATCTCGTTGGTGTCGGCGCCGGCGCCGGCCAGAACGATCGCGGTGGAGCCGTCCTGGGAGAGGGTGGCCCCCGGCGTGGGTGCGAGGACGTCGGCGATGCGCGGTTCGGCCTCGAGGATGTCGGTGACCTCGGCGAGGACCTGCTGGCCCTCACCTTCGGTGACCCGTCCGTCGGTGGAGCGGACTACGACCTGGATGGCGGAGGAGGCGTTGCCGCCGAAGTGTTCTCGTGCGAGTTCGCGGGCCTGCACAGACTCTGAGCCGTTGGCCTGCCAGCCGGCACCGGAGAGGTTGTGCTCGACCTGAGGGGCGAAGGCGCCGAGGCCGACGATGGTCAACAGCCAGACCACGGTGACGAGTTTGGCGTGTTCGGTGACCCAGATCCCCAGACGTCCCAAGGGGCCGGCGGTGGTAGGGGGCGGGGTTGAGGGCCCGGCCGTGGGGCTGGAGGCCGTGGTGGTGCTCATGCAGGTTCCGTTCCGTGTGTGATGGACAAGCTTGGATACGTGGGCCTTGGGATACGTGGGAGGGGCCGGGTTCAGGCGAGCGCGGGCAGCACCTGGGTCGCGGTGTAGAGAGCGACGCCGAGGACCAGGACGGTGAATGCCGCCTGGAGCCGGCCGGTGTCGACCCGGTCGGCCAGTCGTGCTCCGGCCACGGCTGCCGCCGCGGAGACCGCGGTCAAGACGACGACGGCCGTCCAGTCCGGCTGGACACCGGAACCGGATCGGACGGCGAGGGCTGCGGCGCTGGTGATGGTGATAACGACCAGCGAGGTGCCTGCGGCGTACTCGATGGGAAGCGCGAGCGCCAACAGGAGTGCTGGGACGACCAAGAAGCCGCCGCCGACGCCGAGGAACCCGGTCAGGGCGCCGACGATCGTGGCGGTGCCCAGTACCTTCAGCGCCCGGGGGCACTGGCAGGCGAAGGTCGGGCTGAACGTGATGATCGGGTCATCTAGGGCGGGGCGCGCGGCATGCCCCGCGGCACCGTCCTGACTGTCCTGACTGTCCTGACTGCTCTGACTGTCCTGACCGTGACGTATCTGACGCCACGCCAGGATCACACCGACCAGCAGCATCAGGGCAGCGAAGGCGGCCAGCAAGAGGTCCTCCGGGACGCGGGAAGATGCCGCCGCTCCCAGCACCGCTCCGCCGGTGGCGACCAGCCCGAAGACGAACCCGCGGCCGAGCAGCACATTGCCTTCCCGGTGGGCAGCGGCGGCCCCGATCAGGGAGGTGAGGCCGACCACGACCAGCGATCCAGTGGTCGCCTGGGCGGGTGACTGGTCGAGCAGGTAGACCAGCACCGGTACGGCCAGGATCGATCCGCCACCGCCGAGTGCCCCCAAGGAGAGCCCAATGAGCGCACCGGCGGCTGCAGCCACGAGCAGGGTCATCTCAGGCGTCGGACCCGTCGGGATCTTCCCCGGGGGTGACCATGTGCAGGCCGACCTTCTCTGCGTTCTCGAATGAGTCGTGAATCGCGACCGGGGTGCGGTCTGCGGCAGCGATGAAGGAGGCGGCGATCGAGGAGCGGTAGCCGCTGGCACAGTGCACCCACACCTCACCGGCCGGTATCTCCTCGAGGCGGTAGGGCACCTCGTGGATCGGGATGTTGAGGGCCCCGGCGATCGCGGTCCCTTCGTGCTCATCGGCGCGGCGCACGTCGAGCACGACGACCTCGCGGTGATGGCGCACCTGAGCCAGGTCGGCGAAGGTGGCAGTGGGGAAGCTGCCGAGCTCGGCATCGGCCCAGTTCTGCGGACCGCCGGTGGCATGGGCGGCCGGTCGGTCGATGCCGATACGAACCAGCTCACGTTGAGCGGTGGCGACGTCCTCGGCGGTCTCCCCGAGCAGGGTCACCGGGGTGCCCCACTCGATGAGCCAGCCCAGATAGGTCGAGAAGGCGCCGTCGAGACCGAAGTTGAACGTGCCTGGGGCGTGCCCGGCCGCGAAGGCCTTGCGGTTGCGAAGGTCGAGGACCCACTCGCCCGCCTCGATACGGCGGCGCAGCTCTGTCGCATCGGCTTCTCGAACAGGGGAAAGGTCCGGCGCGTCCGGGCCGGCGGCGTTGGCGGGGCCCATGTGCACGTAGTAAGCCGGCCACGCACCCAGCCCGTCCAGCAGCTCGCGGACGTAGGTCTCCTCATCCTGAGTCAGCACCGGGTTGGACCGCTTCTCCTGTCCGATGGTGGACGCGGTGGCGTCGGACTGGGTCGCGGAGCAGAACGAGCCGAACCCATGGGTCGGGTAGACCTCGGCGTCATCGGGCAGCTCAGCGGCGAGCTTGTGGGCGGAGGCGTGCTGGTGGCGCACGAGCTCGCCCGTGTGCTCCTCACCGAGCAGGTCCGGTCGGCCGGTGGCGCCGTAAAGCAGGGAGCCACCGGTGAACACGGCGTACGGCTCCTCCCCGTCGGGCCCATCGAGAGAGAGGGCGTAGGAGAGGTGGGTGAAGGTGTGGCCGGGAGTGGCGATCGCCCGGACCCGCATCCGCGAGCCCACCTCGACGGCTTGACCATCGGTGATCGAGGTGCGGTCGAAGGAGACCTCGTCCTCGCCATTGACCACATACGCCGCGCCGGTCGCCCGCGCGAGCGCCAGGCCGCCGGTGACGTAGTCGTTGTGGATGTGGGTCTCGAAGACGTGGGTCAGCCGGACCTCGTCGGCCTCCAGCACTTCCAGCACCCGGTCGATGTCGCGCTGCGGGTCGATGACGAGGGCGATCTCGCCGTCGTGCACGACGTAGGTGCGGTCCCCCAGGGAGGGGGTCTCCAGAGTGCGTACGGTCACGCCTGTGACCGGGCGCTGCTGCGCTTCCCCCGTCGCCGAGGCAGGGGCGGTGGGCTCGGTGTTCGTGGGCTCGTTCATGGTTCGCCTCACTTTTGGATCGATCGCCCGGAGCGGATCCAGGCGCTTGTTCCGCCGGCGACGTTCGTTGCGTCGTAGCCGGCTGCAGTCAGAACCTCGGTCATCGCGCTGCTGCGGTTGCCCGAGGCGCACACCACGTGCACCGGACGTTTGCGGTCGATCTCACCGAGCCGGGTCGTCAGCTGACTCATTGGGATGTTGACCGCGCCGGGGACGTGGCCACGGCGGTACTCGACGGGCTCTCGCACGTCGATCAGGGTCGCGCCCTGCTCGAGGGCCGAGGAAAGGTGCTCGACGGTGGTCTCACGCATGAAAGGGAACTCCTTGGGCGAATCGGCTCGTGGCTGCCACTACAATCTAACCCCCCGGGGGGTTAGATTCGAGCGTAACAGAACCCCCATGGGGGATGTACAGTTGATGGTGCAGACCACTCACCCATGCAGTGATCGGTACCCGGGAGGGAACGCCCCATGACGAAGTACACGCTCCAGACCACGGTGAACCGCCCCTACGAGGAGGCGGTCGAGGCGGTGCGCGGCGAGCTTGCCGCCGCCGGGTTCGGCATCCTCACCGAGATTGACCTCAAGGCAACGCTGAAGGCCAAGCTCGACGTCGATGTCGCCCCGCAGGTCATCCTGGGCGCGTGTCGCCCCCAGTTGGCCCACCAGGCGCTACAAGCCGAACCGTCCATCGCCACCCTGCTGCCCTGCAACGTGGTCGTGCGTGCCCTCGACGACACAACCACGGTCGTCGAGGCCTTCGACCCCGAGGCGATGATGTCTCTCGCCGGCCAGGCCGGCGACACACTCCGCACTGTCGCGACCGACGCACGGCAGCGCCTGACTGCGGCCCTGGCCGCCCTGGAGAACAACTGATGGACCTCGAACCCACCGAGATCAAAGCGATCATCACCCGAATGAAGCGCGCGAACGGACACCTCGCCAGCGTCATCCGGATGATGGAGGAAGGCTCCGACTGCGAGTCGGTGCTGACCCAGTTGGCCGCTGTCAACAAGGCCCTCTCCCGCGCCGGCTACGCCATCGTTGCCACCGGACTGCAGCAGTGCCTCGAACAGAGCGAGGAAGGGCTGGAGGACGTGGACGTCAAGAAGATGGAGAAACTGTTCCTCGCCCTCGCCTGAGCAAGGCCGACGACCAACGTCGAGACCAGATGCCGGCCTCCGGCTCGAGCCACCAACAGCCGGTTCGATGACCTTCTCAACGACGGACGATGGCTCCGCCGGTTTCCACTGTCTCGACCATTTGAGGTCATCGGACTCGTTCGAGACCGACAGTCCGGCCGCGCGGGCCACTCGGGTCAGCGGTTTGTATCGATAAGCAGCCGTGCTGCGTCTACCGATACAAACCCACCACCATTGGGGGACTGATGAAACTCAACATGGGACGTGCAGACCGCTCCATCCGCCTGTTCGTCATCGCGCCGGTACTCGTTGTCGCGGGCATCATCCTTGGCCCACTCAGTGCACTGTCACTCATCTTCTACGCACTCGCGGCGGTCATGGCCGCAACCTCCGCGGTCGGCACCTGTCCGCTGTACCTGCCGTTCGGGATCCGCACCCTCGGCCGCGCAGGACGCTCGCCCTCAGCCCCCACCGCGGCGGGTGAATCTCGCCGTTGAGTTCAGACCTCCTCGACCAGCTGGTTGCGGAACTCCCACGGCTTGGGGCCTACGCCTGGTCGGTCACCGGTGACCGACACAGAGCCGAGGACCTGGCGCAGGAGACACTCGCCCGTGCTCTTGAACGTCGCGAGACCTACCGGCACGAAGCGCCTCTGGGAGCGTGGCTGCGCGGCATCCTCCACAACCTCGCCATCGACCAGGGGCGCCGCCAGCGGGAAACGCCCCGCGAGGACGTCGCAGCCTTGGCCGACACGGCCTGGCGCGACGACAGCTGGACAGTGGACGCCGCGGTCGTGATCGAGCGCGCAGAAACAGCCGACGAGCTGCGCGACGCACTGCTGGCCCTCCCCTTCATCTACCGGTCCGCGGTCGTGCTCCACGACATGGAAGGCCTCACCGTGCCCGTGATCGCCTCGATCCAGTCCATCTCCCTGGCTGCCGCCAAGCAACGTCTGCGTCGCGGACGAATGATGCTGGTCACCGCCTTGGCAGAGCTGAAGTCTCGCCCCCTGGATCAACTGCCGTTGCGCTGTTGGGACGCTCGCTCCCAAGTCAGCGCCTACATCGACAACGAACTCTCGGCCGCGAAACGCCAACGGCTAGAAGCGCACCTCGCCAGCTGTCCAACCTGCCCCCCGATCTACGCCAGCTTGGTCGGCGTCACCGCTGCCCTAGGCGCCCTCGCCGACGAGGCCGCCCTAGGTCCGAACCAGATCCAACGGGTCCGCGAAGCGCTGCAACAACGACACAAGGGCGACACCAACGTTGGACCGAGCGCAGCACCCTGAGCATGCCTCCCGCCGCGTGCAGTCCCCCGGGACCATCGGCGCCGCGTATCACCGTTCATGACCTCCGGCAAGGCTCCCCGGACTGGACCCGTACGCCCGCCGTAGCTGAGACATCAGGCGTGGCTGGCACAGCATCTCAAGGCTTCTGAAGGGGTACCGGGCGGCTCACAGCCAACCCCAGGAGGGGATATCCCATGTCCACCGATGCCCAGTCCGCCAACTCGATGACGTCAACCGAGCCGCGAAGCCTGATGACACCGGGAATCGTCCTGGGCGTTGGGATTGGCGGGTTCGTCGACGGAATCCTGCTGCACCAGGTGCTGCAGTGGCACCACATGTTGACCTCCACAAACACCGACAACGTCGGTATCCGCTACTACCCACAAACCACCGTGCACGGCCTGCAGATGAACACCGTGTGGGACGGTCTCTTCCACACCTTCACCTGGGTCATGGTCCTGCTCGGGATCGCCCTGCTCTACTCCCGTGTCCAGCACTCCCGAGGCAGGGTGTGGGTCGCCCGAGCCCTGTGGGGCTGGATCCTTGTCGGATGGGGCGTATTCAACCTGGTCGAAGGAATCATCGACCATCACATACTCGGAATCCACCACGTGCGCAGCGGAGACAACCAGATGGCGTGGGACCTGGCCTTCCTCGCTCTCGGGGTGCTACTGGTGATCGCAGGATGGCTGCTACAACGCGGCGCCAGCTACACCGACGCCACGAAGTCACCGAACCGCCCCACCACCACCCGCTCCTGAGGTCGCCGTGAGTTCCATCATCACCGCGATACCCCGCGCCCAGGCAGACGTACTCGCCCACGGACCAGAGGGGCACAACACCGGGATATGGACCGACACCGTAGGTGTTCTGAGCGTCTGGTTTCCGCTGTTGCTGGTCGCTTCCTTGGCCATCGGCTACCTATGGTTGAGTCTGCGTGAACGAGGTCGCCGCGGCTGGCCCATACACCGGATAGCGCTCTACCTATTCGGCTCGGCCCTCATCATATTTGCTTTGAGCCCTGGATTCGACGGCTACGCCGACCGTGACTTCGGCGGCCACATGGCCCAGCACCTGCTGCTGGCCATGATCGCTCCACTGGCCCTTGTGCTGGCAGCACCCATCACGCTGTTGCTGCGCCAGCTCCCCCACCGCCAGGCGCGACGGCTAGGCCGGCTGCTGCACACGCGCTTCATCCGCGTGCTCTCCCACCCCTTCTTGGCACTGCTGCTGACCAGTGGCGGCCTGATCGCCCTCTACTTCACCCCGCCGTACGCACTGAGCACCGAGCACGACGCCGTCCACATCGCCGTCCACGCCCACCTCCTCGCCTCAGGACTGCTGTTCGCCTGGGCGATCGCAGGCCCCGACCCCTCCCCGGGCCGTGCCTCAGTACGACTGAGACTGGTGGTCCTCGCCGTTTCTATCGCGATCCACTCAACAGTGGCCCAACTGATCTTCGCCGGCCTCCTTGTCCAGGTCAGGGAGCCCATCGCCGAGATGCAGGCTGCGGGAAACCTGATGTACTTCGGAGGCGACATCGCCGAGCTGCTGCTCGCCGTGGCCCTTCTCCTCACCTGGAAGACAGCACCATCCTCATCGCGCTCAGGCCATCGATCGTCGCGTGCGCGCCACGAGCGCCTGGCTCGAACTGCCACTCCTGAAGGGGCATGAGCACAACTGTGTTGACGGACCTGCTGCCATTGGCCACGACCCTGGAACCTGAGGGTCTCCTTCCCGCGCGCCAGCAGATGGCGCTCTCGCTGGGATGGCACATCGTCCTAGCTTGTTTCGGGGTCGCGTTCCCAGCGATGATCTTCGTCGCGCACTGGCGCGGGATCGCGCGCGGGGACGCGGTAGCTCTCGGCCTCGCCCAGCGCTGGGCGAAAGTGTCAGCGGTGCTCTTCGCGATCGGCGCGGTCTCCGGCACGGTGCTGAGCTTCGAGATGGGCTTGTTGTGGCCGGGGCTGATGGGTGAATTCGGCGATTTGCTCGGGTTGCCGTTCGCGCTCGAGGGCCTTTCGTTCTTCGTAGAGGCAATCTTCCTCGGGATCTACCTCTATGGCTGGGGCAGGATGCCGCCACGTCAACACCTGCTGATGGTGGTACCGATGGCGATCGCCGGTGTGGTCGGCACATTCTGCGTGATCTCGGTCAATGCCTGGATGAACGCACCTAGTGGTTTTCGCATCATCGATGGAGAGGTCACAGACATCGACCCGTGGGCAGCGATGTTCAACGGCATCGTCGTCCTCCAGTTCGCCCAAGGACTACCCCAAGCTTCGCCAATCGCGTCGCCGCAGCGGCTCCAAAGGTGATGCCACCGCAACCTCACCACTCGATGGTCACTCCCGTTGTTCCCCGGGGCGCCGGACTGTCCGTTACGTTGCCCACGAACACACGCTCGACAGCGGACGCTGTCGCGCGGCTCCTTACCCGGTTGCAAAGGCCGAACCCGGTGGGAGTGCCGCAAGTCTTGGCCTATCCCGGTAGATCCCCGTCTGCCGGGGCAGACCTCTTTCATTCCCGCTCCTCTGGGCCACTCGCGGGCCTCCGTCGTCCCTGGGGTGTGTGACCATGACGATCCACAAGCTGGCCGCGGGCTCGGGGTATGAGTACCTGACCCGGCAGGTGGCGGCTGGCGACTCCACCGAGCTCGGCAGCACCGCGTTGGCTGACTACTACGAAGCCGAGGGCGAGGCACCTGGCCAGTGGGTCGGGGCAGGGCTCGCCGCGTTCGCCGGAGACGGGATCGGCTCGGGCGATGTGGTGACGGCCGGGCAGATGGGGCACCTGTTCGGTGCCGGGGAGCATCCGGTCGCTGGGCGGCCGTTGGGTCGGCGGACACGGTCGGATGGAGTGGCTGGGTTCGACCTGACCTTCAGTCCGGTGAAGTCGGTCTCGGCGCTGTGGGCGGTCGCGCCACCCGAGATTGCGCGGGCGATCGAGCAGGCCCACGATGCCGCTGTCCACGACGCGTTGGCCTATGTCGAGCACGACGTGCTGTTCACCCGGGAAGGGACCGATGGGGTCCGGCAGGTCGAGACCCGGGGTCTGATCGCGGCGGCGTTCCGTCACCGGGACTCGCGTGCCGGCGACCCGGACCTCCACACTCATGTGGCTGTCGCGAACAAGGTGCAGGCGAAGCACTCAGGTCGATGGCTGACGGTCTACGGGCGTGTGTTGTTTCAGCACACGGTGGCGATCTCGGAGACGTACAACACCGCGCTCGAGTATCGGCTCGGTGAAGCGCTCGGTGTCATGTTCACTGAGCGTGCGAATCCTCGAGAGCGGCGCCCGGTCCGCGAGGCCGTGGGTGTCTCCGCCGGTCTGTGTCGATTGTGGTCGCGGCGAGCCAGGGACATCGACCGCCGCGAGAACGACCTGGTGACCGCGTTCGTCGTCGAGCACGGTCGGCCGCCGACCGAGCCGGAACGGCTCCGGCTGGTGCAGCAGGCCAATCTCGAGACGCGTGCCCCCAAGCACGAACCGCGCGCCGAGGCCGATCAGCGACGACTCTGGCGCCGCCAGGCATCGGAGTTCCTGGGCAGCGAGTCGACCCTCGATGCGATGATCCGTACGGCGCTGGACGTGTCTCGGTCGGATCGCGGTCCGCGCTCTGGCGGACCCATGGAAGCGCATCTGATCCGGGCAATGGCGGTCGCCGTGATCACCGAGCTCGAAACCCGTCGAGCGACCTGGCAGAGCTGGCACCTACGGGCCGAGGCCGAACGCCAAGTACGAATGGCGGGATCTGGCAGGGTCGCCGCCGACGACTTACCCGCCCTGGTTGATGATGTTGTGGTCGCGGCCGTGGGGATGTCGGTGCCTCTCACACCCGATGATGATCCCGTCCTTCTGAGGGCCGATCTTCGCGAGCCGGGTGGCCTGCGGCGCTCAGACGGAACCAGTGTCTACCGGCACACCGGTGCTGATCACTACACCAGTCAGCGGATCCTTCAAGCCGAACAGCTGCTGGTCGACGCGGCCGGGTTGGGTAGCGACTTCGCGTTCTCTCCGGAGGAGATCGACATCGTCCTGGCGGCCAGCACGGTCGCCGGGGTGCGGCTCAATGACGGGCAACGTGCGCTGGTGCATGCGCTGGCCGGCGGCCACCGGGTCCGGCTCGCCCTAGCGCCTGCGGGGTCGGGGAAGACCACCGCGGTCGAGGTCTTGGCTGCGGTGTGGACGGCCAACGGCTATGACGCGATCGGGCTGGCCCCGTCCGCGGCCGCCGCGAAGGTACTCCAGGACGCCACTGGCCTGCCGTGCGAGACCCTCGCCAAGATCGACGACGAGATCCTCACCCAAAACCACGCCGGTCGAGACCATCGCAACGGACTGAGCACCCGCATCGGGCCCGAGACCCTGGTCGTGATCGACGAGGCAGGGATGGCCGACACCCTGACCCTCGACCGCGTGGTCACCTTCTGCCTCTCACGCGGTGCCATGATCCGGCTCTTGGGCGATGACCAGCAACTCTCAGCGGTCGGTGCCGGTGGTGTGCTGCGGGATATCGCCCACCGGCACGGTGCCGACCGGCTCGAGGAGGTCGTACGCTTCATCGATCCCGGCGAGGCCGCAGCCTCCCTCGACCTTCGCGACGGCGACCGGGCCGCGATCGGGTTCTACTTCGACCACGACCGCGTCCACACCGGCGACGAGGACACGACGATGGCCGAGGTCCTCGCCGCCTGGCAACACGACCGAGAGCATGGCCTGGACGCACTCATGCTGGCGCCCACACGAGACATGGTCGCCACCCTCAACCAACTGGCACGCACCCAGCGTCTCGGCGGCGTCGACCCGCGGACCCAGGTCGAGCTGGCCGATGGCAACCAGGCATCCGTCGGCGACACGATCATCACCCGCCACAACCAGCGGCGTCTCGCGGTTTCTGGCACCGACTGGGTCAAGAACGGTGACCGCTGGACCATCACCCGCGTCCGCCGTGGCACATTGACCGTCCGCCACGCCACCACCGGCCTGACCGCGGTGCTGCCCGCTGACTATGTGGCCGACCATGTCGAGCTCGGCTACGCCTCGACCGTCCACACCGCCCAAGGCCTCACCACCGACGTCGTCCACGGGATCGTCGATGGCCGCGAGGACCGGCAGATGCTGTACACGATGCTGACCCGCGGCCGGCTTGAGAACCATGTCCATGTGGTGCTCGAACCGGTCGATCCGGTCGATGCCGATCGGGAGCAGTGCACGCTGCCAGGGATAGAGGAGCAGCTGACCGCGATCCAGGTCCTCGACGAGGTGGTGGCTCGTGACGGGGCTGCGGTCTCGGCCACCACCACGCTCCGCCGCGGTCGCAGCTGGTCCACCCAGCTCCACGACGCCTCCGTACGTTATGGCGACGCGGTCACCACCGGAGCACAACGGGTGCTCGGAAGCGGTTGGGAGGAAGCCATCGAGGCGGCGGGCGTGGGCCCGCTCCCCTGGCTCCCGTCAGTTCCCGCTGGCCTCGCGCGCGACGAGTCGTGGGGTCCCTACCTCGCCGCGCGCGCCCGGCACGTCGAGGTGACCGCAGACGGCTTCCTCAACCACGCGCATGGCGCCGACGCACCGACTGCGATGAAGAACGGGAAGCGTCCCGCCTGGATCGCCCGGTATGCCGATGTCCTCGGCGACCTCCACGACACCGTGGCGCTGTGGCGGGCTGCCCACGACGTGCCGGAGGACGATCCGCGCCCGACCGGGCCAGCCGTCAACGACCCGATCGCCGCTCGTTTCCAACGCCACCTGTTACGGCAGCTCACCGTTCGCCACAGCGACTCGGTCCGCCGCTGGCACGAGCTGATCATCCACCGGACAGGAACCCCAGCCCAGGACGACCACACCAGAGGCGAGGCCATCGAACTCGCCCGCATGCTCGACACACTCCATCGCCGCGGCCACGACGCCAGCGGACTGCTCGACCGTGCCCTCGCCAGCCGTGCTCTGCCCGAGAGCCATGCCATCGCCGCCCTGACCTACCGCATCCGCAAACTCACCCCACACGACCCGCTTCAGTCACGACGCGAGTCAGCCGGGCACGCTAGCCCCTCGGCATTCGGCCTGTGACCCACCCCGTCACGTTCGGACCCTATCTCGCTCCAAGAGAGCCTCGTCTTCTGGGAAGTCTGCCGATTCCCCACGGGTCCCTCGCCACGGTGAAGGTCTTGACGACGCTGTCTCGGCAGCAGCATCCGCTGCGTGCGGTGCAGAAGTCCTGCGTTCGCGGCCTCGCAGTCGGATCGCGCCCGGAGCCGGTCTACCCGCGGTTCTGCTCGATGGTCCCCGAATCATCGCCCTAGGCTCAGGGCACGTGACAGCACGACTCAATGACACCCAGTTGGCGGTGCTCAACTGGCTTGCGAGGGATCCCGGTGCCGGCGAAGCGACGAACCCGCAGCGGCTGACCGCACGCGCTCTGGAGAGGCGAAGGCTCGTCAAGATCAGGGGCCGTGGACCCCGATGGCATGCAACGCTCACAACCGCCGGCCTCCATTACCTCGAGCATGGGGCATACCCGCCCGGCCACTTCTGGTCGCAACCCGAGCCGGTGTCCAAGGCGCCTGCAACAACACCGGCACGCGAGCGGCCTGGGAAGAAGAAGGAGGCCAAACCCGAGGTCGACCTCACCATCGACTCGCCAGCCGGTAAGCGACGCCGAGGAGGCCGGCCAGCAGGAGACGCGCTGTTTTCTGGCGACGTGAGCGATCCGTACGATGAGAAGATCCTCATCACTGTCAAGGAGGCCGCGTGGATGCTCAGTCTCCCTGAGCATGCGATCCGTCAGGCAGTCTCGCTCGGTGATCTTGACCGCGTCTTCATCGGCGAGGGCGCGAGGAACTATCGGATCGTGTACGGATCGCTGCTCGCCTGGGTGAACTCGATGCCGCGAGAGTCCAGGAAAGGCTGGTGGTGAAGATGCGGCCCGAGCACTGGGAGCCGCCCGACCCGCCCAAACTGCTCGTATCGGCCCGACGGGTTGCAGAGGAGTTGGACGTCCCCATCTGGAAGGCCAACGAGATCTGCTGGTGCCTCGACCGGCGCTTCTACGCCCCAGGCCAGACCCACTACCGGGTCACCCGAGCATCACTCGACGCCTTCAAGGCACTCCTGGCTGACGGCATGACGACCCTCGGCGCACGGTCGGTCATGTGGCACTTCAAGCAACGGGGAAGCTTGCCGCCGCCAGATCTCGGCAAAGAAGAGCGAGACTGGATCTACTGGCACTCCCGACAACGCCGGCCGAACCGCCGCTGGTGAGAATCGAACCGCTGCCAGGCGCCAAACCTCATGCAGACTCCACAGGATCGTGTCATCACGACCTGCCGGGTCAGGCTGCACCGATCTCCCGGCCCTTCTGCTCTGAACACCCACGCTCCCAGCTGGTGTCGTCGGTCCACACCGCGGCATAGATCTTCAGCCGGTCCAACGAACGCGCAGCGCGTCGCCGCAGCGTACGGGCCGCCTGTGGGTGGTCGCGGGCTACCAGCTCGACGGCCGCAGGTGTGGTCAAGCCGAGTCGTCCGCGACGTGGCGGTGCGCTGACGGTCTCGGCGGCGGCGGCGAGCTCGTGGAGTAGGCGCACATCCTCCTCCTCGACAGCGTGGTCGCGGATTGCCTGGTCGAGGAACTCACACAACTCCACCTCCGGCGCGACCTCCCCCTCCAGGTCTGCGCGATCGTTGGCGAAGCTCGCGAGCATGGCAAGCTCGTCAGTGAGCAGCACATGCTTCCAGTGGCGGTCGGCACGGCTACCGACACCGAGGGAGGCTGTGACCTCGCGTCGGGTCGCGTTCAGGAGTGCCCGGGCCAGCCACGGCGTTCGTAACCGATGCGCCTGACAGGCCTGCACCCACAGCTCGGAGGCGACCAGTGCATCGATGTCGAGCGACAGGTCGCTCAGCCCTTCTGCGACCCTGCACGCTCCAGGGATCAGGAGCCACACCAGGGCTGCGACTGCTGACCGGTCGCTGGCGGTGAGAGTCGCCAGAGTCCGTAACACCGCCGTCTTGTCCGCGACATCGGCCTTGCGGGTCCATTCTCTGAGGTCAGCGAGGTCATCGACCACGGCCAGGCGCGGGTCGACGGCGCACCATCGTTCCCATCCTTCTCGCGCTTCGGCGAGCAGCGGTGACGCTGGATCGTCGAGTCCAAACTGGTCTGCAACGCTCATCGAGTCCCCCATTCCTGGTTGTCACCAGGTAGGTGCACCGCACAAAGACGCCTCTTGAGCGTGCCAGATCCGAAGAGTTATGTTTTGGTATGGCCATCGGCCACGAGGGCTCGCTGTTGAAGGCCGCTCGCGTTGCTCGCGGGCTGACCCAAGAGACGCTCGCGCGCCGAAGCGGAACGTCACAGCCATCGCTGTCGGCCTACGAACGTGGCACGAAGTCGCCCACCCTGGCGGTCCTGGAGCGGATCTTGCGCTGCCTCGACTTCGAGCTCGCTCTAAACGAGCGGATCATCTTCCACCAGATCGAGGTCGCTGGGCCCGGGCGATCCACGGCCCTGGTGCCGAACCGGCTGTGGCGGTTGTCGCCCGAGCGGTGCTTCGCGCCGCTATGGGTATGGCACGGTCGCGATCACAAGGTGTTCTCCCTGGGTGACCGCGACAAGCGGGCTGCTGGTTATGCCTGGCTGTTGCGCTACGGCGACGAAACGCAGCTCTTCGAGCACCTCGACGCTGCACTTCTGGTCGACGTATGGCCCGATCTGGTTGACGGCCTGCCTCCGGAGATTTGCGAGGCGTGGTGGCCGTTGATCGGCTGGACCAAGGATCAAGCCATCGAGGAGCTGATCCTCGCCGACGCTCAGGCATGGGGGCAGGACTACCGACGCCGAACCGCGACCCGCGCGAAGAGGCTGCGGGTGTTCCGGCGGCTGGCCGAATACGGGTTGGACCCCGATCAGATCCGAGCGCTGATGCGGCACTGGTGACGGACCCGGCCATCACCACCGGTGTCGACACACCCGGGCAGCATCACGCGGCGGTGTCACCGTCATCAACCTCCTGCTCGACCCGCGCGATGACCTCGTCCTCCCCGGGTGCGGGCGGGAGGGTGAGCAGGGTGCCGTCGGGGTTCTCCCGGCGGAAAGTGCGCTCCATGTGCGAGGCCGGGGTCCGGTCGATGGTGGTGTCGACCTCGATGTAGAAGCCCTCGGTGATCGCCGATGAGGTGTGGCCCAGGAACGTGGCTGCCGCATCACTGTCCATGCCACGGGCGATGACAGTTGCTCCGGTGCGGCGGTACCAGCGCAGGCTGATCCCGGAGTCACCCAAGCCCGCGTCGACCAGAAACTCGCGGAAGGTGCGGCGTACGTTGGGCGGGACCAGCGGGCCACCGGTGCGGCCGGCGAAGATGGTGCGCTCAGTTGGGACGCCGCGCAGCCGGCGGCGGATCACCGCAGCAGCGAACTCCGGGACCGGGACGAGCCGGTTCGAGGAGTCGGTCTTGGGGCGTTCCTGGCGGAAGGTGCCTTTCTTCTTACGCTGCACCACGGTGCCTGTGACCGCGGCGATCATCCCGGCCGGGCCGTCGGTGATGTCGCAGGGGCGCAGGGCCAGCACCTCGCCCGGGCGCATCGCGGTGCCGAGCAGGATCTCGATGATGTCTCGGACCTGGCCGTCGGGTTTCGGGCCCGGCAGCCCGGGCTGGGTGCGCCAGTTGGCGGCGGCCTCGCGGATCTTGCTGACCTGTTCGAGGGTGAGCGCCTTCGGCTTGTTCTTCACCGCTCGCAGCCGTGAGGTGCCCTGGACGGGGTTGCGGTTGATCGCGTCGTGGCGCAGTGCGTAGCCGAAGAGCAGGTTGAGCACAGTGCGGGTCTTGCGGGCGCGGGAGGGCGAGTCGGCCTCCTGGGCATTGAGTAGCGCCTCCACTCGGCCTGTGGTGAGTTCGGCGAGGGTGAAGTGCTCGAACGCGGGCATGATGTACAGGCGGACTTGGTCGCGGTAGTGGTCCTTGGTGCCGTCGGCCAGCTCCTTGGTCTCCAGGTCAGCGTCCCAGCGTTCGACGAGGGTGGTGAACGGCGCGTCGGGGCGCAGGTCGCCGGCGTGACCGAATCCGGGGCGGCGTAGCAGTCGCTTCTTGAGTTCACGCCGTGCCTGCGGTGCTGTCTCTCGGCTGACCCGAACCTGCCGGACCCTGCCGTCGGCATCGCGCACCCGGGTCTCAGCGATCGTCTTCTCACCCTTACGGCGAGTGGTGATCGTGCCGTAGGTGCCGATGTCGATGCGCGGTCGAGTCATCACCGCTCACCCCCGTCAGCCGGCCTCCGCGTCGGGACGATGACGTTGGGCGTCCTCCTCCTCCAGGCTGGCCAGCCAAGCCTCGATCTCGCCCGCCCGGAACCGAAGTTCGCGGCCGACTCGGAATCCCCGCGGCCCGCGGCCCTGGGAGCGCAGGTCGTAGAGGGTCTGGATGGGGACGTGGAGGTGGGCGCAGAGTTCGGAGAGGGTGAGCACGTCTCCGAACGGCGCAGTCGCGGCGTGGGCGTCGTAGGCGTCGGGGTTGTCGTGGGCGTTGTGGTTGGTGTCCATGCACCCCAAGGCACCGAGCCTGCCGCGAGTGGCCGAGACGGCCCGAGGAACCTCGACCATGTCGTCTCGAGCTGAGCGGTGGTTTGGCTGAATTCGCGGAGTAAACGCGGAGCGGGCATCTGTTCATCCTTGGTTCTGGATGACGGATGCCCGCTCTGACCTGGTATTTCTTGGTGGAGCTGAGGGGATTCGAACCCCTGGCCTTCTCATTGCGAAGGTTTGGAGACCCAGAACTATGGGTTGAGAACACCTGGCAGGCGTTGCATGTATTGCATGTCGTTTCACCCTCGGGGGGAATCGGGGGGGAATGAATCGGCGAGCGTGCAGGCCTTCCGAACATGTGCGTCAATACGTCGCGCTGCATCACGCGGCTCGACCATGGATGTATCGAACCTGAGGTCTGCCTCTCCCAGTTCGGGCGTCGCCCGCCATGCCTCCAGACGCTCTGCAACGTCCGCACTCCCCCGCTGCCGCAACCGATCGACTGCGACATCCTCCGGACACCAGAGAGAAACGACAACCCAACGCGCTCCACTGACCGCCGTGGCTACCGCGTCGACCGCCTCGACCTGTCCTAGGTGGAGGACCGGCACCCCATGGCCGAGCGCGTCGATCAGGCCAGGCCTGTCAACCGCATAGGTCGCACCGTAGCGGCTGTTCTCCCACACGACGCCGCCGCGCTCCCGTAGTTCTTGGAGCGCGGCGCTGGTCGTAATTCGGTAGCCCTCTCGGCGACCCTCGCCGACCTTGATTCGCGCGAAGTGGACGTAGTCATCCGACAGCGCTCGAAGGGCAGCGTCGACGGTGTCCTTCCCAGCGGCCGGCGGACCGTAGAGGATCACCCCGCGAGTCATTTCGCGGGCACCTCGGCGAGCGTTGCTATCAGTCGCGCCGCCTGATCCTTAAGAGGCTCCGCAGATGTCGAATTGTCGATGACGTGATGGTCCACGACTGGACGGAACGTGAGGTCAATCGCCTCCATGTACGCGTCCCAGGTGGCCAGCTTGTGCGCGTCACGAGCTGCACCCCGACGACGTACATAGGTCAGCATCGTGTCCGCGTCACAGGTGACCCACACGACGGTCATGGGTAATCCGTCGTCCGCAAACTGCGCCTGCTGGCGCGCGAGCCACGACGCGTCCTTGAACTCACGCAAGAAGGGAGCCGTGACGACGGCACCAGCGCCGCATGCCGTGTTTTCGTGCGCCGTCGACATCAGCGCCTCATACTCACGCGGCCGGACCTTTGACAAATAGGTCTCCGACTCCCGATCGCTCGACTCAGCCCCCAACGCCTCAAGAGCCACCTCGACAACTGGGCGGGTGATGGTGTCCTTGTCGATGATCATCCAGCCCGTCAGCCGGGTGAGGATGCGCCCGAGCTCGGTCTTGCCGCTACCCGCGTAGCCGCCGATCAGCAGAGCCCGGGGAGCCGCCTCGCTCACCTTGGGCGTGAGGTGCGCAGATCGCACGATCCGGCGCGAACGCGACTGGTTCTCCACCAGCCCCATCTCTGCGAGTGCCTTCATCGCCTCATTGACCGTCCAGACGCTCGCACCCGTCTGCTCGGCGAGCGTTCGGGTCGACGGCATGACCTCGCCGTCACGTAGGACCCCCGCCTCGATCTGGTTCTGAATGTCGCGTGCGATCCGCTGCTGCTTCGCACCCGCCAGTGCGTCGATTGGCCCGTCTGTCATGCGTCTCCCTAGTTCGACCTTCGCCATTCAGTGTGCTCGTTCTGACCTAACAGTTTCGCTGACAACTGTCGCACGACCCCAGCCCGAGCGGAAATTTCTCGCAGAAACTTCTACCTAACAGTTGACATGGTGAGCCATTCCGTTGTTAGGTAGAACACAGGCAGCCACCCGGCTGCCAGGCCACGGAAAGGGCATGAAGATGATCACGACCACCGCCACCATCACCGCCAACCAGGGCAAGACCCTCGACGCGATGTACGCCGCCTGGCAGACCCGCAAGGACACCGCCGACACGGTCAACCGTGGCCAGATCGCCACCCGGAAGCACCACCACCGCGTCATCACGGGTCTCGCTGAGCGCGGCCTCATCCGCTGCGTCCGGTCCTTCCCGTCCGGCGATGCCTTGTTCGCCCTTACCGAAGCCGGTCGTCAGGTTGCCCGCTCCCGAAAGTACGGAGCCTGACCCACGATCCCCGGGCCCGGGGTGAGCCCCAGAGGCAGCCCCGGCCCGGCCACCAAGCAACACCCGCTCATCACCCGGAAGGAACCACCCCGATGCACACCGACCACTTCGCGAACACACGAGACGAGCCGACCGGAGATGACCTGGCCGCGATTGAAGCCGAGTGGCCGCAGATCGCTGCTGAGGTCGATCTGGTCGAGGCCGAGTGCCGTCTGCTCGCTGACCCGGCCGACGCGCTCGCCAAGCGGGCCCACCGCCGGGCGATGACGGCACTGCTGCACCTGCTGGTCCAGCAGGCCAACCACGACGCGGCGATCTCGGCCGCGCCTGTCTACACGATCACCGACCCTCGCCCGGCCGTCCCGGCCGAGGCCGCCTGAAAGGCATATCTAGTCATGGTTACCGCACCTTTGTTCATCATCTTCCTGATCGTCGCTGTCTTCATGGTCCGCTGGGGCGGCACCCACCCGGGTGTCCTCGCCTTCGGTGCGGTCCTCGGTCTCTCGTTGGCCTCGACCACGATCGGCGCGCCGATCCTGGACGGGATCGAGACGGCGATGACGTCGGCTCTCTCGGCCGCCTCGAACATCGCCGGGGGTGCCCGATGAGTACCGCGAAGTCGTGGGATCTGACCTGGGCCGCAAACATCCTGGAGTGTGTCCCGAACGTGGACGTGCACGGCTTCAAGGTGAGCGCGGGGACGGACGTTCGTCTCGCTCATGGGGCCCCGGAGCGTCGACCCGCTGTGCTGCTGGAGATCGAGCCCGCTGGGCTTGTCGCGGCACAGCTGATCGCCGATGCGCTCTACCTGAGCGAGGATGCCCGGGCCTACGTCGCTGACGCGATCGGGCTGCTGATTCGTCACGACTGGTCCGGTCGGGTCCCTGCTGGCAGTGGCGAGACCACGGTGTTCGTGAAGATGTCGACCACCGAGCGCGTGTGGACCGTCTCGGAGGCCGCAGCATGAGCACCCCTGAGAACCTGGCGAAGATCCCGACATCCAAGCCCGAGATCGCGGCCGCTCTGCGCCGCTGGGCGAAGGGCTCCCTTCCCGACGAGGCTGCGGTCGAGCTGCTGGTCCGTGCCTGGGGCGGTCGCCTGCTGAACGGGTCGTGGGTCCGGGTCGAGCCCGGCGCTGCCTGGATCGACGCCGACCGCGCGGACGGTGGCTACCTCTCCGGGGGTGAGCGTCGCCTGCTGGACATCGCGCTGTCCCTGGCCTCCTACGACCGCACGGTCTGCCTCAACGAGGTCCTGCCCGGCTTGGACCGCACCGCGTTGCGGCTGGTGATCGCCGCGACCGCGCGTGCAGCTGGCGCCTCCTACCCCTGGCCTGACAACACCACCACCGAGAGGTAAAGGAACTAGTCATGAAGATCAACAAGGCAGCCGCCCGGGCCGACTTCAAGAAACAGGCTGCGAAGTTCCGCCGCGAGGCTGAGATGGCCGAGAAGGGAGCCGCGCGCTTCCGTGAGCAGGGCAAGCCTGCCGCCGCGAAGACCTGCGAAGACCTGGCCAAGGTCTACCTCAAGCAGGCCGACATGGCCGAGAACTACAAGTTCCCCAAGTGGGTGAAGTGACGCCATGGCTGTCGAGTACACCGGCCTGTTCGGCCACGGCACCGTCAAGGACACCGCACGCCACGTCGCCCGGACCCACCGCGCGAAGGTCGCGAAGAAGCTGCCCGGCTCCAAGGACCCGCACGCGGGCAAGAAGGCCAAGGTCGGCAAAGCGTCCGACCCGTACCGGAACAAGAAGCCGGTCAAGCGCACCAACCCAGTGGCGAAGGGCTGGTTCTGATGCCCAAGCGCCCCAAGGTCACCGTCATCAGGTCGGGGCCCAACACCCCCGACATCGTCGTCGACCCGTCCGCGAGGACGCCGTATGTCCAGGTCGGCGTCCACACCATCACCCCCGCCGCCGCCCGGACCCTGGCCAAAAACCTGACCAAGGCCGCTGGCCTTGCTGAGAAGGGAGCCTGATCATGACCACCACACCGAACCAAGAGGCCCACGGGATCGGGGTCTACGACCTCGACGCGGCTCGCCGCGCCCGTGAGGCCGCTCCTGAAGCCTCTGAGAGCACCAACGCTGCCCCGGCCATCGCCGAGAACGTCTCTGAGCGCGCTCAGGCCGCTCACGACAACACCGACGCCGCCGCCGAGGACGACACGGAGACGACTCCGGAGATCGTTGACGGTCAGGTCCTCGCCGTTCGCGACGACCGGTCCGGCACGGTCAAGGCTGCCCCGCGCCGGGAGATCCTGCCCGCCTGGGCCAAGGACCGCGAGTCGGCGAAGTCGGCGGCTGCGTGGGCGGTGAAGCACTACGGCCACACCACGACCTATCACGGGGTGCGTCTGCCGACGTACTACGCGAAGTTGGCCGCCCGGTCCCCGCTCGGCCTGGGCCGTGTCATGGCTATGTGCTGGGGCTGGATCTTCGACGCCGAGGACAAAGAGAACCGGATGACCGTACGCGGCAACACCCTCGACGCCGGGGCCTATCTCCGGCTGAGGGAGGACCACCGCCGCCAGATCAAAGCGCGCGTCTTCCTTGCGGTCCTGATGCTCCTGACCGTGGCCGGCATCGCCGCCTACGTCGTGTACGGGATCGACTCCCTGATGGTCCAGCTCGGTCTCGGCTTGGCCGCTCTGGCTGGTCTCGGCCTGCTCGGTCGCAACCCGGACAAGCCGATCACCGGCCGTGCCGTGGACACGGCCAAGGAGCCGCGGCTTACCTCGGACCTGATCCTCAACGCGCTCGGTTCGCTGGGTCTGGCGCGGCTGAACCAGGCCATGGCTAAGGAGGGTGCGAAGGCGATCGCGTTCGTCTCGCCGATCATGCGTGACGGTGCTGGGTTCCGTGCCGAACTCGACCTCCCGCCCGGGGTGACTGCCTCGGAGGTGATCGAGCAGCGCGACCGTCTCGCTTCGGGTCTGCGTCGCTCCCTGGGGAAGGTGTGGCCCGAGACCGACCCCGAGGTCCACGTCGGCCGCCTGGTCCTCTACGTCGCCGACAAGTCCCTGGCCCAGTCCAAGCCCGCGCCCTGGCCGCTGGCCACCTCCGGGAAGGTCAACGTGTTCGAGCCGATCCCGATCGGTGTCGACCAGCGTGGCCGCCCCGTGGTCGTGACCCTGATGTTCGCGACCGGTCTTATCGGTGCCCTGCCGCGCATGGGTAAGACGTTCACCCTGCGCCTGCTCTGCCTCGCTGCCGCGCTGGACCCGCGCGTCGAGCTGCACACCTACAACCTCAAGGGCGGATCCGACCTCGGGATGCTCGATGACGTCGCCCACGCCAACCGGTCCGGGGACGACCCCGAAGACATCGACTACCTCGTCCGCGACCTGCGGGAAGGGGCGATCGAGATGCGCCGCCGCTACAAGGCCATCAAGACCCTGCCCCGGGAGGTGTGCCCCGAGTCCAAGGTCACCGACGCTCTCGCCTCGGAGAAGTCCCTCAAACTGCACCCGATCTTCTGGGCCTTTGACGAGACACAGAAGATGTTCGAGCACCCCACCCACGGGGCCGAGATCGCCGAGATCGTCACCGACCTGGTCAAGCGCGGACCCGCGGTCGGGATCATGGTCTGGCTGGCCACCCAGCGCCCCGACGCCAAGTCCATCCCGACCGGCATCTCCGCGAACGCGGTCCTGCGGCTGTGCCTCAAGGTCATGGGACAGGTCGAGAACGACATGGTCCTGGGGACCTCGATGTACAAGTCCGGCATCCGCGCGACCACCTTCGGTCGTAAAGACCTCGGTATCGCCTACCTCGTCGGTGAGGGTGACGACCCGGTCATCGTCCGGTCCTCCTTCGTGGACGCGCCCGCCGCCGAGGTCATCTGTGCCCGTGCCCGTGCTGCGCGGTTGGCCGCTGGCCGCCTGACCGGAATGGCGGCCGGGGAGATCCTGCCCGACGACGACACCGGATCCATCCTGGACCACCTCCTCGCGGTCTGGCCCGAGCACGACCCGGAGTGGAGCAACGGGAAGGTCTGGTGCGACGAACTCGCCGCCCGCCTCGCCGAGCACAACGGGTCGCTCTATGGCGGGTGGACCGGGGAGCAGGTCACCGCTGCCGTCAAACCCCACGGGATCCGCACCGTCCAGGTCAAGAAGGTCATCGACGGCAAGCAGACCAACAAACGCGGTCTGGTCCGCCGCGACCTGACCGACACACTCGGCCACACCGACACCGACGACCCCGACAACCCGATCGGAGGTGTCCTTGCACCCGTCTGAACCCCGGAATCGGTAGCCGTAGCGGCTGCTACCCGTAGCACCCCTGCTACTACCGAAACTGCTACCTGACCAGCGACGTAGCGGAGTAGCCCTCCACTTCGCGCACCCGTTCGAACCCTGGATCCGGGCCGATCCGACCCCTCCTCCCGCCCGCTACCGCTACCCACCTCGCCCAACACCTCCACCCGGTAGCGGAGAAACCCTCCAGAAACGTCTCGCTGGCCCAAGTCCCTACCTCACCCATGCCCGAAACAGTCCGAAACAGGAGAACTCACCGCCATGAACGCGCACACCACCACCACCAAGAAACGGCCCTCTGGCCTCGCTGGTGTCGGCTACGGAATGACCTTCGTTGGCTTCGTCCAGGTCGCTGTGACCATCGCGCCGCAGGTCGCCGCGATGATCCCCGCCGCAGGTTCTGCCGCGCCCGCTGTCGGTGTAGCCGTCGCTCTCGCCGCTGATGTGGTGTGGGCTGCGCTGGGTCACACCACGATCGGTGCCTACAAGTCCGGACAGCGAGCCGCCGCCTACGGCTTCGGTGCCGCCACGGCGGTTGCTGTGGCCGCCTCGACGGTCCTGCTCGCTGCTGTCGGGCACATGGGCCCTTGGTCGGCGATTCCGGCGCTGGCTGCGCTGCTGCTGGTCGCTGACGGGATCCGCGACCAGGTCACCGTCTCCCCGGAGACTGCCGCGATCATCCGGTCCCGCACGGCAGAGATCCGCGACCAGCGAGCCCTGGCCGTGATCGAGGCTCGTCACGCCGCCCACATGGAGACCATCACCGGCTACGGCGAGTCGGCGCGGCTGGCCGCACGTACCCGTGCTCTGGCCGAGATCAAGGTGACCGTCGAGCGCGCCGAGAACCGCGCCGCGTCCCGGCTGACCAGGTCCGCCGAGAAGCACGCGGCCGGGGCGATCGCCTACGGCAAGCTGATCGGCCGTCAGGCGACCCTCACCCCTGACACAACCCCTGACACCAGGGCTGACACCGCGGGTGACACCGACCCTGACAACCACCCTCACGAGATCACTGCTCCCGGCTCCGCTGTCACCCCGGCTGTCAGTGTCGCGCCGACCCTGACTGTCATCCCTGACACCCACGACGACGCGCACCACAACGAGGACCACATCGACCAGTGCGCCATCTGCGATGAGCCGCTGAACGACGAGGACGGCGACCAGGTCCACGCCGCGTGCGCTGCGGTCGAGCTGCGCGCGTACGGGCTGCCCGTGCCCGAGGTCGCCGGGCTGCTCGACGTCTCCGACCGGACCGTCTACCGCTGGACCAATAGCAGGGCTGCGGGTGCCTGATGAGCCGCCCTCCCCGCCGTCCGCGCCGCCGCTATGTGCAGCGTCGCCGCCACTGGTGGCGCGACCTGATCACCAGCGAGTTTCACAACGCCTCGCACGCCTGGTTCCTCGCCGCTGAGGCCGAATCCCTGGGCTATCCGACCGAACTCGCCGAGTACGCCGCCGAGCACCCGCGACCGACCTTGAAGGGCTTCATGGTCGCCCTCGCCCGACCCGACCGCCACGAACCAGACCAGCACCACGACCAGCACGAATCCGAGGAAGGACAGATCGATGATGCAGCAGCAGCCTGACACCCTGACCGACAGCCTCACGACCGCTCTGGACTACGCCGCCCGTGGCTGGCGAGTCTTCCCCCTGCTGCCCGGCTCCAAGCGGCCCGCTACGCCGAACCACCGTGCCACCGACTGCGATGGCACCGCCCCGGGGTGCCGCACCACTCACGCCGGGTGGGAGCAACGCGCCACCATCCGCGCCGACAAGATCACCAAAGCATGGTCCAGCAACCCCGCCTACGGAGTCGGGATCGCCTGTGGGCCCTCCCGCCTGGTCGTGGTCGACCTCGACACCCACAAGCCCGGAACCGAGATCCCCGAACCGTGGAAGTCGTTCGAGATCACCACTGGCGCCGACGTGCTCGACCACCTCGCCGGAGTCCACGGCGGCACCATCACCCCGACCTACACCGTGCGCACCGTCTCCGGAGGAACCCACCTCTACTACGCTGCGCCGGCCGATGTGGCCTACGGCAACACAGCCGGAAAGATCGGCTGGTTGATCGACACCCGCGCCCACGGCGGATACGTCGCCGCACCGCCAACCAGCATCGGAGCTAGCGCGTACGACATCATCGACGACCGCCCGGCCGCACCGCTCCCGATGTTCCTGCTCGACCTCCTCACCCACGACCGCCGACCCGCCACCCGCACGTCACAGAACCGCTCTCAGGACGGTTCTAGGACACAGGCCCGACCACTACAGCCGATCGGGTCCGGCGAGCCACTGCGCGACCCGGACGCGTACGTAAACCGCGTCTTCGACATCGCGATCAACGGCGACCACGCAAACGGCGTCGCGGGTCTGCTGGACGCGACCAAGGGCGGCCGAAACGCCGCGCTCTTCGTCGCGGCCGCCACAGTCGGAAAGTTGGTTGCACGCGACCTGATCACCGAACACTCCGCGCTCGACCGGCTGTTGGTCGCTGCCGCTGGGCACATCGCCGCTCGCGCCTACACCGCCTACGAGGCCGAGAACACGATCCTGTCCGGCTTCCGCCGCGCCGCGACCCGGAGCGCCGCATGACCCACGCCTTCGACCAACGAGACGACCAGACAACGCCCAACTCGGAACCCAACCCGGAGGAACAACCCATGGCCGACGACACCACCACCGCCGAGAACGTCACGGTCAGCCCGGGTGAGGAAAGGCTCACCCCGGCCGACTTCGCGCCCAACGCGGGAGAGCTGCTGCTCAACGAGGTTCGCGATGCGATCGGGAAGTACGTCATCCTCCCCGATGCTCACGCCATGACCGGGGTCGTTCTCTGGATCGCCGCCACCCACGCCGTACCCGTGTGGGCCCACGCGCCCCGCCTGGTGATCCGTGCCCCGGAGAAACGATGCGGCAAGTCGCGGCTGCTCGACCTGGCCGAGGCGACCTGCCATGACCCGCTGCTCACCGTCAACGCCTCACCCAGCGCCGTTTACCGCTCCATCGGGATGAAGACGAAGAACCCGCCCACGATCCTGCTCGACGAGGCCGACACCATCTTCGGACCCAAGGCAGGCGAGAACGAAGACCTACGCGGCCTGCTCAACGCCGGACACCAGCGCAACCGGCCCGCGCTGCGCTACAACGCCGCTAACTCGAGCGTCGAGCGCATCCAGACATTCGCCATGGCCGCCCTCGCTGGGATCGGTGCGATGCCGGACACCATCGAGGACCGCGCCGTCGTTATCCGGATGCGTCGTCGCGCGCCTGGTGAGTCCGTCGCGCCGTACCGGACTCGCCGTGATGGTCCAGCGCTGGACAACCTCCGAAAGCGGCTGAACCAGTGGGTGGTCGCGCATCATGACCACCTCGGCACCGCCACCCCGGACATGCCGGTCGAGGACCGCGCCGCCGACACCTGGGAACCTCTGCTCGCGATCGCCGACCTTGCCGGAGGCGACTGGCCCGAGATCGGCCGCGAAGCCTGCGTCACCCTCACCGAGACCCGCGACGCCAACGCACAGACCACCCTGCAAACCCGACTGCTGACCGACTGCCGTACCGCGTTCGGTGACGCCGAAGCGCTGCCCACCTCGGTCCTGCTCGACCGGCTCAAGGACGACCCCGAGGCACCGTGGGCGACCTACTCCAACCCGCTGCAAGGTCTGACCGCGATGAAACTCGGTTTCCTGCTGCGCGACTTCGACATCCGATCCGACACGATCCGGTTCGACACCGGACAAGCCAAGGGCTACCAGCGTGCCGCGTTCGCCGACGCCTGGGCCCGCTACTGCGCACCCGCCCCAACCTGCCTCATCTGCCGCCAACCTCTCGCGATCGACGACGGCACCCGCACACACCCGACCTGCGACCCGGAGGCCCGTCGATGACCACCCACCCCACCCGACCGGCGACACGTCGAGGGCCCCAAGCCGTACCAGCCGTACCAGCCGTACCAAGACCCTGTTTTCCGAGGTCAGGCCACGATTCCGAGTGGTACGGCTTGGGAAATCGAGCCGTACCAAAGCCGTACCAGAAATCCCAAGCCGTACCAGCCGTACCAAAGCCGTACCACCCAAAATCCGCACCTGACCAGCCGAAACACGCCGTTGGTACGGCTGGTACGGCTGGTACGGCTCACCCCACCTCAACCCACAACACGAGCGCCAAGGAGGCCCACTGATGAGCAAGATCAGCCGCCGCGATCACCTGGCCGTCGCGGGATCAGCCAACGACCCGAACGATGTGCTGCCGATCCTCTGGACATCGCGCGAGGTCGCCGAAGCGCTCAAGGTGACGCCGTCGACGCTCTGCCGCTGGCGGGCAACCGGCAAGGGACCTCGCGTCTACTGGCTCTCTCCTGACTCGCCCCGCTATCGCCGTAGCGACGTGCTCGCCTGGCTTGAGGAGGTGGCCGCGTGAACGTCCGGAAGATGACGAACGGTCGCTGGCAAGCGCGACTGAAGCAAGGTCGGGTCGACATCGGCACAAAGATGTTCGACACCCGCCGCGAGGCTGTCGACTGGCTCACCCGCGAGCGTGCCGCGCTCGCGGGTGGGTTCGACCGCCGCGCCGGACAGATCACCGTCCGCAAGGCCTTGCCGATGTGGCTCGATGAGCGCAAGGCGACCGTCGCCCCCAAGACGTACACCGCAGATGCCGCGCTCCCGCGCCTAACACCGCCCGCGCTGTCAGCCCTGCAGATCGGCAGTGTGACCGAACGCGAGGTCTCCCGCGCGCTGGTCGCGCTCCGCCGCCGAGGCCTCGCCGAGAAGTCGGTCAAGCGCTACCGGGCGTCACTGTCTTCGTTCTTCGCATGGGCAGTCCGAGAACGCATGGTCCAGCACAACCCCGTCACACCAACCCGAGTACCCAAAGCAAGTGAGGTAGCCACCGAGATGCACCCCTTCAGCGAGACCGAGCTAGAGACCTTCGTCCTCGATGCCGCCCACCTCGCATCGAGGGACTCCGTCAGTCTGATTCGAGCAGCAGAGCGAACACGCGACCTCGCCCGACTCTCGGACATCCTGCTGGTCGCGGGATGGACCGGGCTCCGCTGGTCGGAGCTGCGTGAGGTTCGAGTGAGCGACGTCGTATTCGACCCCATGCCGGGCATCTACGTTCGACGCGCAGCACCCGAGGGAGGCGAAGCCAAGACAACCAAGTCCGGGAAGTCCCGATTCGTGCCGCTCGCGGACCGCATCCTCCCGACCGTCAAAGACCTGATCGCCGGACGCACCACCCGCGATCTGGTGTTCGTCACCGCCACTGGTCACCGGTTGCACGCGAGCGCCGTCAAGCGGGCCGTCGACTGGGAGCTGATCTCGCACGGCCGCAGAATTCACGATCTGCGCCACACGGCCGCCTGCCTGTGGCTGGCGAAGGGCGTGCCCGCGACCACGGTTCAGGCATGGATGGGGCATGCCTCAATCGCGACGACAAACATCTATCTGCACCACCTCGGGACCGTCGCAGATGAGGCCGGATTGGCCCGCCTGAACGGCTCGGGGGGAATCCGGGGGGAATCCGCCGAATAACGGCAGCACAAACAAGCAAGAACCCCGCCTGACTCTCTGCGTTTCCGCAGGTCAGGCGGGGTTCTTCTTTGGTGGAGCTGAGGGGATTCGAACCCCTGGCCTTCTCATTGCGAACGAGACGCGCTACCAACTGCGCCACAGCCCCAAGCGATGAGAAACGTTAGCACCTCGTCGCGGGTGTTACCGAATCAGGATCGCTTCAGGTGCCGGTGGCGCGGTTGCGCGCAGCCTCGGCGGCCTCGGCCGCGGCACGCTCGGCCTCCTCGGCCTGACGGACGAGCTCGGAGTCGGCTGCGTTGCGACCCGAGCTCCACACGCCGGTGGCGTCCAGGTCGATGGTGCGCACGGTGCGGCGCGGCGCGGCCTCCTTGGAGACGTACGTCGGCAGCGGTGTCTGCACCGGCTTCCAGGAGCCCGCGGGGAGATGCTCGCCGGTGTCGTCGTGCTCGACGACGGCGACCAGGTCGCCGGTGTCCTGGTCGATGTCGAAGGTGACCCGAGGCGGGGCTGCCGGCTCGGGCTCGGGGAGGTCCTCGGGGAACGGGATCCGTGCCCAGATCTCGCGCTGGTGGCGCACGCTGAACCGGCAGGTGACCAGCCAGGCGACGACCAGCGCACCCGGGATCGTGATCCACACCGGCCCGAAGACACCGAAGCCGGCGAGAGCGCCGACCAGGACCAGACCGAAGACGAGCACACCGAGCACGATGCTGCGGCGCTTGGCCGCGGCGCGGGCCACGCGGCGGCGTACGGCCATCGGGACGGGTCGCGGAGCAGGCTCCTCGGCCTCGTCGATCTCGATCTCCGCCTCGACCTCGGGCTCGGGCTCGGACTTCTTCGACGACTTCTCGGTCACCAGGCCGGTGGAGTCCTTGCTGGTGGCCTCTCGGCGTGCGAGGATCCTGCGGGACTTGGAGATCGCGACGCTCGCCCGGCTCTTCGTCCCGTCCTCGGCCGTCGCGTTCTGCTCGAGCGCTTTAGGCACCAAGTACACCGCCCACGCCACGGCGAGGGCGACGAAGATGAGTGCGCTCGGGTCCACGTCAAGAAGCGTAGGAGCCATTACCAGCCCGTAGGCGGACGTGCTGTGGTGTGTCGCGTGTGACTTGTGTGATTTCAGCAGGACACGCCGAAGTCAATGCCTCATTCAGGTGACAAACCCAGTCTGGCCAGCATTCCTTGGTGACATTCTTCAACCGTTATCGCGAAGATACGGTGATCTCTCCAGGCGCCGTCGATATGCAGAAAGCGAGGCGCATAGCCGATCTCGTTGATGCCCAGCTTCTCCACGATGCGCAGCGAGTTGGAGTTCTCCGGCCGGATACAGATCTCGATCCGATGCAGCTTGGCGGTGGTGAAACAGTGGTCGATGACCAGCGCCACCGCCAGCGGCATCACTCCTCGCCCGGCGAAGCCCTGGTCGATCCAATAGCCGATCGAGGCGAACTGCGCCGAGCCGCGCACGATGTTGTTGACCGTGACCTGACCAGCGAAAACACCGTCGACCTCGATCGCGAACGGGTAGGTGAGCCCGCGCTTGGCCTGCCGCCGAAGACGACGTACGAGGCTCGCGAAGGTCGTGGGCCGGGCGGTAGATCCCGGCGGCACGGTCGCGTCCCACTGGTGCAGCCAAACGGCCGAGCGGCGGCGCGCATCGGTCCACGCCTTGGCGTCGGTCCGGTCGAGAGGACGTACGGTCACCGCACCGTGGGAGAGTACGGCGGGCCAGCCGGGATCAGTGGTCACTGCCGACCGACTGCTCCACAGCGTGGGGCAGCACTGGACGCAATACGTCGATCGCGTCCTTCACACCGCCCCTGGACCCGGGAAGGTTCACCACCACGCACGCTCCGATCTGACCGGCCAGACCGCGGGACAGTAGCGCCGTCGGGATGCCCTTGGCCACTCCGGCCGCTCTGATGCCCTCGGCGATGCCGGGGATCTCGCGGTCGAGCAGCGGACGGGTGACCTCGGGGGTGCGGTCGGTGGGGGTCAGCCCGGTGCCGCCGGTGGTGAGGACGACCCGTGCCCCCGCCTCGGCGGCGCGGGCGATCGCCTCGCCGACCGGGTCGCCGTCGCGTACGACCTCGGGTGGCCCGACCTCGAAGCCGAGCTCTTCCAGGAAGGCGACCAGGAGCGGCCCGGTGGTGTCCTCGTAGACACCGGCCGCGGCGCGGTTGGAGGCCACGACGACGGTCGCGCTGAGACTCATCGCTGGAAAGCTCCTGACTTTCCGCCGGTCTTGGTCTCGACCCGGATATCGGTGATGACCGCTCGCTTGTCGACGGCCTTGATCATGTCGACCACGGTCAGACCGGCGACAGCGACGGCGGTCATCGCCTCCATCTCGACACCGGTGCGGTCGGTGGTCTTCACGGTCGCGGTGATCTCGACGGCGTCGTCGGCGACGCTCAGCTCGACCTTGACGCCCGAGACCGCCAACGGGTGGCACAGCGGGATCAGGTCGGGGGTCTTCTTGGCACCCATGATCCCGGCGATGCGGGCGACGGCGAGCGCGTCACCCTTGGGTACGCCGTCGCCGCGGAGCAGCTCGATGACCTCAGGTGAGACCAGAACACGTCCGGACGCCGTGGCAGCGCGGGCGGTGACCGCCTTCTCGGAGACGTCGACCATCCGGGCGGCGCCGGTCTCGTCGACGTGAGTGAGCCGGGGCTCGCTGGCGGCCATCAGAACTCCACGTCCAGCTCGATCACGTCGACCTCGGCGGCCTTGTCGAGGGAGGTCGTCTCCGGCGGGACGACGATCAGGCAGTTCGCGCCGGCGAGGTCACCGATCAGGTGAGATCCCGGTCCGCCGATGGGCGAGACGGTGGCGCTGGAGGCGTCGTACCAACCACGGCGATACTGCTCCTTGCCCTTCGGGGAGCGCACCTCGTGGGTCAGGGCGGCGCGGCGTACGGGTCGGGCCTCGGGGGTCATGCCCATCAGCCGGCGCAGCGCGGGGAGCACGAAGAGCTCGAAGGAGACGAACGAGGAGACGGGGTTTCCCGGGAGGCACATGACGGGCACGCGCTCGTCGCCGATCCGGCCGAACCCCTGGGGCTTGCCCGGCTGCATGGCGACCGGGCCGAACCAGACACCCTCCGGGGCCAGCGCCTCCTTGACCACGTCGTAGTCGCCCATCGAGACGCCGCCGGAGGTGACGACGAGGTCGGCGCGGACGAGCTGGTCGGAGAGCGCGGTCATGAATGCGCGCGGCTCGTCCGGCACGATCCCGACGCGGTAGGCGATCGCGCCGGCCCGGCGAGCCGCGCCGGCGAGGAGGAAGGAGTTGCCGTCGTAGATCGAATCGTGGCCCAGCGTCTCGCCGGGCTCGCGCAGCTCGGTGCCGGTCGAGAGTACGACGACGCGAGGCCGAGAACGCACCGCCACCTGGGCGCGGCCGACGGAGGCGATCAGCCCCAGATGACGCGGGCCGAGCACCGTTCCCGCGGGAACGAGCAGGTCGCCCTCGGTGACGTCCTCGCCCGCGTAGCGGACATGCTGGGCCTCCTTCGGCGCCTGCCGGATCTCGACCGTGGCGACGCCGCGGTCGGTCCACTCGTAGGGCACGACCGTGTCGGCACCCGTCGGCAGCGGGGCGCCGGTCATGATCTTCGCCGCCGCACGAGGTGGGAGCGCCAGCAGCGACGCCTGTCCGGCGCCGATCTCGCCGAGCACCGGCAACCGCACCGGGGTCTCGGCCGAGGTCGTCGCGACATCTGCGTACCGGACCGCGTAGCCGTCCATCGAGGAGTTGTCGAAGCTCGGCAGGGCGACCTCGGCATGGATGTCCTCGGCCACCGCCAGTCCGAGGCAGTCCATCAGGGGCTGCGGGTAGGCCGGCATCGGCTCGAGGTCGTCGAGAATGCGCTGGCGATATTCGTGGGGCGTCACTTTGGAAACACTAGTCGCCCGCGGCCGTGTTCTGCGCTGCCCCTCGCATCCCAACTCGACCCGTGTGGATCAGTCGTAGGTCAGTCGGAGAGGACCGTGGCGGGCGCGACCCGTTCGGCGTTGGCGCCGTCGAGCGAGACCGCGCCGATCACCTGGACGCCCTTGCCGAAGGTCCAGTCGCCGTTGATGGTCAGCGCGGACGCCTTGCGCAACGACGGGGCGCCCTCGGGGAAGCGCTCGTCAAAGGTCGAGACGTACTTGTAGTAGTCGCTGTCCAGGTCGATGAACGGCACCACCTCGGCGACCTGGTCGAGCACGAAGTCGTCGCCGATGTCATAGACGTCGGAGCGGAGGACGAGCAGGTCGTTGGTCGTCTTGACCGGTACGAACCGGTCGCGCGTGACCTCGATCAGCTGCGAGCCCTCGAAGACCTCGATCGCGGCCCCCATGGCGGTCTCGATCTGGACGACCTTCGGGGTCTTCGGGTCGGCGGGATCGACGGTCTTCTCGTTGCGGATCAGCGGCAGTCCGAGGATGCCGTCGCGCTCGGTCAGGACCTTCTTGAGCGCCTTGAGGTCGAACCAGATGTTGTTGGTCGAGCAGTACTTGTGGCGGCTGAGGTCCTGCAGCGCCACCTTGTCCTCGTCGCGAGTCTGCGCGGTCTCTCGCAGGATGAGCCGGCCGTCGGACCTGCGGCGCGCAAAGTGACCGCCCTTGCGGTCGCTCGGGGTGCGGCGTACGGCCTCGATCGCGAAGGGAGCTCCGCTCTTCGCGAACCAGCCGGCGACCTTCTCGTCGGGGACGGCGCCGAGGTTGTCGGAGTTGGAGACGAAGACCCGCTCGTAGCCCTGCTCGATGAGCAGGTCGAGGAGCCCGGTGTCGAGCAGCGCGGTGTAGATGTCGCCGTGGCCCGGCGGGCACCACTCGAGCTCGGGGTCCTTGGGCCACTCGACCGGGGACAGGTCGTCGACGAGCAGCCGCGGCTCGCGGTTCTGCAGGAACTCCAGCGGCAGACCCTCGACCGGCAGGTCGTGGTAGCGCTCGAGCGCGGCCAGGCTGTCCTCGGAGGTGCGGAAGGAGTTCATCAGCAGCAGCGGGAGGCGGACGTCGTACTTCTCGCGCATGTGCAGGACCTGGCGGGCGATCACGTCCAGGAAGCTCAGACCCTTGCGCACGCACAGCAGCGACTTCGCGCGGTCCATGCCCATCGAGGTGCCGAGGCCGCCGTTGAGCTTGATCACCGCGGTGGTCGAGATGGCGGCGTGCGCCTCCTCGTCGGTGACCTCGGCGTCGCTGATCGACGGGATGTCGACCGGCTCGATCGCGTCCTCCGGGATCATGCCGGTCTCGCCGTGCTCGAGCTGGCGGTAGTAATGTGCGAATGTCTGCACGGCGACGTCTTCCACGCCGGCATCGCGCATCTTCGCCATTGCCTTGGCCAAACCTGGGCTACCCATAGAGGAAAGCCTAGGCTGTCGTTGTGTCGGGTTCACACACCCCTCCGGGTTCTGACGGTCCAGCCCCCGCTGACTTCGTGGGGCGCAAGACTGCCTTACGAGACCAGCTGCTCACCACTCGGGGCCGCATCGGGCTCCCCGGGCTCGGTTCGCTCGCGCGTTCGCTGGCGCAAGTGGTCATCGAAATTCCAGAGGTACGCCGCGCCGCATCCGTCGCGCTCTACGTCTCGATCGGCACCGAACCGGGCACCGGACCGCTTCTCGACGAGCTGGACGCGGCCGGAAAACGTGTCCTGCTCCCCTGTCTGCTGCCGGACAACGATCTGGACTGGGCCGCCTACGACGGCGAGCTGGTCCGGGCGCCCCGCGGGCTGCTGGAGCCCGGTGGGGAGCGGTTGGGCGTCTCCGCGATCGCCGGCGCTGACGTCGTACTGGTCCCGGGTCTTGCCGTCGACCTGCAGGGCCATCGAATGGGACGGGGCGGCGGCTCCTACGACCGCATCCTCGCTCGGGTGCCGGCTGGGACGCTCACCTGCGTACTCCTCTATCCGTGGGAGATCGGTGTCTCGGTGCCCGTGGAGCCCCATGACCAGGCTGTGGGAGCGGCCGCGAGCGCGGAGGGAATGCAGCGCTTCTCCTAGGCGTTCGCTAATATTGGCAGTCGCGCCTGTCGAGTGCCAGATTCTGTCTAGGAGAAACGTGCCCACCTATCAGTACGCCTGCACCGAGTGCGGCCACGCCTTCGACCAGTTCCAGAGCTTCAGCGAGGCTTCGCTGACCGAGTGCCCCGAGTGCAGCGGCAAGCTGCGCAAGGTCTTCAGTGCCGCCGGGGTCGTCTTCAAGGGCTCCGGCTTCTACCGCACCGACTCCCGCTCGGGCTCGACGACCTCGAGCTCCTCGGACTCGAGCTCTTCGTCGACCTCCGCGCCCGCGCCCGCCGCGGCCTCCAGCTCCTCAGACTGACGCCGAGGCGTCACTCGCGTCGGCCGAGTTGGCACCGCATTGCCAGCTCGAACGACGTAAGTGACGTCTCGCCAGGTGGTTATCCACAGGTTTTTGCACAGGGAGTTCGTGACTGTGGATAGTGAGATGCGGGGACCGCGGGGGCGACTTAGCGTGCCCGCATGTTCACTCGAATCACGTCCGTCGCCCGCCGCGTACGCCGCGGGGTCCTCGCCCATCGCCGCCTGCTGGCGTTCCTGCTGACCGCCTCGGCGGTCGCGATCGGGTTGTCGGCCACCCGGCCAGACCCACCCGACACCTCGACGATGGCGGTCGCCTCCCGAGATCTTCCGGTCGGCACGGTCCTCACCGCCGCCGACCTGACCGACGTCGAGACCGACCCCGGCAGCATGCCCGCAGATCTGGCCGAAGACCCGCTCGGTGAGCGGCTCGCGGCCCCGCTGCGGCGCGGCGAGCCCGTCACCGACGTACGCCTCGTGGGTCCGTCGTTGACCGAAGGCCGTCCCGACCTGGTCGCCGTGCCCGTCCGGCTCCCCGACGCCGAGATGGCCGGGCTGCTCCACGTCGGCGACACCGTCGACCTCTACGCCACCGATCCCGCCACCGCCGAGACCGCCCGGGTCACCACCGACACGCTGATCCTCAGCCTCCCTCGAGCCGCCGGAACGAACCGCGATGATTCTTCAGCACAGGGAAAGACCGACGGGTTCGGCGTCACGAACGCTTCGGCGGGGCGTCTGGTCATCGTCGGAGTCGCCGCGAACAGCGTCGAGGACGTCACATCAGCAGGGGTGGGCGGTTACCTCACCTTTGCGTACTGACGTCCACAGCACGCCACATCCGGGGTCTCCTACACCTCACACAATGAGCAACAGGAGAAAGCAAGACATGAACGGTTTCAAGAAGTTCCTGCTCCAAGGCGACCTGATCAAGCTAGCGGTCGCGTTCATCATGGGCGCCGCCTTCGCCTCCGTGGTCACCGCCACAGTCGACGTCATCATGGACCTGATCGGAAAGGTCGGCGGCACGCCGAACTTCTCGAACTACGAGCCGGGTGGCGTCAGCCTCGGCGCCTGGCTCACCGCGGTCATCGCCTTCGTCATCATGGCCGCAGTGGTCTACTTCATGATCGTCAAGCCCTACACCCACGCCAAGGAGCGTTACTTCCCGGAGCCCGAGCCGGGCGAGACCGAGATCGACATCCTCAAGCAGATCCGCGACCGCCTCAGCGGCAGCTGACCGGTTCGAACCCAGGTGCCGTCTCACCCACCGTGGTGAGGCGGCACCTGCGATTTCAGCCATCGATCCGACGCCGACTCGCCTGACTCCCCCGACTCCGCCGACGGCTCGCGCTCGTCCTTGGTCGTCTCGGGAAGTACGTCACCGAAGATCCGCGCCAGCCTCTGCTTGCGCTTCCACTCCGGCTCCTTCGGCTCAACGGGTTCGGACATCAGCACAGCCCTGCTCGTTCGCGGGCCGCCTTCGCATCCTCGGCGATCTGGGCGAGCTCCTCCTCGGAGGCGCCGCTGCTCTCACCGCCGGCCGCCGAGCCTGCCGAATCAGTGGAATCGGGCTCGTCGCTGGGCGCCGATCCGGCGGTCTCGCCGTCGGTCGCACCGTCGGTTGCACCCTCACCCGCCGCTGCGTCGTCCGGCTTCTTGCTCTTCTTGCCGGAGGCCTCCCCGGCGTCCAGGGCGCCGGCGGCGATCTTCTTGGTCAGCGGCTTGTCGTTGGCGATCGCCTTGAAGACGTTCTTCGCCTTCTCCTTGTCGAGGACGACGGTGTTTTCATTCTGAGGATCGGTGACCACCGGAATCGTGAGGAACTTGATGTTCTCCATCCCGATGCTCTGGAAGCCGACCCCGATCTGGGCCATCGTGTCGAGGTTGTCCTTGAGAGCCTCGTCCATCGTCAGCCCCTTGGTCGCAGCATTCAGGAAGCTGAGCACCTTTGTAGGACTGGACAGCGTGTCGCCGGAGAGCAACTTGGCCGCCATCGACCCGATGAAAGCCTGCTGACGCCTGGACCGATCGAGGTCACCGCCATCGCCGAGGCCGTGCCGCAGGCGCACATAGTTGAGGGCTTGCTCGCCGGTCAGCTTCTGCTTGCCAGCGTCGAAGTGAGCGCCGGTGTACTTGTCGTCGACCTCTTCAGGAAGACAGACGTCGACCCCCTCGATGGCATCGACCATGCCCTTGAAGCTTGCGAAGTCCACCACCACGACATGGTTGACCGTGATGTCGCACTTCTTGCCGCACATCTCACTGGCGACAGACTCCAGCTGGTCGATCGTGCACTTCGGACCGGCCGTCGCGTACGCCTCGTTCCACCGCACATACTCGGCAGGCGAGGTCTTATCGCCGTCTTCGGTCTTGCAGGAGGGCCGGTCCACCATCGTGTCGCGAGGGATGGAGACGCCGTAGGCGAACTCTCGGTTGGCGGAGAGGTGCAGCAGGATGTTGGTGTCCGAGCCGCCACCGCTCTCGCCGTCCAGGCCGCAGCCCTTGCAGTCACGGCTGTCCGAACCCATCACCAGGATGTTGATCGGTTCCTTCGGCCCGATGTCAGCGGCCTTCTCGCCGAGACTGACGGTGTCGATGTTCGACCGGAGGTGGCGATAGGTGTAGACGGTGAACAGCCCGACGACCAGCGCCACCACGAGCAAGGTCGAGCTGAGCACCTGCCACACGCTGATCCGCGGCTTGTCGCGATCCTCGCGCTCGTCGGCCGGATAGGGAGCGTACGGCTCCTCGTAGCCATCCTGGGGCGCATAGTCGTCGTAGGGCTCGTCGTCGTAACCCGCTGCGTACGCAGCGTCCCGGCGCCCGGGGGCGGGGTAGGCCTCGTGGCGGGCCTCGTGCAGCTCGTCGCGTGAGGTCGTACGCCCATGGGGCTGCTCAGGTGGGGCCGGGCGCGGCGCGACGGTGGTCGCACCGGGGTCGTTCCAGTCGAACTCGCGGGCAGCCGGCGGAGCGAGCTGCTGGTCGGGGGTCTTGGGCGCCGGCGGAGCCGGCTGGGGGTCTTGGCGATACCACTCCTGCGCAGGCGCGACCGCGGTCTCCTCGGCAGAGGGCACGGGGTGTACAGGGGGAACGGGAGTCGGTGCCGGAGGTGCGTGACGCGCGCGGCGCGGCGTCTCCCGCAGCGGCGGGGCCACCATCGTCGCGTCGGGGTCGTCCCACTCCTGAGGGGCGGGCGGGGCAGGCGTCGGGGTGGCCCGCGAGCTCCCCCGGCCCATCGCCTGGTAGCGCTCGGCCCGGGGCACCTCTCTTTGAGCCGGCTCCCGCCGCGTCGGCTCAGCGCGCGCTGGTTCGGGGCGTGCAGGTTCGGGGCGTGCAGGTTCGGGGCGTGCAGGTTCGGGGCGCGGCGGGCGTGAGGCCGGGGTCTCCGCCTGAGGCGGTTCCTGGCGGACCGGGCGCGCAGCCCGGCGGCCGCCACCCGACGGCGCAGGGCCGGGAGGCGGTGGCGACACGAACTCGGGCTGCGGACGCGCGGCCCGCCGTCCACCACCAGGCTCTGCCGACGGCTGGTCGATCGGTACGTCGGCGGCCCGAGCACCACGGCCGGAACGAGTCCCTCCGAACTCCTCGTCTGCAGCTTCGTCGGCGCCGTACATCCACTCGAATCCGGACACGCCCGAGCCTGCGTCCTCACCCCCACGTCGGGGAGGCATGGAGGGGCTAGGCATAGATCACCGTCACTCGTCGCTTGGTATGGGGGGGATTCGGGTTGAGTCGACGGTGACTCAACCTACGCGAGAATCCCAAGTTTGACCTGAGACCGCTTCGAACCCCAAACCGTAGTATGACTCGTCACCATGGCAAGATATCTGCGAACGCCCCAGTAGCTCAGTGGATAGAGCAGCCGCCTCCTAAGCGAAAGGTCGCAAGTTCGACTCTTGCCTGGGGCACCGATACCAGACATATCCCCGTGACACCGCGCCCTACGACGCGTCGACGACCTCGAACCGGATCCCAGCGGCCTGCAGACGTGCCAGCAGCGCATCCCCCATCGCTACCGCCGTGGTGACCGATCCGGAGGTCTCGGGGAGCGTGTCGAAGGCGAGGCACAGCGCCGACTCGGCGAGCATCTTCGCGGTCTCCGTGTAGCCCGGGTCACCGCCGGAGACCTTGGTGTGGATCTTCCGGTCGCCGCACTCGGCGACGAAGTCGACGGTGAACCACGACTTCTCACGGCGACCCTCGGAGGGTCCGGTGCCCTGCTTGACCCGCTCGCCGAGCTTGGCCCGCAACGGCGGCACCTGCATCGCGAGCGCGAGGCCACCGACACCGACGGCGCCGCCGACGGCGAACCTCAACGTCTTGGTGCCGGCGAAGTGCGAGTAGGTGAACGAGGGGCCGTACGCCTCCAGCGCCTGGCCGGACCGAGCGACGATGAACGGGTCGAGGGTCGGCAGCGGCAGCAGCCAGTAGCCCAGCTCGCGATCACGGCCGGCCGTAGGCTTCGCCGGTCGCGACCTGCGCCCCACCGGCCGCTCCTCGAGCGCCCGACGCTCGCGCGACGCCGCTGCCATCTGCCGCGGCCGCGACATCTGCCCCAGCGCCGAGTGGAAGGTGCCGCCGGAGAAGGTGGCGTTGGAGCGTACGACGCCCTTCATCGTCAGCGGTTCGGTGATCTCGCCGCCAGCGGCCAGCTCGCGCACGGTGTAGAAGGCGCCGAGGTCGTGCGGGATCGAGTCGAACCCGCAGGCGTGCACGATCCGGGCGCCGTTGGCGCGGGCGACGGCGTCGTAGTTCACGAACATCTTGTCGACGAACTCCGGCTCTCCGGTCAGGTCGACGTAGTCGGTGCCGGCCTCCGCACACGCCTTGACCAGGGGCTCGCCGAACTCCAGGTAAGGCCCGACCGTGGTGATCACGACCCTCGCACGAGCCGCCAGCGCGACCAACGAGGAGGAGTCGTTCACGTCAGCCTGGATGAGCTCGACGTCGGCGGAGCCCAGCGCGTCCCGCACGGCCTCGAGCCGCGACAGGGAGCGGCCGGCGAGCGCCCACCGCAGCCCCTGGGGCGCGTGCTCAGCGAGATATTCGGCCACCAGCCCTCCCGTGAATCCGGTCGCGCCGAACAGGACGATGTCGAGATCGCGAGGGTTCGTCATAACCGCTACCTTTCCAGAAGCAACGAAATCCGAGACGGCACGGGTCTTGGAGTGATCAAATGTTGCATCAAGAGGGATACGCTTAGGCGGTTTCTTTTGTGGATGAAACATTGAAATGAACGGCCAGACACCATCCCCGACCACGAGATGAGCGAGACGAGCCTGTGGGTGACGCGGTGATCAGCGTTCTGCTGGCCGACGGTCACGACGTCGTGCGTGTCGGCGTGCGTACGGTGCTGCGACCCGAGTCCGGCATCGAGGTCGTCGGCGAGGCTCGCACCGCCGCGGAGGCGCGGCCACTGATCGCGACGCTCCGCCCTGACGTACTCATCCTCGACTCCTACCTGCCCGACTCCTCCGGCGTGGCGCTGTGCCGCGAGGCGCTGGCGATGAAGAGCGACATCCGCTGCCTGATCCTGGCCACCGACGGCGACGACGAGGTGATGAGCCAGGCGATCATGGCGGGCGCGGCCGGTTATGTGCTCAAGCAGATCGAGGCGTCGAGCCTGGTCTCCGGCATACGTCTGGTGGCCAGCGGCCACACCCTCTTCGACCCCGAGGCGGCAGCCAAGGTGGTGCACAACGTCGAGGAGCGCCGCCGGATGCACGAGGTGGTCGCCGAGCTGACCCCGCAACAGCGGCGGATCCTGGTGTTGCTCGCCGAGGGCATCTCCAACCGGCAGATCGCCGATCGCCTGGTGCTGGCGGAGAAGACCGTGAAGAACCACATCACCGGGCTCCTCGCCAAGCTCGGCGTCAGCCACCGCACCCAGGCCGCACTGATGGCGAGCCAGCTGCTCGAAGACGGCGTCGTGCCGCGGCCGGCGCCGCCCGCCGATGATGCGAGGCAGCCCAAGGGCGCGGGACCGAGCGGCGGGCCGATGCCCCCGCATCCTCGCGGCCCGTCCCCTTCCCGCGCCTCCGGTCGAACCCGCTGATCGTCGCCGCGATCCAGGTACCGTGGATGGCATGTGCCGCAACATCCGCCCGCTCCACAACTTCGAGCCGCCCGCCACCAACGACGAGGTCGCCGCTGCCGCCCTGCAGTTCGTACGCAAGGTGAGCGGCACGACCAAGCCTTCTGCCGCCAACCAGGAGGCCTTCGACCGCGCCGTCACCGAGATCGCCCACATCACCCGGCATCTCCTCGACGACCTGGTCACCAACGCCCCCAAGAAGGACCGTGAGGTCGAGGCCGCGAAGCGCAAGGCCCGCGCCGAGGGCAGGTACGCCTCGTGACGCTCGCTTCGGCGAGCACCACCGATTCGTACGCTGCCGCACTGGCCCTTCTCCAGGACCGCCCGCTCGTGGTGCTGACCGGGGCGGGAGTCTCGACGGACTCGGGCATCCCCGACTATCGCAGCCCGGGCAGTCCGGCGCGGCAGCCGATGACCTACCAGCAGTTCATCTCGGGACCGCAGGAGCGGCAGCGCTACTGGGCGCGCAGCCATCTCGGTTGGCGGCGGATGGGCAGCGCGGTGCCGAATGCCGGGCACCAGGCTCTGACCCGGATCGATCCCGAGCTGCTGATCACCCAGAACGTCGACGGACTGCACGAGCAGGCCTCACCCGAGCTGGCCAGGAGCGGCCGGATCGTGATGTTGCACGGCCGGGTGGCTGACGTCATCTGCCTGTCCTGCCGCACGGTGAGTCCGCGCCGCGACCTCCAGGAGCGGATGGAGGTGCTCAACGCGGGTTGGGCAGAGGCGCACGCGGACGTGGAGTCCCGGCCGGACGGCGACGTCGCGCTCGAGGAGACCCAGGACTTCGTCGTGCCCGACTGCGACATCTGCGGCGGCATCCTCAAACCCGACGTCGTCTTCTTCGGGGAGAACGTCCCCAAGGACCGAGTCGCCAGGTGCATGGGGGCGGTCGACGCGCTCGAGGGAAGGGGCGTGCTGCTCGTCGCGGGCTCGAGCCTGGCGGTGATGAGTGGCTATCGCTTCGTGCGCCGGGCGGCGAAGGCCGCGATCCCGGTCGTCATCGTCAACCGTGGCGTCACCAGGGGCGACCGGGAGGCGGCGTACAAGCTGGAGGTCGGAACCAGCGAGTTCCTCACCACCTTGGCACAGCGCAGATCCGGCGGCTCAGGCGGAGCGTGACCGGATCGGCCGTGACTGGATCGGCAGAGCGCCCATCCGGCCGACTGCCTCGTCGACGGACAGTCTGGCTCCGATGAAGAAGTGGTAGACCGGGCCCTCGTCGATCAACAGGACCTTGGCGCTGTGGAAGTCACCGCCGAGATCGGTGAGCACGATCTCCTCGCCCCGTTCGAGATGACGGGTCAGGCCGGTGTCGGTGTGGTGGACGGCGACTGGGCGGAACGTCTCATCCAGCTCGCGACCGCGAGCGGGCAGATGAACGACCTCCATAGAGCTCTCCCCTCCGGAGACCCCCGCAAGTCTCGACATGACAACCGCTGTTGCCCATATCGATGGGCTGGCCAACAGCAGGCCCTGCACGTCAAACATAAGCATCTAGGACCTAATCGGTCCAGAGTCACGTGCCGAATTCTGCCGACGTCAAGAGAATTTCACCCAGCGTTGTGGAAGCAGAAGGGTCAGAGGGCCTTGACGAAGATGTGGTCCGCAGCCTCGGGGATGATCTCCGCGGTCTCACCGCCGGAGCCGAGCAGGACCCCGTCCGGGGTCGCCTTGATCGCCACGGTCTGGTCCGGGGTCGCACCGACCCGGCGGAGGGCGCTCATCAGCGACTCGTCCTTCTGCATCTCCTCGGAAATGCGTCGCACCAGGACGGTGGCGCGATCTGTGCCGGCCGCGGCGGTGAGTGACTGGACGCCGGCCATGAAGTCTTCGCCGGCGGGCTTGCCGCCGAGCTCGTCGAGACCGGGGATCGGGTTGCCGTAGGGCGACTCGGTCGGGTCACCGAGCAGGTCGAGCAGTCGCCTCTCGACGGTCTCCGACATGACGTGCTCCCAGCGGCATGCCTCCTCGTGGACGAGCTCCCAGTCGAGGCCGATGACGTCGGTGAGCAGCCGCTCGGCGAGCCGGTGCTTGCGCATCACCCGCGTGGCCAGGCGAAGACCCTCGTCGGTGAGCTGCAGGTGGCGGTCACCCTCGACGGTCAGCAGGCCGTCCCGCTCCATCCGGGCGACGGTCTGAGAGACCGTGGGGCCGGACTGGTGCAGTCGCTCGGCGATGCGGGCGCGCAGCGGAACGATCCCCTCTTCGACCAGCTCATAGATGGTGCGAAGGTACATCTCGGTGGTGTCGATGAGATCGCTCATGCGGCCACCTCCGTAGCGCAAGCGCCATGATACGGACATGGCCGCATGTTGTCTGGGTGGTTCACTCGCTGACGCTCGCTCACAGGCTAATCCTACATCCTTGAATCAGTCAGAAAAACCGAACCTAGCAGGGTGTGTCCCGAACGACGTCGACCTGCAGCAGAGACCCTGGTCGAGCCCCCTTAGGAGCCCTGGCGTTCTAGGGCTTCGTTGTATCGAGACAGCATACCGCTGAGCTGATCGATCTCGTCGGGACTCCAGTCGGCCAACCGGTCGTTGAAACGTACGCGGCGCTCCCGCGCCACCCGGTCGAGCCCCTCGCGCGCCTTGGCGGTCACCGAGACCAGGCTGGCCCGGCCGTCCTCCGGATCAGGGTGGCGCTCGAGCAGGCCGAGGTCGATGATCGTCTGCACCATCCGGCTGACCGCGCCCTTGTCGATGCCGAGGCCGTCGACGAGCGCAGAGGCGCGCACCGGGCCGTGCTCGGCCAACCAGGTCAGCAGCATGTAGCCGCCCGGCGGCAGATCGGGGTGAAGCATCCGCCCACGGGCACTCATCGCCCGCTTCCCGCGGCGCAGGAACATGCCGAGCTCGGACTCGAGGCGCACCAGCGCCTCGATCCGGGTGGCGTCGATGCGGTCGTCCTCGACGGGCTCGTCAGCAGCGGTCATCTTCGTACAGCTCCCTCGGCCTCGGTCTCGGCCTCAGCGAGGGCCTTCTCGTCGGGGAGGTCATCCACGGTCGTCTTCAGCGGGACCTCCCTGATGCCCACGATAGCGACCAGGGCGAGCAGCGCGCACGGGATGGCCACCAGGAAGAGGTCGGCCGTGGCGACCGCGAAGGCGTGCTCGTAGAGCGCCTGCACCGCAACCGGCATGCTCGCCGGATCGGCGAGGCCGCCGCCCTGCAGGTTCTGGAGCTCCTCGGGGGTGACCTTTCCGCTGGCCACCAGCTCGGGGATCCCGTCGGTGATGACGTCCTCGACCCGGTGGGAGAGCACGGCGCCGAGCGCGGCGATGCCGATCGAGCCGCCCATCGAGCGGAAGAAGGCGACGACCGAGGAGCCGGCACCCATGTCCCGGTTGTCGAGGTTGTTCTGCACCGCGAGCACGAGGTTCTGGTTGGTCGCACCGACGCCGAGACCGACCACGGCCATGAACGCACCGACCAGGGCCAGGTTGGTGTGCTCGTCGATCGTGCTGAGCAGGTAGAGGCCGATCGGAAGCATGATGCCGCCGAAGAGCAGGTAGCGCTTCCAGCGACCGGTGGAGCTGATCAGCCGCCCGGTGACCATCCCCGCCGCGGAGAGCCCGAGCACCATGCAGATCGACATCAGGCCTGCATGGGTCGGCGTCATCCCGCGAGCGGTCTGGAAGTACTGCTGCAGGTAGACCGTCGCGCCGAACATCCCGGCGCCGACGAAGAACGAGGCGAACGTGGAGAGCACCATCGTCCGGTCACGGAAGAGCCGCAGCGGGATGATCGGCTCCTTCGCGAACCGGCCCTCGACCAGGATCGCGAGGCCGAGCACGACGACACTGCCTCCGACCAGGGCGTACGACGTCAGCGAGGTCCACGCGAAGGACTCCCCGCCCAGCGTGACCCAGATCAGCAGGGCCGAGACGCCGGCGACCAGCAGGAAGGCACCGAGGTAGTCGATGCTGACCTCGCGGCGTACGTGCGGGAGGTGCAGGGTCTTCTGGAGCAGGATGAAGGCGATCACCGCGAACGGCACACCGACGTAGAAGACGCCGGGCCAGCCGAACGAGGAGTCGACGATCACGCCGCCGACGAGCGGGCCGATGACCGTGGCCAGGGCGAAGACCGCACCGATGTAGCCGGAGTAGCGACCGCGCTCACGCGGCGAGGCGATCATCGCGATGATCACCTGGATCAGCGCGACGATGCCACCCATGCCGAGACCCGCGATGACACGTCCGGTGATGATCACCGGCATCGACGGCGCCAGACCACAGATCGCCGAGCCGACGATGAACAGGCCGAGCGCGACCTGGACCAGCATCTTCTTGTTGTAGAGGTCGGCGAGCTTTCCCCAGATCGGCGTCGTCGCGGTCATGGCCAGCATGCTCGAGACGACGATCCAGGTGTAGCCGCTCTGGGTGCCGCCGAGGTCGGTGACGATCCGAGGCAGCGCGTTGGCGACCGACGTACTGGACAGCATGGCGACGAAGAGCGCCATCAGCAGGCCCGAGAGGACCTCCATGATCTGGCGGTGGGTCATCTCCGGCGCGGCGATGGCCTGCGAAGAATGCTGGGACTCTGACAAGGGCTGACTCGGCTTTCACTCACTTTGGTTGAACATCGGCAACCAATGTACTTCGATTTAGTTGCTAAAACCAACTTGTGAGTGATGTCGGATCGAGCCGTACGCGGGCTGGGTCCGCTGCGCGCGAGGCGACCGTGTTGGTCCCGACACGCCTCCGCCTAGCGGCTCCGGCGGCTCGACCAGCGGTGTGGAGCGGGGTCTCGACAAGCTCGACCACCGGAGCTCAAAACGGGGCGACCCGCAGACGGGCCAAGAGGCCAACCCGGGGGGATGAGTCCGGTACGCCTGCGGGTCGGGTGGCTGCTTGTGAATTGCCAGCCCCCATCCATAGTTGGGGAAGCTGCTAGCGAGCAGCCACCTCACGCATCCAATCGTTCTTCATCTGATCGGATCACCTCCTTTCCCGTGTGCTTCAACGGTAGGCGCCGGGCCTCTCCGGGATCAAAGGGTTTATTTCTCAGGCCGGCTCTTCGACGAGCGGATGGCTGAACTGCGACTGGTAGAGATCGGCGTACGCCCCCTTGGCCTCGAGCAGCTCGACGTGATTGCCCTGCTCGACGATCGCGCCGTCGCGCATGACCAGGATCAGGTCGGCGTCGCGGATCGTGGACAGCCGGTGGGCGATCACGAAGGACGTACGGTCCGAGCGCAGCGCGGCCATGGCGTGCTGCAGGAGCAGCTCGGTGCGGGTGTCGACCGAGGAGGTCGCCTCGTCGAGGATCAGCAGCGACGGCTCGGCGAGGAAGGCCCGTGCGATGGTGACCAGCTGCCGCTCCCCCGCCGAGAGGTTGCCGCCCTGGTCGGTGACCAGGGTGTCGTAGCCGTCGGGCAGCGAGTGCACGAACCTGTCGACGTACGTCGCCCGGGCCGCCTCGAGAAGCTCCTCGTCGGTCGCGGACGGCCGGCCGTAGCGGATGTTGTCGCGGATCGTGCCCTCGAAGAGCCAGGTGTCCTGGAGGACCATGCCGGTGCGCTCGCGCAGGTCGGATCTGGGGATCGAGGCGATGTCGGCACCATCGAGGGTGATCCGGCCCGCGTCGAGCTCGTAGAAGCGCATGATCAGGTTGACCAGGGTGGTCTTGCCGGCGCCGGTGGGACCGACGATCGCGACGGTCTGCCCGGGGCGAGCCACCAGGGACAGGTCCTCGATCAGCGGCCTGTCCTTGTCGTAGGAGAAGCTCACCTGCTCGAACCGGACCTCGCCGGCCCCGGGACCGGTCCGCGGCGTGCCGACCTCGGGCGACTGCTCCTCGGCGTCGAGGAGCTCGAAGACGCGCTCGGCCGAGGCGACGCCCGACTGGAGCAGGTTCATCATCGAGGCGAGGGTGGTGATCGGCTGGGTGAACTGGCGCGAGTACTGGATGAAGGCCTGCAGCTCGCCGAGGCTCAGCGCACCACTGGCGACGCGCAGCGACCCGACCACGCAGACCACCACGAACATCAGGTTGCCGACGAACATCATCAGCGGCATCAGGATCCCGCTGATGAACTGGGCCTTGAACGACGCGGCGAAGAGCTTGTCGTTCTCCTCGGCGAAGGTCTTCTCGACCTCTTCCTGACGACCGAAGACCTTGACCAGGTCGTGGCCGGAGAAGGTCTCCTCGATGTGACCGTTGAGCTTGCCGGTGTGGCGCCACTGGGCCACGAACTGGCCCTGCGACCGCTTCATCACCGCACTGGTCACCACCAGAGAGACCGGCACCGCGAGCAGCGCGATCAGGGCCAGCATCGGGCTGATCCAGAACATCATGAACAAGACCGTGACCAGCGTGAACAGCGCGGTCAGCACCTGGCTGAAGGTCTGCTGCAGCGTCTGGCTGATGTTGTCGATGTCGTTGGTGACCCGGCTGAGCAGCTCGCCACGCGGCTGCTTGTCGAAGTAGGACAGCGGGACGTTGTGGACCTTCTTCTCGACGTCCTCGCGGAGCCCCTTCACGGTGCCTTGGACGACCGAGTTGAGGATCCAGCCCTGCGCGAAGGAGAGCAGGGAGGCGACGAGGTAGACGACGAGCACCACGAGCAGCGCGCTGCGCAGCGCGTCGAAGTCGACGCCCTGCCCGGGCGTGACGTAGTCCATCCCGGAGAGCATGTCGGCGACCTTGTCGTCGCCCTGGGCACGCAGACCCTCGACAGCCTCCTCCTGGGTGACGCCGGCCGGCAGCTCCCGGGAGAAGACGCCACCGAAGATGATGTCGGTCGCCTTGCCCAGCAGCCACGGCCCCAGCGACATCAGCGTGACGCTGATCGCGGCCAGGACGATGGTGGCGGCGGCATGAATCTTGTAAGGCGCCATCCGGCGCAGCAGGCGCTTGGCCGAGGGCACGAAGGTCATCGCCTTGTCCCCCACCGCGCCACCACCGCCCATCGGCCCGGGGCCGCCCTGCGGACGTACGATCCGCTCGGTCTTCTTCATCTGGCCGGCCTCGTCGGCCTGATCGGCCTGATCGGCCTGACCGGCCTGGTCGGCCTGGTCGGCCTTCTGGTCGCTCATGCTGCGGCCTCCTCTGCACTGAGCTGGGAGGAGACGATCTCCTGGTAGGTCTCGTCGGCGGCGAGCAGCTCCTCGTGGGTGCCCTCACCGACGATGGCGCCGTCCTCGAGCACGAGGATCTTGTCGGCGTCACGGATGGTGGAGACACGCTGGGCCACGAGGATGACTGTGGCATTGCGGGTCTCCGGGGCGAGCGCGGCGCGGAGCCGGGCGTCGGTGGCGACGTCCAGCGCGGAGAACGAGTCGTCGAAGAGGTAGACGTCGGGTCTCCGCACCAGCGCGCGGGCGATCGCGAGGCGCTGTCGCTGACCGCCGGAGACGTTGGTGCCGCCTTGGTCGATCTCGGCGTCGAGACCGGTGCCGTCCTCGGGCGCCATCCGCTCCACGAAGTCGCGCGCCTGGGCGACCTCGAGCGCGTGCCAGAGCTCCTCGTCGGTGGCATCCGGCTTGCCGTGAAGCAGGTTGGACCGGACGGTGCCGGTGAAGAGGAAGGCCTTCTGGGGCACCAGTCCGAGGCTGCTGCGCAGGGTGGCGGGGTCGAGGTCGCGTACGTCGATCCCACCGATGCGAACGACGCCGGCCGTGGCGTCGAAGAGCCGCGGCACGAGGCCCAAGAGCGTCGTCTTGCCGGCTCCGGTGGAGCCGATGATCGCGACGGTCTGCCCAGGCCTGGCCTCGAAGGTGAGGTCGTGGAGGACGGGATGGTCAGCACCGGGGTAGGTGAAGCCGGCTCCGACCATGTCGACATGCCCACGCCGGGAGATCTCGGTGACGCCTGCGGCCGGCGGCACCACGCTGCTCTCGGTGTCCAGGACCTCGGCGATGCGGTCGGCACAGACCGAGGCGCGCGGAACCTGCATGAGCATGAAGGTGCCCATCATGATCGACATCAGGATCTGCATCAGATACTGCAGGAAGGCCGTCAGCGGACCGACCTGCATCACCCCGTTGTCGACCCGGATGCCGCCGAACCAGATCACCGCGACGCTGGCGACGTTGATGACCAGCATCATCAGCGGGAACATGGTCGACATCCAGCGTCCGGCTCGCAGCGCGACGTCGGTGAGCTCGTCGTTGGCCTTCGCGAAGCGCTCGGTCTCCTGCGGCTCACGTACGAACGCGCGGATCACCCGGATGCCGGTGATCTGCTCGCGCAGGATCCGGTTGACCGCGTCGATGCGCTCCTGCACTTTTCTGAAGTTGGGGACCATGCCGCGTACGACCACGGTCATGGAGATGAGCAGGACGGGGATCACCACGGCCAGCAGCCAGGAGAGCCCGGCGTCCACATGGATGGCCATCGCGACGCCGCCGACCATCATCATCGGCACCATCACCGCGAGCGTGCAGGTCAGCACGGCCAGCATCTGGACCTGCTGGACGTCGTTCGTGGTCCGGGTGATCAGCGACGGGGCGCCGAACCGGCCGACCTCGCGAGCACTGAAGGAGCCGACCCTGGCGAAGATCGCCGCCCGCAGGTCGCGGCCGAAGCTCATCGAGCTGCGCGCGGCGAAGTAGACGCTGATGATCGAGGCAACGATCTGCACCAGCGCGACACCGAGCATGATCGCGCCGGTCTGGATGATGTATTCGGTGTCGCCCTCGGCCACGCCCTTGTCGATGATGTCGGCGTTCAGGCTGGGCAGCAGCATGAAGGCCGAGGTCGAGAGGAGCTGCAGGATCGCGATGACGACCAGGAACCTCTTGTACGGGAGCAGGTAGTCCCGAAGCAGTCGGAGAAGCATTCAGGGGGTCTCTCTGGTCAAGATGCCGCCGAGCAGCACGTCGATGACGTCCTCGCTGCTCAACGGCTGGTTTTCTCGGTTCAGGCCGGGGAACCAGGCCCCGGTCGTGAGGCTGCGCAGCACCAGCGCGGCCTTTCTCGGCGAAAGTCGCAGCTCGCTCTCGTACGGCTCGAAGACGAGCCGGGCCAGGTTGTCGACGAGCGCGTTGTTGCCTTCGGTGACGAACGCCGGCGGCCCCATGCGCGGGCGTACGCCCTCGGGGTCCGCCTCCTCGAACAGGGTCGAGCGCACGGCCATCATGACGAGGACCCCGCGCCGGGCGGAGGTCGTGAGCAGGTCGATGACGGCGCGGAGCCTGTCCTCGATGTCGGTGGCACCCTCCACGACCTCCGCGATCGCCTGCCCCGCCCGGGACGGGTCGAAGACGTTCTCGGCCACGGCCCGGTAGAGCTCGCGCTTGTCGCGGAAGTGCCGGAAGATCGTGCCTTCGGCGACTCCCGCCGCCTCGGCGATCAGCCTGGTGGTGGTCGCCGTGCCGTGCTCGATCAGCAGCGCCTCGGTCACGGCGATGATCTCGGCGCGCCGGTCGGCTGCGGGAATCGGCTTGGCTCGCGTACGTCGTTCGTCCACACCGGCGAGTCTAAATGAGTGAGCACTCACTCACAACTCGATTAATGGGTGAAGCCTGCGTCTAAACCCTGTTCGCCGGATGCCGACTAAGGCATGCTGGGGCGCACTGTCAGGCCGACTCGGGCCAGGGCAGCGGTGATCCGACAATCTCGATCACCGAATCCGGAATGGAGACAGCATGCGTAGGTTGTTGACAGGCGCGGCCGCGGTCGCGCTAGGGGTCACCGGCACCCTCGTCATGGCGAGCTCGGGCAACGCCACCTCCGACCAGGAGGTCCGCTATGTCGTGGCATATGCCGAGGGATCCTCGGCCGCCGACGCTCGTGCCGCGGTGAAGGCCGCCGGGGGCGAGATCGTCTCGGAGAACAGTGCAATCGGCGTCGCGACGGTCACCGCGGGCGAGGGCTTCGCCAAGGCGGCCAACGCCTCGGACGCGCTCGTCGGCGCCGCCCAGGACCGGGCCGTGGGCGCCACCACCCCCGACGCGGCGAGCAAGGCCCGCAAGAAGGAGGTTTCGAAGGTCGAGACCGAGTTCCGCAGCGGCGCCAAGGGCACCGCGCCAAAGAAGCCGAAGCCCAAGGGGCCCGCGGAGCCGCTCTCGGGTCTGCAGTGGGACATGGAGCAGATCGACGCCGCGGCCGCCAACAAGACCGAGCGCGGCAAGGGCGTCCGGGTCGGCATCATGGACACCGGTGTCGACGGGTCGCACCCCGACATCGCGCCCAACTTCGACGCGGAGCTGAGCCGCAACTTCACCACCGACATCCCGGTCGACGCCAACGGCGCCCCTGTCGACGGTCCGTGCGCGGACGAGCCCGACGCCTCCTGTGAGGACGCGGCCGACGTCGACGAGAACGGCCACGGCACCCACGTCGCCTCGACCATCGCCTCGCCGGTCAACGGCGTCGGCATCACCGGCGTCGCCCCGCAGGCCGACATCGTCAACCTTCGCGTCGGCCAGGACTCCGGCTACTTCTTCCTGCAGCCGTCGGTCGACGCGCTGACCTACGCCGGCAGCAACGGCATCGACGTCGTCAACATGAGCTACTACGTCGACCCGTGGCTGTTCAACTGCACCAGCCACCCGGCCGACTCCGCCGAGGACCGGGCCGAGCAGGCCACGATCATCGTCGCGATGCAGCGCGGTCTCGACTACGCCCGCTCCCGCGGCGTCACCCTCGTGGCGGCCGCGGGCAACCAGGCGATCGACTACACCAAGCCGCAGACCGACGCGAGCAGCCCCGACTTCGCCAGCGAGCCCGGCGAGGCGGCGTACGTCCGCGACATGCTCGACCCGGAGTCGTGCACCTCGATGCCGACCGAGGGCAACGGGGTCATCGCGGTGAGCTCCACCGGTCCGTCCGAGCGCAAGTCCTACTACTCCAGCTACGGCGACGGCTTCGTCGACGTAGCGGCGCCCGGTGGCGACGCGTACGACACCGCTGATGGCACCCGCGACTACGCCGCCAACATCCTGGCCGCCTACCCCTACGACCTGGCCGTGGCCGAGGGCGCGATCGACCCGGCGACCGGCGAGGTCCTGGTCCCGTGGGCCGTCTCGGACTGCTCCAGCGGCGAGTGCTCCTACTACCAGTACCTGCAGGGCACCTCGATGGCCTCCCCGCACGCCGCTGGTGTGGCCGCACTGATCGTCGGCAAGTACGGCAAGCACGACCGTTCCGGCAAGACCCTCTCGCCCGCCAAGGTCGAGAAGATCCTGCGCAAGTCGGCCACCGCCAAGGCCTGCCCGGTCCCGGCGGACTTCACCTACGTACGCCACCTGCCCAACGGCACCACCGCCACCTCGACCCACACCTGTGAGGGTGGCGAGGCGCCGAACGGCTTCTACGGCAGCGGCATCGTCAACGCCAAGGCGGCGATCGGCAAGCGCTGACCCGGGTGCAGCAATACCCGGTTAACCGGGTATTGCTGCACTTCTCTGGCACTGCAACACCTGAGAAGTGCAGGTTTCCCCGGTTAACCGGGTATTCCGACCACTGCGAAAGGGCCCGGATGCTCATCTCGAGCACCCGGGCCCTTCCCGTCCCTTAGTGTTCGGCCATGCAGAGTTGGCTGGTGGCGCACTGGGTCGAGATCGCAGGGGTCGCCACCGGGGCGGCGTGCGTGATCCTCGCCGCGAGGCGGAGCATGTGGACCTATCCGGTGGGGATCGCGAACACCGCGCTCTACCTGGTCGTCTTCGCCGACAGCGCGCTCTACGCCGACGCGGCGCTGCAGATCATGTTCATGGTGCTCTCGGTGACCGGCTGGTTCGACTGGGCCATGGCCAGGCGGCGGGAGTCGGAGGCGCACCTGCGCCGCGACGAGGCCTTCGTCGGAGGTGCCACGGCCCGGACGCTGCTGCTCCTGGCGCTGGGGTTCGTGGTGGCGCTGGCGGCGATCACGTACGTCCTGTACGCCTTCACCGACTCCACGACCGAGCTGCCCGACGCCACTGTGACCGCGGGCAGCGTCATCGCGCAGATCATGCTCAACCGACGCTGGTGGCAGTGCTGGCTGGTCTGGTTGGCCGTCGACGTCGTCTCCGTCGGTCTGTACGCCTACAAGGGACTGTGGCCGACCGCGGTGCTCTATCTCGGCTTCTGCGTGATCGTCCTGGTCGCGCTGCGGGACTGGCGCAGGGTGCTGGCCGTCCAGCGCGAGCCGGAGGTCGCACATGTCTGAGCCATACCCATCTGAGAGGGCATTCGGGCACGGCCTCGTGCTCGGCAAGTTCTACCCGTTCCACGCCGGCCATCAGGCGCTCATCCGCGCCGCCCTGCGGGCCTGCGACCGGGTCACCGTCGAGCTCCTCGGCTCCCAGGTCGAGACGATCCCGCTCGAGGTGCGCGCGGAGTGGCTGCGCGAGGAGCACCCGACCGCCCACGTGGTCGCCGCGATGGACGATGCCCGGGTCGACTTCGACGACCCGGCGGCCTGGGACGAGCACATGGTCGTCATCTCCGACCTGCTCCCGGCGCCCGTCGACGCGGTCTTCTCCTCCGACCCCTACGGCGAGGAGCTCGCCCGGCGGCTGGACGCGACCTGGGTTCAGGTCGATCCGGGACGGGCGCTGAACCCGGTCTCCGGCACCGCGATCCGCTTCGACCCCACCGCGAGCTGGGCCGAGCTGCCCGCCCCGGTACGCGCCTGGCTCACCGAGCGGGTCGTCGTGCTCGGCGCGGAGTCGACCGGGACCACGACGCTGGCCGAGGAGCTCGCCGCCGACCTGGGCACTCACTGCGTACCGGAGTACGGCCGGCTCTGGTCGGAGATCCGTCCCGGCGGCCTGTTCACGCCCTGGCGCAGCGACGAGTTCGACCTCATCGTGGACCGGCAGATCGGGTGGGAGGACGCCGCCCGGCGCCGGGTGCCGAAGCCCGTCCTGGTCTGCGACACCGACGTCCTGGCCACCACGCTGTGGCACGAGCGGTACGTCGGCCCGACGCCCGACCACCTCCGCGCTCGCGCCGAGGCGCACAGGCCGGTCGCGTACGTCCTGACCGGGGACGAGATCGCGTTCGTGCAGGATGGGCTGCGCGACGGCGAGCACCTCCGGCACGCGATGCAGGATCGGTTCCGCGAGGTGCTGGCCGACCAGCCGGTGCCGTGGATCGAGGTCCGCGGCAGCCACGCCGAACGGCTCGCTGCCGCCAAGGATTTCCTCGAGCCGCTGCTCGGGCAGAGCAACCGGATCGGCCCGTCATTGGAGGAACTGGGTAGATGAACGACCGTTGGCAGAAGACTTCGGCGTCGCCGACCGTCCCACACGTCCACCACAGTGGGCCGCGCGACGGGCTCACCGCCGCCGACCTCTTCAAGTCCCCTGACGAGACCGTCGAGCTGGACGAGAAGCTGCGGCGTACGTATTTCTGGTTGGTCAACAAGGCGGTGATCTCGCCCTTCTACGACGTCGAGTTCGACGCCGCGAAGGCCAACCGGTTCCCGCTCGGCGATGCGGGCGCGGAGATCACGCTGCCGACCCAGCCGGCCTACTCCTCCAACGTGCTGCTGCCGCTGCTCACCTTCGCCGTCGGCGGCAAGTGCCTGATGATCGGCGGACCGGGCCGCGGCAAGACGACCCTCGCGGTGCTGATGGGGGTGCTGTCCGGGGCGACCCCGGAGGACGTACGCCGCCACCTCCAGCAGGGGCAGCCGCAGCTGACCGTGTCGGATCTGGTCGGGCTGCCGCTGCCGCGCGACCTCGTCTCCGCGGGCTCGTTGGCCGAGATCACGATCGCCTGGAAGTCCTGGCTGACCGAACCCGTCAAGATCGTCGACGAGTACAACCGCATCCCCACCAAGACCCAGTCGGCGCTGCTCACCATGGTCGCCGAGGGCTATGTGGAGAGCCACGACCAGCTGCGTAGGACCGCTCCGGAGGAGGGCGTCGAGAGCTGGTTCTTCACCGCCAACGACGATGCGGGCGGCGGCACCTTCCAGGTCATCCAGGCCCTGAAGGACCGGCTCGACGTCACCGTGCAGGCGTTCGGCTTCAACGGCCGCTTCTTCGACGAGCTGGTCACCCGGGTCGAGGCCGGCGAGCGGCCCGAGGAGCACGTGCCGTCCTCGCTGATCTTCTCGCCCGACGAGCAGTCCACGATGCTGGCCGCGATCCGGGCGGTCCCGCTGCCCGCCGACGTACGCCGCAGGCTGGAGTACTTCACCGGCCAGTTCGAGTTCGTGCAGCACGGCGGCCGGCGCTTCGAGTACCGCACCAAGGACGTCGTCGCCACCGCGGGCGGGGACGTGAGCGCGGTCATCGACGCCAACTCCGGCGCCGACCTGGTGGTCGACCTCGGCTCGCAGACGCTCAACGGTCTCTCCGTGCGGGCGCTGCAGACCCTCATCCTGTACGCCAAGGCCTCGGCGTGGTTCCGAGGCGCCTCGGCCGTGGGGCTCGACGACGTGCGCGCCATGGTGCCGTTCGTGCTCCGCGGCAAGCTGCTCCCCAACCCGCAGCATCCGCGGTTCGAGTCCGGCGACAAGGAGCTCGCCCACGACCCGGCATCCTGGCTGATCGACCTCTTCGACACCGCGATGAAGCAGTTCATCGCGCTCGGCCTCGACAGCGCCGACCCGGTAGGCGACCTGCTCGCGGAGCTGGGCGGCGGCCTTGACGGGCTCGACCGGCTGACCGTCTCGCAGCGGCTGACCCGGATCGAGTCGGAGGTCGGCCGGATCTCGAAGGTCGGCAAGATCTACGGCCGCGACTACGACGACCTGGTCGCGTTGAAGTACCTCCACCAGCGCTACTCCAACTATCTCCACTGGCTGGAGGGGTCATGATCCGGCGACCTGGGCACTCGGTGAACGCCGCGGTACGCCGCGAATCGGCGCCACTGCCGTCGGCAGCCGGGCTCGACCTGGAGCTGGCCGTCGCCAACGTCGCCCGCTGGGTTGGTGACCCGCAGCTGTTCAGCAGGTTTCTCGCGGCCGGGCTCGCGGGCCCCACGTCGGTCTCGGTCGACGTCGGGCAGGATCTGGCCGCCGTCGCCGCCTGGCGCGCCGGGGTCATCGGGCTGCGTACGGACGCACTTCGAGCGGTGTCGGCCTGCCTCGACGCGGGGCTCACGGACGCCGTCGGCGCGACGCTCGGGATGCCGGGCACCGACGTGGCCGGCTTCGTCGAGGGGCAGCGTACGGACCGGTTCTTCTGGCCGGCTTGGCAGAACCTCGGACGTGCCTATCTGGTCGCCCGGATCGGTGGGTTCGCCGGGCTCGGCGGGCCTTGGCTGGCCCACCCCGGTGATGTCATCGCGACGGGCGAGGGGCAATGGCTCGTGGAGGTCGGCGAGGAGCTGTGGGAGATCGACGCCGACCTGTTCGGCCACTCGGTCTCACCGGCCGACAGCGACCCGACAGAAGCCGGCGACCCCGTCGCAACCGCCGCAACCCCCGGCATCCGGGTGGTCAGCGTGCCCACGTCCTACCTGCTCGAGGTCGTGCGGGAGGCCGCGTGAGGGCACCGACCGCGGCCGAGCGCGAGGCCTGGGAGGCGGCCCTCGACCTGTGGGGCGTGGACCTCCACGACCCGGTCGTGCACACCCGCTCCGACCAGGGCAGCTTCGCCTGGTTCGGCTTCCCGCCTGAGGTCAACGTCGACCCGGGCGAGCTCGCGCGCCATGGCGGGAAGAACCATCTGACCAGCGTCTTCGCCCACGAGATCGGTCACCACGTGCTCTCCCCCAGCACCCGGGTCGACTCACTGAAGATCCGCCAGCAGATGGCCCGGGTGATCGACCTCTACGACCGGCGTCACCGACTGGATCTGGCCGCCGCAAGCGGCTTCTGCGCCAACCTGTGGTCCGACATGCTCATCAACGACCGGGTGATGCAGCTGCAGCGCGCCCGGCTCGCCCCTGGCGAGACCCCCGACATGGTGCAGCTCACCCAGGCACTGGCCGCGCCCACCTTGGCCAAGGGGCTGCGCGGCGCCGAGGACAACGAGCTGTGGTGGGTGGTGCAGCGGGCGTACGAGCTGCTCTGGCGGCTGCCCGAGGGCGATCTCGCCTGGTCCGAGCCGCCGACGCGGTGGAAGGCGGACTATGAGCAACAGCTCCGCAACGCCCGGCGCCGGCTGCACGGCTCGAAGTCGAAGCAGCGAAACGAGGCCTACCAGCTCAAACGGGAGGTCGCCGAGCTCGAGTACGACCCGCGCGCGAGCCTCGACCCGGCTCACGACGCGACGACGGTGGCCGATGTGGTGCGTACGCTCGCCGCCGATCCGGTCAGCGGGGCGATCCCGTGGGCGATGGTGATGGCGCCCTATCTGCTGCTGGGGTTCAAGAGCAGCGGGTGCCACGAGGACTCGCCGGGTGCCCCCAGCGCGGCCGAGCTCGCCGGAGCGATCGGCGACCCACGGCTGCAGAAGCCGTTGGTGCACCCCGAGGACGCCGAGGTGGTTCCCGCCGACGCCGCGGCCGCGACCGCCACCGACGGCAGCGGGCAGGCCCTCGGGCTGGCCCGGACGCTGGAGCTGATGGCCGGTGCAGACCCCAACGCCGTGATGGCGGCCTGGTACGAGGCAGAGGCGCGTCCGCACGTCGCGCCGCTGGTGCAGCGCGGGCTGGCCCCGGCCGGGCCCGCGATCCCCGGCCCGTTGGAGGAGTGGGAGCTCGGCGACGACCTGGCCGAGCTGGACTGGCCGGCGACACTGACCACCGGAGCCGTCTTCGTTCCCGGGGTGACCACGCGGCGGCGTACGTTCATCGCGGACGAGCCCGAGGTCGACCACGAACCCGTGCTGCTCGACCTCTACCTCGACTCGTCCGGGTCCATGACGCACCCGCAGCGCGGCTCGGCGGCGATCGTCGCCGGGACGATCCTGTCGCTCTCGGTGCTGCGCGGCGGCGGGCGGGTGCGGGTCACCTCGTGGAGCGCGGCCGGGCAGGTCGCCGGCGACAGCGTCTACACCCGCGACCGGGTCGAGATCATGCGCCAGCTGACCACCTACTTCGGCGGCGGCACCACCTTTCCCCTGGACCTCCTGCATGCCCGCTATCCCGAGACCCAACGGCCGGCCGCGGGGCAGCGCCACCTCGTCGTGCTCTCCGACGCCGGCCTCGACACGTTCCTCGGTCGCGGCCAGGAGGAGTACGCCGGTGTGGCCGCTGCCGTGCGGCGCGTGATCGACACCGGGTCACTGATGATCATCGGCTACTGGCGCGGGCAGTGGCGCGAGCAGGCCGATCGTCTCGGCTACGACGTCGCCGAGATCCCGGACGTGCTGCAGGCGCCGGCGGCGTGCGCGGCGCTCGCCGAGCGGATCGCCGGCCATCGAGCCTCGGGTACACCGAAGGGAACGCGCAATGGTTGACGAGGAGCTGTTCGAGGCCTGGCTCGACGAAGAGCTCGATCTGGACGCCGCCTGGGACGGCTTGGCGCCGGGTCCGACTGTGGACGAGGTGATGGCCCGGCTCTCGACCACGCCGTCGTGGTTCCTCGACGACGGTGTCGACATCGTGGCGCTGGCCGGGGACGTGCTGGACGAGTCCGGGGGGCCGGTCATCGCGTCGGCCCGGAGGGCCGTGGCGACCTCGAAGGTCGTGGCTCAGCAGGGCGTGGCCGTCGTGCTGTGGCTGGTCTCCTCCCAGGAGCTCGCCGGTCGGCTCTCGACCGATCTGCGGGTCGATCGTCTCGACCGGGCGCTGCTGGCGATGTCGCTGAGGCTCGCCGCCGTGGTCGAACCGCAGCGCTGGGTCGAGGAGGCCGAGCGTCGGGAGGAGGCGGCACGCACCCTGCTGCTCTGGTGCGGGCAGTGTCCGGGCGGCGAGAGCGAGCAGAACGCCCGCGCCATCCTGTCCCGCCTCGACTCCGCCGCCCGCGCCGAGGCGCTGGAGCGAGCCCGACGCGACCGGAAGCACCGCTCGGAGATCCGGCGGCGGCTTGAAGAAGCGCGGGCGCGTGAGGCAGCCACCCGCTACAGCCCGGAGTGAGCCCTTGAGCGAGACACCGGACCCGCTCCACCTGGCCGAATACACGCCGATGGCGTCGGCCGCCCTCACCGACGCCGAGCGCTGGCCCGGCCTGTCGACCGCCGGCGCGGCTCGGCTGGCCGCGGCGGACGGCCATCCCGCCGCGCCGGTCTGGCGACACCGGGTCGGCCACCGGCTCACGCCCGCCGAGCAGGAGGCGGCCCGGGCCCAGCTCCCGCTCCCGGGCTGGCTGGAGCGGCACCTGGCCGTGGCGCGGTCGCTCCCTGCGTACCGACGTCACCGGGGGCCGCTCGCGACGCTCCGCGACTTTCCGCTGATCACCCGGCAGAACCTGGTCGACGACATCGGCGGTTTCGTGCCGCTGGACGCCGACTACGGGCGGATGCTGCACGGCACCTCCTCGGGGAGCACCGGGGCGGCGCTGGTGATGCCTGACGATCCGGACGAGCTGGCGCGCGGGTTCCACTGGCTGCGCGACCTGGTCGCCGGCCTGACCGGCGACTGGGCGCCGGATCCGGCCCGCTTCGCCGTGGTGCAGGTCGTGTGGCAGCGCCAGGCGTTCACGTACGTCTCGGTCGCTCCCGGCTTCGGCGAGAGCCTGGTGGCGCGGGTGAACCTGCACCCCGGGGAGTGGGCGCGCGAGGACCAGCGGGCGTTTCTGCGGGACGCCGACCCGCAGGTGGTCTCCGGCCATCCCACGTCCCTGGAGCATCTCCTCGACCTGCGCGAGGTCGTACGCCCGATCGCGATCGTCTCGTCCGCGATGGCCCTGAGCGCGACTCTGCGCGCCGACCTGACGCGCACCTTCGAGTGCCCCGTGCTGGACGTCTACGGCCTGCACGAGACCCGTCCGGTGGCGGTCAGCACGGACGGCGGCCCGTTCGTCGTCGCCGATCGGCGGGTGCACGTGGAGGTCCTCGGCCCTGACGGCATCGCGCTCCCCGAGGGCGAGATCGGCGAGATCGCCGTCACCGCGGGCGAGAACGCCTTCCTTCCGCTGACCCGTTACCGCACCGGCGACACCGGCCGCCTGGTCCGCGTCGACGGCCACCTCGCGATCGACGCGCTCGAGGGGCGCGAGGCCACCGTCTTCACCTCGCCGACCGGAGCCCTGATCCCCTCCGTCGACCTCACCCAGCATCTCCAGGACGCCGGCGCACGCGGCTGGTCCGTCGAGCAGGCCGCCGACGGTGCCGTCGTCGCGACCATCGCCGGCGGCGACGCCGGCACGGTCGCCGCGCGCCTCGGCGCCCTGCTCAGCCGCGACGTCACCGTCCGCCGCGTCGAGACCCTCGCCGACCTGGGCGAGGGCAAGCCCAGGCGTTATCGGTCGGCTGTCCCTCGAGGTGGCATCACGCCTCCTGGTTGATCCACTCCATCACCGGGCCGTCGGATCGGTCAGGGGGCGAGCCGCTCCGTACGCCAGCCGTCGCCCTCACGGCGGTAGACGAGCCGGTCGTGCATCCGCCCCGGTCGCCCCTGCCAGAACTCCACCCTCGTCGGCTCGACGCGGTAGCCGCCCCACTCCTCCGGCACCGGGACCGGCCTGCCCTCGAACTCCGCCTCGACCTGGTCGTACGCCGCCTGCAGCTCCTCGCGCCCGGAGACGACTCGGCTCTGGTGGGAGGCGTGGGCGCCGAGCTGCGAGCCACGCGGCCGCTGCGTGAAGTAGGCCTCGACGTCTGCCCGGGGGAGCTCGCGGGCGAACCCGTCGATGCGTACCTGCCGTTCCAACGGATGCCACGGGAAGAGCACCGCGCAGCGCGGGTCGGCGGCGAGGTCCTCACCCTTCCGCGAGGCGGTGTTGGTGAAGAAGGTGAAGCCGCCGGCCGAGAATCCCTTCAGCAGGACGGTCCGCGACGAGGGCGCACCGTCGGCCGAGACGGTCGAGACCACCATCGCGTTCGGCTCGACGATGCCCGCGTCACGAGCCTCGGCGTACCACCTCTCGAACATCAGGAACGGGTCGGTCGCGAGGTCGTCCTCGTGCAGCCCGCTGCGGGTGTAGTTCTCTCTTGCTGCCGCCAGCTCAGCCGCCAGATCCATGCCGTCGAGCCTATCTTCTGTACGCGTGGGGCAGAATGCGGACGACACTAGGAGAATTGGAGAAGGCAGTGAGCCAGGTACAGCACGGTCTCGAGGGCGTCGTGGCTTTCGAGACCCAGATCGCAGAGCCCGACAAAGAGGGTTCGGCCCTCCGTTATCGCGGGGTCGACATCGAGGACATCGTCGGGCGGGTGCCGTTCGAGAACGTCTGGGGTCTGCTGATCGACGGCTCATACGGTCCGGGCCTGCCGCCCGCCGAGGCCTACAACCTGCCGGTGCACACCGGTGACGTGCGCGTCGACGTCCAGGCCGCCATCCCGATGCTCGCGCCCGCCTTCGGGTTCGGGCAGACCTACGACATCTCCGACGAGCAGGCCCGCGAGGACCTCGCCCGCGTTGCCGTCATGGTCCTCTCGTACGCCGGCCAGTCGGCCCGCGACATCCACCTGCCGATCGTTCCGCAGCGCGAGGTCGACAATGGCAAGACCCTCGCCGAGCGCTTCCTGATCCGCTGGCGCGGCGAGGCCGACCCCGCCCACGCGCACGCCATCGACGCCTACTGGTCCTCGGCCGCCGAGCACGGCATGAACGCCTCCACCTTCACCGCCCGGGTGATCACCTCCACCGGCGCCGACGTGGCCGCGGCCTTCTCCGGCGCGATCGGTGCGATGAGCGGCCCGCTGCACGGCGGCGCGCCCTCGCGCGTGCTCGGCATGATCGAGGACGTCGAGAAGTCCGGCGACGCCTCCGCGTACGTGAAGGGCCTGCTCGACTCCGGCGAGCGGCTGATGGGCTTCGGCCACCGCGTCTACCGCGCCGAGGACCCGCGTGCGCGGGTGCTGCGCCGCACCGCCCGCGAGCTCAACGCGCCCCGCTACGAGGTCGCCCAGGCCCTGGAGAAGGCGGCGCTGGAGGAGCTGCGAGCCCGCCGCCCCGACCGTGTCCTGGAGACCAACGTCGAGTTCTGGGCAGCGATCGTGCTCGACTTCGCCCAGATCCCGGCAAACATGTTCACCTCGATGTTCACCTGCGCCCGCACCGGTGGCTGGTCCGCTCACATCCTGGAGCAGAAGAGGACCGGCCGGTTGATCCGCCCGAGCGCCATCTACACCGGCCCCGAACCCCGCTCCGCCGACGCGGTCGAGGGCTGGAAGGCCGACTGGGCGAAGTGACGTGCCCTGGCCCGGGCGACTCAGCGAAGCCCGGGCCTCGACGTGTCCGGCCGCCCGGCAGGCGACGTGGTCGGGCGTGTTGCAGGACCGAGGGTGACCGAGGCGCGCGATCAGCCTCGGTTCCGCCGGAAGACTGTCTCGACCTCCTCGAGCGCTCGCGCCAGCGCGTCCGACATCTCGGCGGTCTCGAATGCCTCGGCGGACAGCTCGCCGCCGGCCTCGACATCGTCCAGAACCAGCCGCACGGCACGCTGGACGAAGTCGGCCACGCTGTCGACTGCGCCGTCAGCGATGAGCTCGTTGATCGTCTCGAGGTCGGGCGCCGACAGGGTGATCACGATCTCCTGAGCATCTGCCATGACGCAGAGACTACGCCGCCGGGAGCCGCCGCACCCGTCGCACAACCTCCTCAGAGCCTGATCGCGGCGCCGGTGACCCGCACCCGCGGGTCGCCGGCGCGCAGGTCGACCTCCAGCAGAGACGGGCGGCCCATGTCGTGCCCCTGGTGGAGGGTGAGGCTCGCCTCCTCAGGGACCAGGGCCAGCTCCCGGGCGTAGGCACCGAAGGCCGCGGCCGCGGCTCCGGTCGCGGCGTCCTCGACCACGCCGCCGACCGGGAACGGGTCGCGGACGTGGAACACGGTCGGCGACTCCCGCCACACCAGTTGCACCGTCGTCAGATCGACCCGCTCCATCAGCCGGAGCAGCCGGTCGAAGTCGTAGTCCAGCTCCGCCAGACGCTCGCGGGTGGCTGCTGCCAGAACCAGGTGACGTACGCCCGCGAAGGCGATCCTGGGTGGCAGCTCGGCATCGAGCTCGTCATTCCGCCAGCCGAGCGCCGCGAGAGCCTCCGCGACATCTGCCGGGTCCACGTCATGCACCCGGGGCTCGACGCTGGTGAGAGTGGCCTTCAGGACGCCGTCGTCGCTGCGTACCGTGACGGGGACGTGGCCGGCTGCGGTGTGGAAGTCGAAGTCGCCCACGCCGAGGTGCTCGCCGAGTGCCACGGCCGTGGCCACCGTGGCGTGACCGCAGAAGCTCACCTCCGCCTTGGGGCTGAAGAACCGCAGCGTGAACGACCGGGCGTCGTCCGGGTTCGGTCCGGGAGCCAGGAAAGCAGACTCCGAGTAGCCGAGCTCGGCGGCGATCGCCACCATCTGCCCGTCGTCGAGGGCGGACGCGTCGAGGATGACGCCGGCTCCGTTGCCGCCGCTCGGGCTGGTGGTGAACGCGGAGTAGTACAGGACCTCGGTCATGCCTTTGATCATCCGCCTCGTGGACTTCGACGAACGAATTTTCGTTCGGCCGGCTCAGAGCGTCTTGGCCATGCAGCGGACGAGCTCGTCGTCCTTGTAGAAGCCGAACGGCTCGACGAGGGTGTAGCCCTGCGCCGCGTAGAGCCCGATGGCCTCGTGCTGGAGGCCGCCGGTGGTCAGCACCATGACCTCGAAACCGGCCTCACGCGCGGAGGCCTCGACGTGGGCGAGGATCCGCTTCGCGAGGCCCATCCCCTGTGCCTCGGGGACGACGTACATCCGCTTGATCTCCGCGGTCACGTCGGTCCCCATGACCCGCTCGCCGGAGCGCCGCCAGGCGCCGGAGGCGACCGGGACCTCGTCGAGGTACGCGACGAAGTAGGCGCCCGCGGGTGACTCGAACATCTCCGGCACCGTCGGGTCGTAGTCGGGCTCGCCGTAACGTTCGACGTAGAACTCCTGCACCCGGTCGACCAGCTTCTGCGCATCCGGGTGGTCGTAGGAAACCCGGCGAATCTCAAGAGTCACGTCGGTATTCTGGCCGATGCCCGCGTCTTGCGAGAATGGGGTCATGACGCTGCAGATCCCCGCCGACCTCCTGCCCGCCGACGGACGTTTCGGCTCCGGGCCGTCCAAGGTGCCCGCAGGCCGCTTGGAGGCGCTCGCCGCGACCGGGGTGTCGGTGATGGGGACCTCCCACCGGCAGCAGCCGGTGAAGGATCTCGTCCGCCGCGTCCAGACCGGGCTGGCCGACCTGTTCTCACTGCCCGAAGGCTACGAGGTCGTCATCGGCAACGGTGGATCGGTGGCGTTCTTCGACCTGACGACGTACGCCCTGGTGCGTGAGCGCAGCCAGCATGCCGTCTTCGGGGCGTTCGGCAAGAAGTTCCTCTCCGCCGCCAAGGCCGCGCCGTGGCTGGCCGACCCGTCGGTGATCTCGGCTGATCCGGGCTCCCTGGGCGTGCCGACGCACGCGGACGACGTCGATGTTTACGCCTGGACACATAACGAGACCTCGACGGGCGTGATGGCCCCGGTCGCGCGCCCCGCGGGAGCCGGGACGGACCAGCTCACCATCGTCGACGCGACCTCGGCCGCCGGCGGCCTGCCGCTCGACGTGACCCAGAGCGACGTCTACTACTTCGCGCCGCAGAAGTCGTTCGCCTCCGACGGTGGCCTGTGGCTGGCGCTGCTCTCCCCCGCCGCGATCGCGCGAGCGGAGGAGATCTCGGCCAGCGGTCGGCACATCCCGTCGTTCTTCTCGCTGACCGAGGCGATCAAGCAGTCCCGCAGCGGCCAGACGGTCAACACCCCCGCGGTCGCGACGCTCTTCCTGATGGCCGAGCAGCTCGACTGGATGAACTCCTCCGGCGGGCTGGACGCGATGGTCGCGCGTACGACCGCCTCCTCCGACGCGCTCTACGCATGGGCCGAGAAGGCGCCGTACGTCCGACCGTTCGTGGAGGAGCCCAGCCATCGCTCCCTGGTCGTCGGCACCGTCGAGCTCGACGCCGGCATCGACAAGGACGAGCTGCGCCGCGTGCTCGCCGAGAACGGCGTCGTCGACCTCGACGCCTACCGCGGCGTCGGCACCAACCAGCTCCGGGTCGCGATGTACCCGTCGGTCGACGCCGCCGACATCGAGGCCCTCACCGCCTGCATCGACTGGGTCGTCGACCGCCTCTGACTAGAGCTGCCCCGACTCACTTCCGCTTGCGCAGCAGGAAGTACGCCGCGACAGCGACCGCCACCAGGGCGATCGGGCCGGTGGAACCGCCGTCGCCCCCACCGTCGCCCTCGCTCGCCGGCTCGGCCTCGTCCGGGGTCGGGTCGGCGGTCGGGTCGGCGGTCGAGGACGGCTCCTCCCCGAGCACCTCGCCCACCAGCTCGGGGTCGACTCTGATCACCTCGGCCCGGATGCCCTCGCTGGTGACGACGACGTCGCCCTTCCGCGTGACGCCGATGGCCTCGCCCTGCTCCTGGTCAGGGGTCCGGAACGAGCCGACCCGGTCCATGGACGGCCAGTCGTAGATCGTGGCGGAGTAGTAGCCGCGTACGACCAGATGCTCCCCGTCGGGGAAGAAGGCGCCGTCGGTGGCCATCGGGATGACCGGGGCGACCTCCTTCAACCGGTTGGGGCGGTCCGGGTCGAGCCGCCTCGGCACGGCGTAGAGGCTTCCGCCTCCCCAGTCCTTCGTGGCGACGAAGACCCGCCCGTCCGGATGCGCCAGCAGAGACTCGGCGTTGTGCGGGCCGTCGGGATAGACGAGCTCGTAGACGGTCGGCGAGACCGTACGTTCGCCCCGCCCGACCCGCACCTTCGCGATCCTGATCGAGTCCCAGACGCTGTTGTTGTCCCCGATGTCCCCGACCCAGACGCGGTTGCCGCCCGCTGGAGCCAGCCCTTCGACGTCCACCGGGTCGTCAGCCCAGTGGGTCACCCCGACCGTGTCACCGCGGGAGTCGACGGTGAAGACCCGTCCGCTGTCGCCGGAGTCGTTGGTGGTGGCGTACAGACCGTCTCCGAGCGGTGTCAGCGCGCTGGCCTCGCTGATCGTCGGGTCGGAGAAGGCGAAGAGCACGTCGTCGCCGGCGGCGTTCGCGGGCACGGACGAGATCAGCACCAGCCCGAGCGCGCCTGCGGCGGCGGCGACCGCCTTCATCACTTGGAGAGCAGCTCGCCGAGCTTCGGACGTACGCCCCACTCGGCCACGAGCTCGTCGTACTCCTTCTTCACCGAACCGCCCTTGACCGGCGATCCGGTGCGGATCGCACGGAGCATGGTGTTGCGCGGGGTGTGCTGGCTCTCGACGAACTGCACCACGTCGACCCGGTAGCCGGACAGCCGCAGCAGGCTCGCGCGCAGAGCGTCGGTCAAGGTGTCGGCGAAACGCTCGCGGAGGATGCCGTGTCGGGTGAGCATCGAGTAGGGCGCCGGGGTCGGGGCCTTGCGCAGCTGGGCGGCGATGTCGTGGTGACAGCACGGCGCGGCCAGCACCAGCGGCGCCTCCCACTCGACCGCACGAGCCAGGGCGTCGTCGGTGGCGGTGTCGCAGGCGTGCAGCGCGAGCACCACGTCGGGCTTCTCGGTCAGCTGTACGCCGTCGATCGTCCCGGCCACGAACTCAGCAGCGACTCCCAGCTCCGCGGCGATCTTGGTGTTGTGCTCGCGCGACTGCTCCTTGACGTCGACGCCGGTGACGACGACGGGCAGCTCGCGGACCTCGGTGAGGTAGCGCTGGGCCGCGAAGGTCAGGTAGCCGTTGCCGGCGCCCAGGTCGATGATCCGCAGCGGCTCCTCAGCGGTCGGCCTGCGGACCTTCCCGGACTTCATCGCGTCGCTCAGGGCCGCGTCGAGCTGGCGCAGGAACTCCTCGACCTGGCGGTACTTCGCCTGCCGCGACGGCTTCAGGTTGCCGTCCTTGTCCGAGAGGCCGAGGACCCGGAAGACCGGGTCGGACTCAGGCAGCAGCCGCTCCTTGGGCTGGTCATGGCCGCGTTCGGCCTCGACCGGCGCGGTCAGCTCGGTGGTCGAGACCAGCGCCGTGGTCGGCGTCTTGGCCTGGATCTGGATCTGCTCGGACGCGGTCGTCACGATCCAGTTGGCGAACGGCACGTCGAGCAGGTCGTCGAGCGCTGACGGGTCACCGACAGGGTGGTTCGCAGTGAACGCCTGCGTGGCGTCGTACGTCGTGATCTGCAGATGACGCCCGGCCTTCAGGTCGACGTAGCGGATCTCGGCGCGCCGCCATTCCGGCGTGGTGCCACGCTGCTTGCCCGACGCGACCGCCTTGACCAGCAGCGAAGGATCGAGGATCACCGACCGCATCCGGTTCAACGCCCGCAGCAGCGGCTCGGACTCCCTGCTCAACTCAGCACCCCGGCAACGACGACCAGCAGCAGAAGGGCGACCAGCGCTCCGGGAATGATCAGTCGGCGGTAACGCGGGTTCACCGCTTCAGTCTAGGCGTGGCCGGGCGCCAACACCCATCCACGACCGCGCTGATGGAGATCGACACGTACGTCCGGGGTGCCTGCGAACGTGTAACACGTCGTTCGTAGGACTATCCGGTCGTTCCGATAGGGCGAGTAGTCCTACGAACAGCGTGTTACACGTCCTGGAGCCCGCCGCCGACTCAGACCTTCGAGGCGAAGAGCTCAGCGAGGTGCATGGCGGGCACCGAGGCGAGGTCGTCGAGCTGGACGCGGCACGACATCCCGTCGGCCAGGACGATCGCGTCGGGCTGGGACCGGACGGCGGGCAGCAGATACGTCTCGGCGACCGCAACCGAGACCTCGTAGTGGCCCTCTTCGACCCCGAAGTTGCCGGCGAGGCCGCAGCAGCCGGAGACCCGGGTGACTTTCGCACCGGCCTGAGTCAGCAGCGCCTCGTCGTCGACCCAGCCGAGGACGGCGTGCTGGTGGCAGTGCGGCTGCGCGACCACCTCGACGCCGGTCAGGTCGGGCAGCGATGCCCGGCCTTCGCCGACCAGCCGCTTCACCAGCTCGGCGAAGGTGAGCATCCCGTCACGTACGACCTCGGCCTCGGGCAGCGCAGAGAGCTCCACGGAGTCGGACCGCAGCGTCGCGGTGCACGACGGCTCCAGCCCGACGACCGGCACGCCGGAGGAGACATAGGGAGCCAGCGTACGAACCGTCTTCTCCATGATCTTCCGCGCGTCGTCGAGCTGGCCGGTGGTGATCCAGGTGAGGCCGCAGCAGGCCTTCTCGCCGATCACGCGCACGGTCAGGCCCTGGGACTCCAGCCACTTGATCGCACCATGACCCGACTGCGCGAAGAAGTGGTCGGTGAACGAGTCGGCCCAGATCCACACATCCGGGGTCTCCGGAAGCTTCGCCGTCGGCGCCGACCTCTTCAGCGTCTTGGCCGCGAACGCCGGGATCGAGCGCCGCTGGTCGATGCCGGCGGTCTTCTTGGCGATCTTGGCCAGCGGCGAGATCTTCAGCGACGCGTTGGCCATGCCAGTGAACGGCGCCGCGAGCCGCGCCCACCTCGGCAGCTGTCCGAGAAGAGCATGCGACCGTGGCCGCCGCTCCCCGAGGACATCGTGCCTCTGGTAGAGCGCCTCCGACTTGTACGTCGCCATGTCGATCCCCGTGGGACAGTCGGACGCGCACCCCTTGCAGGCCAGGCACAGGTCGAGCGCCTCACCCACCGCGGGGTCGGCGAGCCCGTCGACGAGCGAGCCGTCGAGCGCCTCCTGCAGCACCCGAGCACGCCCACGAGTGGAGTCCTTCTCCTCGCGGGTGGCGAGGTAGGAGGGGCACATCACTCCGGCGGTCTTCGGGGCGACGCACTTGCCGACGCCGGTGCAGCGGTGCACGGCAGCACCCAGGTCACCGGAGTCGTGGATCAGCCGCAGGCTGGTCCGCGGGAGGGCGCGTGGCCGCACCGGACGCAGGTCGGCGGTGATCGACGCGGGCCGCACGATGTTGCCCGGGTTGAGCAGGTCCGAGGGATCGCAGATGCCCTTGACCTGCTCGAAGAGATCGATCGAGGTCGAGTCGTACATGATCGGCAGCAGCTCCGAGCGGACCCGGCCGTCGCCGTGCTCTCCCGACAGCGAGCCGCCGTAGGTCACCAGTCGGGTGGCGCACGCCGTCATGAACTCCCGGAACACCTGCGCCGACTCCGGCGCGTCCGGCGCGAAGGGGAAGTCGATGCGGCAGTGGATGCAGCCGTCTCCGAAGTGGCCGTAGGGGTAGCCGTGCAGGCCGAACGACTCCAGGATCTCCTCGAAGTCCCGCAGCCACGCACCGAGATGCTCCGGCGGGACGGCCGCGTCCTCCCAGCCCGAGTGGGCGGGCGTCGGCAGCGAGACCCCGGCCAGCCCGGCGCCGTCCTCGCGGATCCGCCACAGCGCGGCCGCTTCGAGGGGATCGACGACCACCCGCGACTCGAGCGCCCCCGACGCCGAGGCAATACGTTGCACCAGGTCAGGCGCGTCCTCTCCGGCGACCTCGACCATCAGCCAGCCGGCCCCCTTGGGGAGATCCGGCACCGGGCGACCCTTGGCGCGCACCAGGCCGGCGATCCGCGCGTCCATCCCCTCGCAGGCGATCAGCCGCCCGGGCGCCACCGCCAACAGAGCGGGCACCGCGTCGGCCGCCTCCGCCATCGTCGGATAGCCGAGCACCAGCAGCAGCCGTCCGGGCGAGTCCTCGACGAGCCGTACCGTCGTCTCCAGGATGGTCGCCAGCGTGCCCTCGGACCCGGCCAGGAACCGGTCGACCCGGCCGCCGCGCTCCGGCAGCAGGTGCTCGAGCGAGTAGCCCGAGACCTGGCGCCCGAAGCGACCGAACTCGGTCCGTACGTGCCCGAGGTTGGCGCCGACGAGCGCCTGCAGCTTCTCCGCCGTCTCCCCGGTCGACACACCGTCGGCATAGACGGCCTGCTCGCCGTTGCCGAAGAGCACGCTCAGCGCCTCGATGTTGTCGACGGTGCGGCCGTAGCCCAGCGCGCGGTTGCCGCAGGCGTTGTTGCCGATCATCCCGCCGATGGTGCAGCGGGTGTGTGTGGACGGGTCGGGCCCGAAGCGCAACCCGTGCGGCGCCGCGGCCCGCTGCAGGTCGGCATGGATGACGCCCGGATCGATCCGCGCCGTCCGCGCCTCGGGGTCGATCTCGTAGATGGTGCGCAGGTCTCGGGTGTCCACGACGATGCCGGTGCCGACGGCGTTGCCGGCGATCGAGGTGCCTGCGCCGCGCATCGTCACCGGGGCTCCCACGAAGCGCGCCACCGAGTGCACCCCGAGCAGCTCGTCGCGTGACTGCGGCCGCACCACGACCGAGGGCACGACCCGGTAGAGGCTCGCGTCGCTGGAGTAGAGCGCCCGGGCCAGCGGCGAGTCGTCGACCCGGCTGATCCCCTGGTTGCGCAGCTCATTCGCCAGATCCGAGGCAGTCGCATTCACGCGCACATTGTCACAGACCCTCGCGTCGTCGACGCCGGATGCCCACGCGGGTGATCACAACCGACACCGATCTCATTGGTCGATGTCAAACGCTCATAGGATGGGCCGACCCGCGAGCGGCGGGCCCCCTCACACCTCGGAGAGAGACCATGTCCGACACCCCCACCCCGGCCAACCCGCGCTCGCGCGTGCTCGTCGCCAGTCTCGTCGGGACGACGATCGAGTTCTACGACTTCTATGTATACGCGACCGCAGCCGTCCTCGTCTTCCCGGCTCTCTTCTTCCCGGCCGGGGACCCGACCACCGCCCTCCTGGCGAGCTTCGCCGTCTTCGGCGCCGCGATGGTCGCCCGTCCGATCGGCGCGATCTTCTTCGGTCATCTCGGTGACCGCCTCGGCCGCAAGACGACCCTGGTGATCTCGCTGCTCACCATGGGCATCGCGACCTTCCTGATCGGCACCCTCCCCACGTACGAGACCGTCGGCTGGGTCGCCACCGCGCTGCTCGTGCTGATGCGCCTGGCCCAGGGCTTCGCGCTGGGCGGCGAGTGGAGCGGTGCGGCCCTGGTCGCGACCGAGAACGCCCCGGAGGGCAAGCGCGCCATCTACGGTACGTTCCCGCAGCTCGGCGCGCCGCTGGGCTTCATCCTCGCCAACGGCCTCTTCCTGGCCATCGCAGCGCTGCTCTCCGCCGAGGGTGCCGACCCGACCAGGCCTTCGGACGCCTTCCTGGAATGGGGCTGGCGCGTGCCGTTCCTCTTCTCCGCCGTCATGGTCGTCGTCGGCCTGTGGGTCCGGCTGCGCCTGGTCGAGAGCGACGTGTTCACCAAGAGCCAGGACGCCGGCCTGGTCCGCAAGATCCCGCTGGCCTCGGTGGTGCGCAACCAGGGCAAGCAGCTGGTCCTCGGCACCTTCTTCATGCTGGCGACCTACGTCCTCTTCTACCTGATGACCGCGTTCTCGCTGTCGTTCGGCACCGCCGCCGAAGACCTTGCGGTCCCCGGCCTGGGCTACGGCTACACGACCTTCGTGCTGATGCTGATCTTCGGTGTGGTCTTCTTCGGCATCTTCACCATGGTCTCCGGCCCGCTGGCCGAGAAGTTCGGCCGCCGCCGGCTGCTGATCGCGGTCACCCTCGGGATCATCGTCTTCGGCCTGTCCTGGGTGCCGCTGGTCAACGCGGGCACCGTCGGCGTCGTCCTCTGGCTCGTCCTCGGCTTCTCCCTGATGGGCCTGACCTTCGGACCGATGGGCGCGCTGCTGCCCGAGCTGTTCCCGACCAGCGTGCGCTACACCGGCTCGGGCATCTCCTACAACGTCGCCTCGATCCTCGGCGCCGCGGTCGCGCCGTTCATCGCGGTCGCGCTGTGGAAGCAGGCCGACGGCTCCCCCGTCCTGGTCGGCGTCTACCTCTCCGTGATGGCGGTGATCACCCTGATCTCGCTGCTGATCGGCAAGGAGACCAGGGACATCGCGCTCGAGGAGACTCCGGAGAAGGCCACCGCCTGAAGGGCTAACGTGGCGGGGTGACCGTCAGGATCCTCTCCGCCACGGACGTACGCAGCATCTTCACGCCCCGCCTCGCGCTGGAGTCCCAGCGCGAGGCGTTCACCCGACTGGGAGCCGGGGAGGCCGTCCAGCCTCCCCGGCTCCTCGTCCCAGGGCCCGATGCGTCGGTCTCGTTCTGCTACTCGTCCCGGATCGCTCCCGACGCCGCCGCAGTGAGCAAGTTCGGCAGCGTCAACCCGGCCAACGCCGCTCGCGATCTCGGTGCCGTGCACTCGGTCATCACGGTTCTCGACCCCGAGACCGGCGCACCACGAGCGATCATCAACGGCGACAGCGTCACCGGCCTGCGCACCTCTGCCGCGACCACCCTCGCCATGCAGCAGGTCGCGCCCGGTGCCGGGAGCATCCTCGTCGTCGGCACCGGCGCTCAGGCCCGCGCCCACCTCGACGCCTTCGCGGTGACCCATCCCGACGCCGAGCTCCAGATCTACGGCCGCAACCGGGCTGCCGCCGCCGAGATCGCCGGATCTCACGGCGCCACCGCGAAGCACGATCTGGAACCAGCCGTACGAGGCGCCGACATCGTCGTCCTCTGCACCTCGTCCCTCACCCCGGTCATCGAGGACGCGTGGGTCACCGACGGCACCACCGTGGCCAGCGTCGGCTCCTTCGCCCCCGACCGCGTCGAGCTCCCGCCATCGCTTCTGGGACGCTCCACGGTGCTCGTCGACTATCACCCGTCCGCCATGACCGACTCCGGCCCGGTCGTCGACGCCATCGCCTCGGGGTCGGTCACCCCCGACCGGGTCACCGACCTCGGCGCGCTCCTGACCGGCGCCGTCTCGCTGGACCGCGCCCCGACGGACGTCCTCGTCTATCTCTCCGTAGGCGTCGGAGTCCAGGACGCCGCCGCAGCAGAGATGATCCTGGCCGTCGCCGAGGCGCGAGACGCAGGCACCCAGGCCCAGCTCGCCTGACCCACCCCACCCCGAAAGGTCAGTTCTCGACCGCGAAGAGTCGATCTTCGACGGCGAGGAGTCGCTTTCTGCCCGCGAGAGGTCGGTTTCCGACCCGCCGCGTCAGCGCGACATCAGGAATCGACCTCTCGTACGCAGAAAGCGACCTCTCGGCGCCAGATACCGACTACTCGGCGCCAGATTCTGACTTCTCGGCGGCTAGGGCTGCGGCTACCACGTCGAGGAGGGGGAGATCCGCTAGGTCGGCGCGGGTCACCCAACGGACGTCGTCGGTGGTGCCGTCCTGCTCGACCACCCGGGGCTCGGCGCCATCGGGAACGGAGGCGGCGAAGATGAGGTGGACGCCGTGGAACTCCTCGTGGCGGCCGTTGGGGGCGGTGCCGACGACATTGACGTCGTGTACGTCGACCAGCTCACCGACCTCGCAGGTGAGACCGCACTCCTCGGTCACCTCGCGCTCGAGTGCCTTACGCGGATGCTCGCCGAAGTCGAGCCCGCCGCCCGGGAGCGTCCAGGAACCCGAGTGATAGCCACGCGGCGAGATCCGGGTGAGCAGCACAGCGCCGTCCACGGGACGGGTGATGAAGGCGTACGCAGCCAGCCGCTGGTTGCGCGTCGGCGCGTGCATGTCGAGGGCATCGGTGACCAACGGAGACGTCGGGATCTCTCCGCTCGTCACAGCGGCCAGCGGCAACCAAGCCGCCTCAGCAGTGGAGCCGTCGACCTCCATCGTCTGCGGAGCGGGAGCGTCGTGGGGCACCCAGCCGTCGTAGACGATCCGGATGGCGTGGGAGTTGACCCGCCGGCCCAGCCGCCAGGCCTTGGCCTGGTGAACGGAGTAGACCCGCGCGTCGGCGCCGATCTCGACCGGAACCCCCGCCTCCTCGTAGACCTCGCGCACGACCGCGTCGCGCGGGTCCTCGCCGTGGTCGATGCCTCCGCCGGGCAGCGTCCACCGCTCCTCCGGCGTCACCTTCTCCGAGAGCCGGCTGAGCAGGATCTCGGGCTCCATGCCAGCGCCGGCACGGATGATGACGGCGTACGCCCCCACCCGCTGCACCTTCGGAAGCTTGCGTCGCCGCCCACCGCGGCTCCGGTTTCGCGTCGCCATCAGCTGAACGGGGGTCGGGAGTCGAGAGCCAGCGAGCGGCGACCGGCCCAGCGCCACACCTTGGCGGCTCGGTCGCGGTCCTCGTCGGTGACCAGGTTGCCCATCCACCGCAGGGCCAGCGTCATCAGCCAGTCGGAGCGCATCCCCACAGGTCCGAGGGTCGACACCAAGCGCGGGCGGGTCGCGATCCCGGCCAGACGGCGGGCGACGGAGAACGCCTCCCCGTAGTGCTCACGCAGGGTCGCCGGCCATGCGGTGGCCAGGTCCTCCCCGGCGATGAGAGCGTCGGCGACCATCCGTCCTGTCTCCAGGCCGTAGTCGATCCCCTCGCCGTTGAGCGGGTTCACACATCCGGCGGCATCGCCGATCAGCGCCCAGTTGGCACCGGCGACGCCGGAGACCGCACCGCCCATGGGCAGCAGCGCGGACTTCTCCGCCCGCAGCTCGCCCTGGAGCCCGAACTCTTCGCGGCACTGCTCGGTGTAGTGCCTCATCAGCGGCTTGATCGCGATCTCCGCGGGCCGCTTGGAGGTGGCCAGCGCACCCGCGCCGATGTTCACCTCGCCCGAGCCCAGCGGGAAGATCCAGCCATACCCCGGCAGCGCCTCACCGGACTCGTCACGCAGCTCGAGGTGGGAGGAGATCCACTCGTCATCGGCCTGGTCGGAGGCGATGTAGGCCCGCCCGGCGACGCCGTAGACGGTGTCGCGGTGCCACTCCCGCCCCAGCACCTTGCCGAGCGGCGAGCGTACGCCGTCAGCGACCACGACCGACCGGCAGGCGACCTCGTGTCCGCCCTCGAAGACGACCGCAGCGATCCGCTCGCCGTCCCACCGCACGTCGACCGCCCGCACGCCGTCCACCGCCGTCGCGCCGGACTTGATCGCCACGGTGCGCAGGTGATCGTCGAGCTCGGTGCGCGGCACCGCCGACCCCCAGGACGGCAGGGTGCCGCCGGGCCAGGGCAGGTGCAGCGTCTGGCCGAACCCATGGGCCCGCAGCCCCTTCGAGACCGGGTGCGCACGCAGCCAGTCCTCCAGTCCGAGCCGGACCAGCTCGTAGGTCGCGCGCGGAGTCAGCCCGTCGCCGCAGGTCTTGTCACGCGGGAAGACGGCCGCGTCGGTCAGCAGGACATCGACCCCGGCGCGCGCCAGCCAGGCCGCCGCGGCCGAGCCCGCAGGCCCTGCCCCCACGACGAGCACATCAGCTGACTGCGGGAGGGACGAGGTCATGCGCATATCTTCCCAGAACCGGCCAACGGACCACGAACCCTCACCTCAGCCCGAGCCGAACCCCTGCTAGGTTATTGCAAGTTCTTTGCATTAGATCGTCGCAGCGAGCCCGGAAGGCCCCCACGTGCACGACCCTCTCGGCGTACACCGCCGTCGCCGGCGCGCGACCATTTGGCTCCTGGGCCTCCTCGCGGCCACCGTGGCGACGATCGTCGTCGCGGTCGGGCTCGGCGCTGCGTACGTCACTCCGGGGACGGTCGCCCAGATCCTCGGCCACCACCTCCTCGGCGTCCCCGAGGCCGGCTGGAAGGCCACCGAGGAGGCGATCGTGTGGAAGGTACGCCTCCCCCGCGTGCTCCTCGGCGCCCTGGTCGGAGCCGGCCTGGCCATCACCGGCATGGCGCTGCAGGCGATGGTCCGCAACATGCTCGCCGACCCCTATCTGCTCGGGATCAACTCCGGTGCCTCCAGCGGCGCGGCGGCGGCGATCCTCTTCGGCGCGGGCACCGGGCTGGGGGCGTACGCCCTGCCGGGCTCCGCGTTCGTCGGCGCCCTCGCGGCGTCCTTCCTGGTGTTCGCCCTCGCGCGCAGCGGCGGCCGGGTCACCTCGTTGCGCCTGCTGCTCTCCGGTGTCGCGGTCGGCTACCTCCTCTACGGCCTGACCAGCTTCCTGATCTTCGCCTCCGGCTCGGCCGAAGGCGCGCGGTCGGTGATGTTCTGGCTGCTCGGCTCCCTCGGCCTGGCTCAGTGGAACGGCCTGCTCGCCGTGGTGGCGATCGCGGTGCTCGCCACCACGCTCCTGCTGACCCTGTCCGGGCGTGGTCTCGACGCGCTGGCGATCGGCGACGAGACCGCCCACACCCTCGGCATCTCCCCCGACCGCTTCCGCACCCTGCTGCTGATCGTCGTGGCGCTGACCGTCGGCGTGGTCGTCTCGGCCGCCGGGAGCATCGGCTTCGTCGGCCTGGTCGTGCCGCACCTGGCTCGTCGCGCCGTCGGCTCCGCCCACGCCGTGGCCATCCCAGCGGCCGCCCTCATGGGCGCGATCCTGCTGGTCTGGGCCGACGTGCTCGCCCGCGTCCTCCTCCAACCCCAGGAGATCCCGATCGGGATCGTCACCGCGCTCCTGGGCGCCCCGTTCCTCATCGTCCTGATCCGGCGCTTCTCGGCGCGCGACGTCTGACCATCACCCATCACCAGGAGCCCCGACATGATCCGTCCCATGATCGCCACCGCCGCGCTCGTGCTGGCCACGACCACCGCGTGCGGCGCCGGTGCAGACGCGGCCGGCGACGAGGCCGCCGTGGACGGTTTCCCGGTCACCATCGACAACTGCGGCGTCGAGGTCAGCCTCGACGCCCCACCGGAGCGCGTCGTCATGCTGAAGAGCGCCGCGGTGCCCTACCTGCACGCTCTCGGCGTGATGGACCGGGTCGTGGCCCGAGCCGGCGACTATCCGGACGACTACTACGACGCCGAGACCCAGGCCGAGCTCGACGACATCCCGCTGCTCACCGACGAGATGGACACGAGCGGTCACCTGCAGATCTCCAAGGAGATCGTGATCGGGGAGGAGCCCGACCTGGTTCTCGGCGAGGTCGAGAACCTGTCCCGAGACACTCTCGACGCCGTCGACATCAAGCTCCTCGAGGAGCCCGCGATGTGTGCCGAGGGCGTCGCAGACCCCGGCTTCGACGACGTCTACAGCCAGCTGGAGACCTACGGCAAGGTCTTCGACCGCGAGGACGAAGCCACCAAGGCCGTGGCTGACCTGCGTGAACGCGTCACCGACCTGGAGGCGAAGAAGGTCGGCGAAGGACGTACGGCGGCGGTTCTCTACCCCACCGTCGGCGGCGGCGTGACCTATGCCTACGGGACCAGGTCGATGGCCCACCCGCAGCTGGAGGCGGCCGGGTTCGAGGACGTCTTCGCCGACGTCGACGAGCGTGTCTTCGAGGTCTCGACCGAGGATCTCCTCGAGCGCGACCCCGACGTGATCATCCTGCTCCACAACACCGGTGACCCGAAAGAGGTCGAGGAGTCGGTCACCCAGCTCGCCGGCGCCGAGGATCTCACCGCGGTCAGGAACGGCGACGTGATGGCGCAGCTGTTCAACTTCACCGAGCCTCCCTCGGCGCTCTCGGTCGACGGCCTGGAGCGCATCATCGACAGGTTCGGCAAGTGATCGAGGCCGAGGGCCTGTCCTGGACGTACGGCACCACGACCATCCTCGAGGACGTCGACGTCGCCTCCCACGAGGGTCGGGTCCTGGGTCTGATCGGGCCAAACGGAAGCGGCAAGACCACACTGCTCCGGCTGCTCTACGGAGCTCTTCGCGCCAGCGGCACCGTCGAGATCGACGGCGACGAGCTCACCGGGCTCCCCGCGAAGGAGGTCGCCCGCCGGCTGGCCGTCGTCGTCCAGGAGTCCGGCAGCGACACAACCCTGACCGCCGGCGAGATGGTGCTGCTGGGACGTACGCCGCACCTGTCCGCATTCGCCAGGGCCGGTGGACACGACCTGAAGATCGCCGCGGAGTGCCTCGAGCGCGTCGGCGGGACCCACCTCGGTCCACGCTCCTTCGCCGCCCTCTCCGGCGGCGAGCGGCAGCGGGTGCTCATCGCCCGGGCGCTGGCCCAGGAGGCGACCCATCTGCTCCTCGACGAGCCGACCAACCACCTCGACATCCGCTACCAGCACGAGATCCTCTCCCTGGTGCGAAAGCTCGGGACGACGGCGATCGTCGTGCTCCACGACCTCAACCTGGCGGCCCGCTACTGCGACGACTTGGTGCTGCTCGACCGGCGCGGCGTCGCTGCACGGGGCACGGTCGACGAGGTTCTCCGCCCCGAGATCCTGGAGCCGGTCTACGGCATCGACGTCGAGCGGCTCGAGCTGCGCGAGGAGATCCATCTCCTCTTCCACTCGTTGAGCTGACCTCAGACCTCCGGGTGGGCCTCGACCCTGGTCTCCGGCGCGGTCTCGTCGTCCGGGTCGACACCGGGAAGATGCGCCTCCCAGAGCTCGACATCCATCACGTAGAGCCGCAATGACGCCTCCCCGCACAGCTCCTCGGGCCTGAACGCCCGGGCCGTCCCGACCAGTCGGCGAAACGCCACCTGGCAACGCTTCTCGAGCTCGAAGTCGGGCACCTGGCGGGCCATCCCGGTGACGTACGCCGCACTCGCCCCGGAACCCGGCGGCACCGAGGAGTCGAAGATGACCCCGGCAACGCGCGGGTCGCGGAGGATGTTGCGGGAGTGCTGGGCGTCGGGCGCCGATACCCAGTAGATGGCCCGGTAGCCGTCGTGCGAGAAGTAGACCGGCGACGTACGCGGCCGCCCGTCGGGGTCCGAGGTCGCCAGCACCAGGTAGGCGACGTCGTCGAGGATTCCACGGACGTGTCTGTCCAGATCAGCTGCCATACTCGCGAGGGTAGGCGACTTCGCCCGCGCTGCGCGCGGTCAATCTCGCTCGGGCTGGCTCAGACTCGCTCTGCCCCGCTCAGGCCGGCTCAGCTGCGACCTTCGTATGCGCGCGGCAGCTTGTACCCGTGCTGCGCCAGCACGTCGCGGAGCACGTCCGGCTTGTCGGTGATCAGTCCGTCGATGCCGAGGCCGATCAGGTGCTCCATCGTGGCGACGTCGTCGACCGTCCACGGCACGACCGCCATCCCGCGGGCGTGGGCCGCATCGACCAGCTCCTGGGTCGTGAACGGCACGTAGCCCGGGTCGGACACCGAGCCGCCCTGCGGATCCCCGTGAACCGGCGAGACCGCATCCGCCCCGAACGAGTCCGCGGCCGCGACGTACCGCTCCTGCAGCGATCCGTCGAAGTCGTCGATGTCGATCCCGCCCAGCCACGGCGAGGCGCCCGGCACTCCCTGCTGGAGGAACTGCTGTCCGTTGGTCAGCGCGACGATCGGCAGCCGCGGCTCGACCTCCCGGACCCGCTTCAGCGCACCCCAGTCGAAGCTCTGGATGGTGACCTGGTTACGAATGTGCGCCCGCCTGATCTCGGCCAGGACGACGCGTACGAACTGCTCGCGCGGCGCAGTCTGCTCCGGCGCCCCTGCCTCGACCTTCGTCTCCACATTCAGCTTGACCTGGCCGGCGTGGTAGCTGTTGACCAGCGCGAACACCTCCGAGAGCAACGGTATCCGCTCCCCCGGCGACAACTCCTGGCCGGGGAACTGTGGCTGTCGCAGCGACCCACAGTCGATCGTGCGCACCTGGGCGAGCGTGAGGTCCTTGATATAGGTCCGGCTCGGGACGTACGGGAACTCGGGGTCGCCGGAGAAGGCCGGCTCGGTGTCGACGCACTTGGCCGGGTTCGGGTCCCGGTCGTGCGTCACGACCGCGTAGCCGTCCTCGGTGATCTGCACGTCGAGCTCGAGGGTGCTGACTCCCAGCTCGAGCGCCCGCGCGAAGGCGGGCAACGTGTTCTCCACCGTCATCGCAATCCCACCGCGATGCGCCTGGAGGTCGAAGGTACGAGGATCGTTCCCGGCGTACGCCGGTGTGACGGCCGCACTCGCCAGGAGCGCGACGGACACGAGGATGCCTGCTCGGACACGTCTCATGCCCGACAGGATCCCACGGGCGGATGGCCGCTAGTGGAACGCGCGATGAGACAGGAGCGACACGTTCTTGTCCGCGCAACCGGTCGTCTCGTGACGGACGAACTGGGAGTCGTAGGAGTCGGGCACGTAGACCCGGAACCCGTCCACGTTGGCCGGCTTGCATTTCGAAGCCGGATAGTTCTCGGCCGTCGACTCCGCGACCGCGCTCACCGCCACCTGGCCGGGCTTCATCATCACCGTGCGCCACTGGCCCTTGCGGGCCGCCGGCGCACCGATCTGGGTGCCGTCGTCGCCGCCGACGTACGAGAGCCCGCCGAAACCACCCAGGGCACAGGCGCGATCGGAGACGTTGGTCAGCGTGATCTCGCCGAACCGCGACCCCGCGCCCGCGTCGGTCGCACGATAGCCGGCCTTCAGGTCGGCGTTGGTGCACTTCGGGGTCGACGGGTCTGCCGCCGCAGGCTCAGAAAGAGCAGATGACTCAGATGACTCAGTCCTCACCGGCGAACCCCCCGTGGTCGCCGGTGAGGACTGAGACGGGGACGGTGAGCTGCTCGCCGGGGTGGGATCCGCGGTCCCGGAGGCAGATTGTGGCGAGTCGACCGCCCCATCGTTTGTCGACCCGCAACCTCCCGCCGCGAGCACGCCGAGGATCCCGACTCCGACCACCACCAGTCGTACGCGCAGCATCTTCGCTCCTCGAGTAGCAGATGCGGCCAGATGAACCCAGCCAGAAACTCATCGTCCCACCCCTGAGACGCGTGGCCCGGCCGGTTCGTTGCGTCGAGTCACGAAGAAATCTCGCGCAACCGAAAAGACCGACGGCCCCGCCTCCCGAAGGAGGCGGGGCCGTCAGCTGACTACTGGATCACGACTGGTAGGAACCGAAGTCGAAGTCGTCCAGCGCGACGGCCTGGCCGCCGGTGTTGCCGAACTCGTAGTCGTAGTTGTCGTAACCGGTGACGGAGTACGCCGCGGCGCGAGCCTCATCGGTCGGCTCGACCTTGATGTTGCGGTAGCGCTCCAGGCCGGTGCCGGCCGGGATGAGCTTACCGATGATGACGTTCTCCTTCAGACCGCGCAGCGAGTCGGAGCGGCCGTTGATGGCAGCGTCGGTGAGGACGCGGGTGGTCTCCTGGAAGGAGGCCGCCGACAGCCAGGACTCCGTAGCGAGCGAGGCCTTGGTGATGCCCATCAACTCCGGACGACCCGAGGCCGGCTTGCCGCCCTCGGAGACCACGCGCCGGTTCTCCGACTCGAAGTCGATGCGGTCGGCCAGGTCGGACGGCAGCAGGTTGGTGTCCCCGGACTCGAGCACCGTGATCCGGCGCAGCATCTGCCGCACGATGATCTCGATGTGCTTGTCGTGGATGGACACGCCCTGGGACCGGTAGACCTGCTGGACCTCGTCAACGAGGTGCTGCTGCGTCTTGCGGACACCGAGGATACGGAGGACCTCCTTGGGGTCCGGCGTACCGACGGTCAGCGGCGAGCCGACGTCGACGTGGTCACCGTCGCCGACCCGCAGACGCGAGCGACGCGAGACCACGTACTCCACGACCTCGGAGCCGTCGTCGGGAGTGACCAGGACCTTGCGGGCCTTGTCGGTCTCCTCGATCTCGATGCGACCGGCGACCTCGGAGATCGGCGTGACACCCTTCGGCGTACGCGCCTCGAAGAGCTCGACGACACGCGGCAGACCCTGCGTGATGTCGTCGGCCGAGGCCACACCACCGGTGTGGAACGTACGCATGGTCAGCTGGGTGCCGGGCTCACCGATGGACTGGGCGGCGATGATGCCGACCGCCTCACCGATGTCGACGAGCTTGCCGGTGGCCAGCGAGCGGCCGTAGCACTTGGCACACGTACCCGTGCGGGCCTCACAGGTGAGGACCGAACGGACCTTGACCTCGATGATGCCGGCGCGAACCAGCTCCTCGATCTTGACGTCGCCCAGGTCCTCGCCGGCGACCGCGAGAACCTCGCCGGTCGACGGGTGCTCGATGTCGACGGCAGCCGTGCGAGCGTACGCAGCGGTCTCGGCGTTGTCGTCCTTGATGACGACGCCGCCGGCCTCGACTCCGATGACCTTCGGCAGACCGCGCTCGGTGCCGCAGTCGTCCTCACGGATGATGACGTCCTGCGAGACGTCCACCAGACGACGGGTCAGGTAACCCGAGTCGGCGGTACGCAGCGCGGTGTCGGCCAGACCCTTACGAGCGCCGTGGGTGGAGATGAAGTACTCCAGGACGGAGAGACCCTCGCGGAAGTTCGACTTGATCGGCCGCGGGATGATCTCGCCCTTCGGGTTGGCCACCAGGCCTCGCATGGCGCCGACCTGACGGATCTGGTTGAAGTTACCCGAAGCGCCCGAGGTGACCTGCATGTAGATCGGGTTCTTGCGGTCGAACGCCTTCTCCATGGCAGCACCGACGACCTTGGCGGCCTCGGTCCAGATCTCGACGAGCTCCTGACGGCGCTCCTCGTCGGTGACAAGACCACGCTCGAACTGCTTCTGCACCTTGGCAGCCTGCGTCTCGAACGTCTCCAGGATCTCGGCCTTGTTCGGCGGCGTGGTGACGTCGTCGATGGAGACCGTGACACCCGAACGGGTGGCCCAGTGGAAGCCGTTGTCCTTGAGCGCGTCCAGCGACGCCGCGACCTCGACCTTGGTGTAACGCTCGGCCAGGTCGTTGATGATCGCGCCGAGCTGCTTCTTACCGACCTCGTAGTTCACGAAGGGGTAGTCGGCCGGCAGGGTGTCGTTGAAGATCACCCGGCCCAGCGTGGTCTCGAGCACGAGCGGGTTGCCCTCGGTCCAGCCCTCCGGCACGTCGTAGCCGATCGGCGGGACGATGTCGTCGAGACGGATCTTGACCTTGGACTGCAGCGTGATCTCGAGGTGGTCGAAGGCCATGATGGCCTCGGCCGGGGACGAGAACGCACGACCCGCACCGACCTCGTCCTCGCGGTCCGAGGTGATGAAGTAGAGACCGATGATCATGTCCTGGGTCGGCATGGTGACCGGACGACCGTCGGACGGCTTGAGGATGTTGTTGGTCGAGAGCATCAGGATGCGAGCCTCGGCCTGGGCCTCCGCCGACAGCGGCAGGTGGACAGCCATCTGGTCACCGTCGAAGTCCGCGTTGAACGCGGTGCAGACGAGCGGGTGCAGCTGGATGGCCTTACCCTCGATCAGCTGAGGCTCGAAGGCCTGGATGCCAAGGCGGTGCAGGGTGGGCGCACGGTTCAGCAGAACCGGGTGCTCGGTGATGACCTCTTCGAGGACGTCCCACACGACCGGGCGAGCACGCTCGACCATCCGCTTGGCGGACTTGATGTTCTGAGCGTGGCTCAGGTCCACCAGGCGCTTCATCACGAACGGCTTGAACAGCTCCAGGGCCATCTGCTTCGGCAGACCGCACTGGTGCAGCTTGAGCTGCGGACCCGACACGATGACCGAACGGCCGGAGTAGTCGACGCGCTTACCGAGCAGGTTCTGACGGAAGCGACCCTGCTTGCCCTTGAGCATGTCGGAGAGCGACTTCAGCGGACGGTTGCCCGGCCCGGTGACCGGGCGGCCACGACGACCGTTGTCGAACAGCGAGTCGACGGCCTCCTGCAGCATCCGCTTCTCGTTGTTCACGATGATCTCGGGGGCACCGAGGTCGAGGAGACGCTTGAGGCGGTTGTTGCGGTTGATCACACGACGGTAGAGGTCGTTGAGATCGGAGGTCGCGAAGCGGCCACCGTCGAGCTGCACCATCGGGCGCAGGTCCGGCGGGATGACCGGGACGGCGTCGAGCACCATGCCGGTCGGCTTGTTGCCGGTCTTGCGGAAGGCGTCGACGACCTTGAGACGCTTGAGCGCGCGGACCTTGCGCTGACCCTTGCCGGTGGCGATGGTCTCGCGCAGGCTCTCGACCTCGGCCTCGATGTCGAAGTTCTCGAGGCGCTTCTGGATCGCCGTGGCGCCCATGTGGCCCTCGAAGTACTTCCCGAACCAGGTCTTCATCTCGCGGTAGAGCAGCTCGTCGCCCATGAGATCCTGGATCTTCAGGCTCTTGAAGGTGTCCCAGACCTCGTCGAGACGGTTGACCTCACGCTCGGTGCGGTCGCGCAGCTGCTTCATCTCGCGCTCGGCGCCGTCCTTGACCTTGCGCTTGACGTCGGACTTGGCGCCCTCGGCCTCGAGCGCGGCCAGGTCGGTCTCGAGCTTCTTGGCGCGGTCGTTGATCGCCACGTCGAGCCGGCTGGTGAGCATCTTGCGCTGCTGGTCGACCTTGGCCTCGAGCGAGGACAGGTCGCGGTGACGCGCGTCCTCGTCGACCGAGGTGATCATGTACGCAGCGAAGTAGATGACCTTCTCGAGGTCCTTCGGTGCGAGGTCGAGCAGGTAGCCCAGCCGCGACGGGACGCCCTTGAAGTACCAGATGTGGGTCACCGGAGCGGCGAGCTCGATGTGGCCCATCCGCTCGCGGCGTACCTTGGAGCGGGTGACCTCGACGCCACAGCGCTCGCAGATGATGCCCTTGAAGCGCACGCGCTTGTACTTGCCGCAGTAGCACTCCCAGTCCCGGGTGGGACCGAAGATCTTCTCGCAGAAGAGGCCGTCACGCTCGGGCTTGAGCGTGCGATAGTTGATGGTCTCAGGCTTCTTGACCTCGCCGTGGCTCCACGCGCGGATCTCGTCCGCGGTGGCCAGGCCGATCTTGAGCTGATCGAAGAAGTTGACGTCGAGCACGATGGCTTCCAGTTCCTTCGTTAGTTCTTGGAAAGTTCAAAGGGGACTGAGGGAGGGAGGTACGCCGCGGCGTACCTCCCGCTCGTCAGACTTCCTCTACGGAAGAGGGCTCGCGACGGGAGAGGTCGATACCGAGCTCCTCGGCGGCGCGGAAGACGTCTTCCTCCGCGTCACGAAGCTCGATCGCCGAACCGTCCTGGCTCAGCACCTCGACGTTCAGGCACAGCGACTGCATCTCCTTGACGAGAACCTTGAACGACTCCGGGATACCCGAGTCGGGGATGTTCTCGCCCTTGACGATCGCCTCGTAGACCTTCACACGGCCGGGCACGTCGTCGGACTTGATGGTGAGGAGCTCCTGCAGGGCGTAGGCGGCGCCGTACGCCTCCATCGCCCAGACCTCCATCTCACCGAAGCGCTGGCCACCGAACTGGGCCTTACCGCCGAGCGGCTGCTGGGTGATCATCGAGTACGGACCGGTCGAACGCGCGTGGATCTTGTCGTCGACCAGGTGGTGCAGCTTGAGGATGTACATGTAGCCCACGGCCACCGGCTCCGGGAACGGCTCGCCGGAGCGACCGTCGAAGAGGCGGGCCTTGCCGTCGGTGCCGACCACACGCCGACCGTCCCGGTTGGGGAGGGTCGCGCTGAGCAGACCGGTGATCTCGTCCTCACGCGCACCGTCGAAGACCGGGGTGGCCACCTTGGTGCCCGGGTCGGCCTTGTCGGCGTGGATCTTGATCAGGCGCTGCTTCCAGGCGCTGTCCTCGGGGTCCTCGGAGAGGTTGAGGTCCCAACCCTGCTTGGCAAGCCAGCCGAGGTGGAGCTCCAGGACCTGTCCGATGTTCATACGACGCGGGACACCGAGCGGGTTGAGCAGGACGTCGACCGGGGTGCCGTCCTCCATGAACGGCATGTCCTCGACCGGCAGGATCTTCGCGATGACGCCCTTGTTGCCGTGACGGCCGGCAAGCTTGTCACCCACGGAGATCTTGCGCTTCTGCGCCACGTAGACCCGAACCAGCTGGTTCACGCCCGGGGGCAGCTCGTCGCCCTCCTCACGGTCGAAGACGCGGACACCGATGACGGTGCCCTCCTCGCCGTGCGGAACCTTCATCGAGGTGTCGCGAACCTCGCGCGCCTTCTCACCGAAGATCGCGCGGAGCAGGCGCTCCTCCGGGGTCAGCTCGGTCTCGCCCTTCGGGGTGACCTTGCCGACGAGGATGTCACCGGTGGTGACCTCGGCGCCGATGCGGATGATGCCGCGCTCGTCGAGGTCGGCCAGCATCTCCTCGGAGACGTTCGGGATGTCCCGGGTGATCTCCTCCGGGCCCAGCTTGGTGTCGCGAGCGTCGACCTCGTGCTCCTCGATGTGGATCGAGGTGAGGTAGTCCTGCTGCACCAGACGCTGGGAGAGGATGATCGCGTCCTCGTAGTTGTGGCCCTGCCACGACTGGAAGGCGACCAGGAGGTTGGCACCCAGCGCCATCTCGGCACCCTGGGTCGCCGGACCGTCGGCCAGCGGGGAGCCGACCTCGACCCGGGTGCCCTCGTCGACCAGCGGCTGCTGGTTGACGCAGTTGCCCTGGTTGGAGCGCTCGAACTTCGCCAGCTTGTAGCTGGTGTAGGTGCCGTCGTCGTTGAGGGTCTCGATCAGGTCGGAGGAGACCTCCTTGACCACACCGGCCTTCTTCGCGAGGAGCACGTCACCGGCGTCGACAGCCGCGCGGTACTCGATGCCCGTGCCGACCAGCGGCGAGTCGCTGCGGACCAGCGGCACCGCCTGACGCTGCATGTTGGCGCCCATGAGCGCACGGTTGGCGTCGTCGTGCTCGAGGAACGGGATCAGCGCGGTCGCGACCGACACCATCTGGCGCGGCGAGACGTCGATGTAGTCGACCTCGTCGGCCAGGAGCTCGGAGACCTCACCGTCGCGCTGGCGGACCAGCACGCGCTCGGTCGCGAACTTCATGTTCTCGTCGACGGCCGCGTTGGCCTGCGCGATGACGTAGCGGTCCTCGTCGTCGGCGGTCAGGTAGTCGATCTTGTCGGTGACGACACCGTTCTCGACCTTGCGGTAGGGCGTCTCGACGAAGCCGAACGGGTTGATCCGACCGAAGGAGGCCAGCGAACCGATCAGACCGATGTTGGGACCTTCAGGGGTCTCGATCGGGCACATCCGGCCGTAGTGCGACGGGTGGACGTCTCGGACCTCCATGCCGGCGCGGTCACGGGAGAGACCACCCGGGCCCAGAGCCGACAGACGCCGCTTGTGCGTCAGGCCCGCGAGCGGGTTGTTCTGGTCCATGAACTGCGAGAGCTGCGAGGTGCCGAAGAACTCCTTCAGCGCAGCGACCACGGGACGGATGTTGATCAGGGACTGCGGCGTGATCGCCTCGACGTCCTGGGTCGTCATCCGCTCGCGCACCACGCGCTCCATACGAGCAAGACCCGTACGCAGCTGGTTCTGGATCAGCTCGCCGACCGTACGCATCCGGCGGTTGCCGAAGTGGTCGATGTCGTCGGCGGCAACGTCGGTCATGCCGGCCGGCATCTCGAGCTGCGCGCGCCCGTCGTGCAGCGCGACGATGTACTTGATCGTCGCGACGATGTCGTCGACGGTCAGCGTCTGCTGGTCGAAGGCCTCGGTCAGACCGAGCTTCTTGTTGACCTTGTAGCGACCGACCTTGGCGGTGTCGTAGCGCTTCGGGTTGAAGTAGTAGTTGTTCAGCAGCGTCTGCGCGGCCTCACGCGTGGGGGGCTCGCCCGGGCGCAGCTTGCGGTAGATGTCGAGCAGCGCGTCGTCCTGAGCGGTGGTGCTGTCCTTCTCCAGGGTCAGCATCATCGACTCGTACTCGCCGAACTCCTCGCGGATCTGCTCGTTGGTCCAGCCGAGGGCCTTGAGCAGCACCGTGACGTTCTGCTTGCGCTTGCGGTCGAGGCGGACGCCGACCAGGTCGCGCTTGTCGATCTCGAACTCGAGCCAGGCACCACGGCTCGGGATCAGCTTGGCTGTGTAGATGTCCTTGTCGGACGTCTTGTCGGCGGTGCGCTCGAAGTAGACACCCGGGGACCGGACGAGCTGCGAGACGACGACGCGCTCGGTGCCGTTGATGACGAAGGTGCCCTGTTCGGTCATGAGCGGGAAGTCACCCATGAAGACCGTCTGGCCCTTGATCTCGCCAGTGTCGTTGTTGGTGAACTCCGCCGAGACATAGAGAGGCGCGGAGTAGGTGAAGTCCTTCTCCTTGCACTCCTCGACGGTGTACTTGGGGTCGTAGAAGACAGGGCTCTCGAACGAGAGGGACATCGTCTCCGAGAAGTCCTCGATCGGGGAGATCTCCTCGAAGATCTCCTGCAGACCGGACTTGTGAGACACGTCCTCACCCGCTGCTTCGCGGGCGGCAACCTGCTCCTGCCAGCGCTCGTTACCGATCAACCAGTCGAAGCTGTCGGTCTGGAGGGCGAGGAGCTTGGGAAGCTCGAGAGGCTCTGAGATCTTTGCGAAAGAGATGCGGCGAGGGGTGGAGTCACCCGACGAGGTGCGCGCGGCCAAGAGGAATCCTTCGACAAGGTTCGCAGGTGGATTCGCAGCACGCCGACCACCGAACAGCCACCGGGCAGGCTGAGAGGCATATGAAGGCATGCGCAAAGCGCCATCGTACGCTATAAAAGCGCACTCCACAACACCGGGCCCAGTTACTAGTCCGGCGTACCTTCATTCACACCTGCGGCGCCCGAGCTTCGGCGTTGGTGGTGCATTGCCTATGTCGAGCATCGCGGATGATCATGCGCCCCATCGGCACCCTGGGTCAAGCGTTCGAGCCAATCGGTCCGCCTCCCGGGAAGTTGTTCCAATCACTTGACAGGTAGCGCAAAGCCACGGCTGACCGGCCCCGACGCTGGCTCAGCGGCGCGCTAGTCCTTGCTCGGCCGCGTCTCGACCTTGTCCACCAACCACTCGTCACCGACCTTGGCCATCGTGAGCATCGCGTACTCCTGGTAGCCGATCGGGGTGCTCCGCTGGGCGTTGGTGACCTGGCGGTCGACCAGCACCAGGACCTGCACGGTCTCCTCGGAGACCCGGATGACGCCGGCGTCGACCGGCGCGAGGGTCTTCACCACGGTCTTCGTCTTGGGGACGTTGTCGACGAGAACGGCGAAGAGACGGTCGTAGTCCTCGCGGTAGTCCTTCGTCATCACCTCATGAGCCTTGCTCTTCGACTCGTCCATCTTGCTGTGGTCGTAGGAGAGCAGCGGGACGACGGCCTTCTTCGCCGCCTCGAGCGCCTCGGCGCCCTGCTCCTCGACCAGGAGCTTGTGGTTGCGGGTGATCTGCTTGCCGACCGCGCCCTCGACCGTGCTGGTGGTGACGTTGTTGTTGGAGACGGTGGCGACCTTCTCCTGGCCGAAGAAGACCACTCCGGCGGCGACGACCGCAGCCAGGGCCAGCGCACCGGCGGCGATCAGCCCCCACGTCGGGAGCACCGGCAGCGTACGACCGGCGGACTCCTTCACCTCGGCGTCTGGGCCGTCGGCGTCAGGGTCCGGAGCGTCGTGTACGTCCGCGACCGCCCCAGCCTCGACGAAAACGGTCTCATCGTCGAGCGCGTCCTCGTCGACCGGGACTTCGTCGACCGCGTCTTCCTCGGCGGCGTCCTCGTCGGCGGCGTCCTCGTCGGCAGCCTCCTCGCGAGCGGCCAGCTCAGCGTCGTACGCAGCCCGCTTCTCCTCGTCCAGCAGGACGGCAGCGGCTTCGTTGAGGGTCCGGAAGCGGCGGTCGGTCGGATCCAGATCGGCGATCGCGGCCTTCCACGCGGCGCGGATGTCGGCGCTGGCGGCGTCGGGCTCGACGTCGAGCAGGTCGTACCAGGTCGGGCTGCTCATCGGTGAGCTCATGGGGTCACCCCTTCGCTGGGCTCGGTGGTGGGAGCCTCCTCGGCGGGGTACCAGTCGTCGACCAGCCACTTCCCGTTCTGCTTCACGAGCTCCACCTCGGTCCGGGCGAGCTGGCGTGCCGCCTCGACGCGCTCCTCGGACCCCTCGGACTTCGGGTAGCTGATCGCGAGCTCCGCCACGACCAGCACGGTCGCGCTGTCCTCGTCGAGGCCGGCGACCGCGGTGCTGTGCACGTCGCTGGTGCGGCCGACGCTCTGCTGGACGACGGTGGCCTCGGCGAAGGCGACGTTGCTCAGGAAGCTCTTCTCGAACTTCGGGGTCAGCAGCTCGCCGACCTGCTCGCGATACTCCGGCATCGTCTTCTTGTCGCTGCCGATGTCTTCGGGCCCGTAGGTGTTGACCCGCCCGACGAACTTGTCGGCCGCTGCCATCGCCTGCTCGCGCTGGCTCACCACGGACTCTTCGGCTCCGCGGGTCAGCTGCCAGCCGACGTAGCCGACGGCGGCGAGGATGACGGCGACCAGCAGAGCCAGGATGCCCCAGCGGAGCTGGTTGGTCCGCTTGTCGCTCGCCCGGTCGGACGTTGCGCCGGTCTCCGTGGCGGGACCGGGATCGGTCGTGGTGCTCAAAGGATCACTTTTCCTGTAACGGTGGTGGTCAGTCGCTCGGCGAGGAGCCAGTTCCGGGCATCATCACCGTACGCCGCCGACGGATCGGTCGATGCGGCAGCACTCCGGGACCCCGGGTCCGGTCGGCGGCGTGGTGGTCGGCTGGTCCGGCTACTCGGTCTCCATCGGCTGGAGGTAGAGCCACTTCCAGGCGTCGTCGCCGTAGGAGGACGGAGCAGCGGTCGAGACCGAGGCGTCCTCCATGTCGCTCCAGGTGAGCTCGCCGGTCTCGGGGTCGAAGGTCGCGATCGATCCGGTCTCACCAGCAGCCGCACGCGGCAGCTGGCTGGAACCGCGAGCGTTCGACTTGGTCGGGTCCTCGGTGCAGGAGACCTCCGTGTTGAACGGACGGCTGTCCAGATCCAGCGGGCTCCGCTTCTTCGTGCTCTCGTAACCCTGCTTGCACGGCGTCTGGGTGGTCAGCGCCATGCCGAAGTGGGCCTGCGCCAGGCCGGGGTTGCCGACGTCGACGACCGCGAAGCTGCCCTCGACCACGGTCGGGAAGATCGAGAGCAGGTGCTTGAGGCCCGGGAGGTTCTTCCGGACGACCTTGCCGGTCACCAGCACCTCGTTGAGGAGCTCGCTGATCTCGACCTCGTTCTGCTCCAGGAACTGCCGCAGCTCGACGGAGCTGGCCGAACCGCTCTCGATCAGCTTGATCAGGTCCTTGTTGGAGCCCGCCAGCGTGCCGGTGAACAGCTCCAGGTCTGACGCGAACGACTTGATCGCCGAGCTGCTGTCCAGCTGTCCCTGGAGGACGGTGTTGCTGTCCCGGATCAGCTGCGTGGTGAGCGCGAAGTTCTGGTCGGCCGTCTCCACGAAGGCGGTGCCGGTGTCGATGATGGTCTGCAGGTCCTGACCGGTGCCGGCGAAGCTCTTGCCGAGCTCGTCGACGGTCGTCGTGAGCGCCTTCTGGTCGACAGAGTTCACCGTCGTGGCGACGTCCTCGAGAAGCTTCTCGGTCGGCAGCGGCGTGGTCGTGGCGGCACGGGCGATCTCCGACCCGTCCTCCAGGTAGGGCGCGCCCTTGGACTGCGGCTGCAGCTCGACGTACTGCTCGCCGACGGCCGAACGGTTGCCGACCACGGCGAGGCTGTCTGCCGGGATCTCGTCCTGCCAGTCCTTGTCGATCTTGAGGGTCACGTCGACACCGGTGCGGTTGAGCACCAGCTCACCGACCTGGCCGATCTTGACGCCTCTGTAATCGACCTCGGCATCCTCGTAGATGCCGCCGGACTGGGCGAAGTGGGCGACCACGACGTAGTGGTCCTTGACGAACAGGGAGCCCAGGCGGGCGTAGCGCGCACCCACGAAGCTGACCCCGACGAGGGTGATCAGCAAGAAGACCATCAGCTGCATCTTCGTCCGGCGGGTGATCATGAGACGCCCTCCTGGTGGGTGTTGCTCGAGGTGCTCAGAGCCGGGATCATCAGCGAGGTCAGACCGGGGTCGAGCTCCTTGCTCAGCTCGTCGTAGGTCACCGCATGCGTCCCTGGTGTGGCGCCGGCCCGACAGAACAGGATCAGGACGCACCCGGAGCCGTCGTCGGCGGTGCTCCCGCCGCTGTTGGGCGAGGTCATCCCGAGCCCGAGAACACCTTCGAGGGTCTTCCCGATGGATCGGAGCAGGCCCGTCACGCACTCCGCGGGCGCGTTCGACTGTCCGGTCAGCGCCTCCTGGCAGGTGTCGATGGCGCCGGCCAGCCCGCCCTCGTTGCAGACGTTGGTGAGGTTGTTGAGCCAGTCGAGAGCGGTCTTCTCGTCGGGGAAGGTCTTGATGTGGCGGTTGATCTCGTCGAGACCCCAGCAGACGGTGTCGCCGACCCGCGGCGCGTTCTGGAGCAGCGTGTCGAGGTTGAGGTCGAGGGTGACGTCGAGGTTGACGAAGTCACCCTGGTGCAGGTTGCGGGCGGTCTGCGGCGAACCACCGACGGCCGCGTCGACGAACGGGTAGGTGAGGATCGTGTTCATCGACCGGACGAAGTCGTCACCCGAGTCGGCCAGGTTCGAGAGGACCGGCTGAAGGTCCTTCACGATGCCGATGGTGTTGTCCTTGGACGCCCGGATGACACGTACGCCGGTGTCGCCGAGCCGCTGGAGGGCCTTGAGCATCTTGACCAGATCGGCGCGCTGCGTGTCGATGCTCGCGATCGCCGAGGGCAGCTCGTCGAGCGCGGCGTCGATGGAGCCCATCTGCGCGTTGGTGGCCTTCGCCAGCGCATCGAGCGCCTCGATGGCCGCGACGATCTTCTCCTTGTTGTTGTCGAGCTCGCGCGCCAGCTGCTCCACCTGGTGGAGAACGGAGCGGGCCGCGTCCTCCCGACCGGCGAGCGCCTTGTTGAGCTCTGTCGAGATCGTCTTCAGCTGGGCTACGCCGCCGCCGTTGAGCAGCAGGCTCAGCGCACTGAAGACCTCTTCGATCTCCGGGTTGCGCCCGGTCTGCGCCAGCGGGATGGTCGAGCCGTCGTCGAGCTTGGTCGGCTCCGGCTCGGCGGGACGCTCCAGGGCGACGAACTTCTCGCCGAGCAGTGAGGTCTGCTGGATGGAGGCCCGCACGTTGGTCGGCAGGTCGACGTTCTTCTTGAGCAGCATCTCGACGGTCGCGACACCATCGTCGAGCCAGACCTTGTCGATCTTGCCGACGTCGATGTCCTCGAGCTTGACCGTCGACTGCGGCACCAGGTCCAGGACGTCCTGGAACTGCGCCGTCACCGAGATCGCATCGTTGCCGGCGTCCACGCCACCCGGGAGCGGGAGGTCGTAGACGGAGAAGGTCCCACAGCCGGTCAGCACCATGGCGCCGGCGATCACGCCGACGAACGTCTGGACGGCGCGCCTCATCGTGTTCCGCTTCGGCATCATTCCTTCACCTCCACCAGGCCGCCGAGCGACATGTCGTAGGGGACCCCATAGGACGAACCGGTGCCGAGACCGATCGCCGCGGACCGGTTCAGGCCCGGCAGCTGTCGGATCTGGGAGCAGGTCTCGGCGCTGCTGCCGTTCGTCGCCTGGTCCACCAGGCTGCACAGGAACGACGCCGGGTTCTCCAGGATCTCGTCGAGCACCATGGTGATGTTGGCGTTGGTGTCGAGCGTGCCGGTCTCCGGGTTGTAGGCCAGGCCCAGGTTGTTGAGCGCCAGCGGCGCCGTCTGAAGGCTCTCGTCGAGCGCCTTGCGCTGCCGCACGAGGACCTTCGCGATCCGGTTGAGCCCCTGGATGTCCTCGCGCAGGATCGCCTTGTTGTCCCTGACGAACTGGGTCACCTTGGTCAGCGCCACCGAGAGGTTCTTCATCGATGCGGCGAGCTCTTCGCGCTCGCCCTCGAGCATCGAGGAGACCTCCGCGAGGGCCTGGGCGAAGTCGCGTACGGTCTGGTCGTTCTCGGCGAGGGTGCCGACGAAGCCCTCGAGCTGCTCGGCGGAGTTGAAGAACTGCTCGTCGCGGTTGTCGAGCGTCTTGGTCAGCTTGCCGAGGTCGCCGACGGTCGAGTTGATCTTCTCGCCCTGCCCGCCGAGGTTCTTCGCGGTCTGCTGCAGCAGGTCGGTGAGGGCGCCGTTCTTGTTGGCGCCGTCGGGACCGATCGCGACCACCAGGTCGTCGACGCTGGAGTAGATCTGGTCGAGCTCGACCGGGACCGAGGTCTTGGCGGTGCTCAGCACCGCGCCGTCGGCCAGCTTCTTCCCACCGTCGTACGCAGGGGTCGCCTGGACGTAGCGGTCGCCGACGATCGAGGGCGAGATGACCACGGCCTTCGCGTCCGCGGGCAGGTGGACGTCGCTGTCGTACTCCATGGTGACCTTGACGTCGGTGCCGTTCGGCTCGACCTCGGTCACCTTGCCGACAGCGACACCGAGCACCCGCAGATCGCTGCCCTCGTAGAGCGAGACGGTGCGTGGGAAGTGGGCCACCAGCGTCTTCTCGCCGGTGTCGCGCACCAGCGCCCACGCTCCGATGCCGAGGACCAGAGCGCCGATGATGATCGGGACGATGATTTTGTTCATGCCGCCACCTCCGTAGCGCAAGCGCCAGGATACGGACGCGGCGGCATGAAGGTCCTCAGGTTCACTCGCTGACGCTCGTTCATGGGGTCCTCCCTCCTGTGAGAGCCGGGACGGGAGGCATGTTCTGGATGTAGGTGTCCCACCAGGGGCCGTTGCCCAGGGTGTTGTTGAAGACCTTGTAGAACGGCGCCAGCAGCTGCAGCGACTTCTCCAGGCTCTCCTCGTTCTTCGTGAACACGTCGAGGATCACGTCGAGGCTCTCGAGCGCGGGCTTGAGGTCGGCTCGGCTGTCGTCGACCAGCTGGGAGAGCTCCTTCGAGAGCTGCTGGGTGGAGATGAGCAGGTTGTGGACAGCCTCCCGACGCTCGACCAGCGCCGTGAAGAGCTGGTTGGCATCGTTCATCAGGGTGATTAGGTCCTCGTCGCGCTCGTCGAGCACCTTGGTCACCCGGTCGAGCTGGGTGAGCAGCGACTCGATGCGCTCGTCCTTGGCGGCCAGGTTGCGGGAGAGGTCCGAGACGCCGGTGAGGGCGGCCTGGAACTCCTCCGGCGTCGACCGGGTCAGATCAGCGAGCGTGGTGAGCGCCGCGGCGAGCTGATCCTTGTCGATGTTGGCGGAGGTGTCGGCCAGACCCTCGAAGGCCTCGACGACGTCGTAGGGGGACTCGGTGCGGTCCACCGGGATGGTGGCACCCGCTCGCATCTGGCCGTCGCCGGCCGGCTGCAGCTCGAGGAACATGTCACCGAGCAGCGTCTTCACCCGTACGCCCGCCCCGGAGCTCTCGCCGAAGTTGACCTTCTCGCGGATCTTGAAGCCGACCTTGACCTGGTTGCCGTCGAGCTCGATCGAGTCGACCTTGCCGACACGGACACCGGCCACCCGGACCTCGTCGCCGGTCTTCAGGCCACCGGCCTCGGAGAAGTTGGCGTAGTAGGTTGTGCCGCCGCCGATCAGCGGCAGGCTGTCGGCCTTGAAGGCCATCACCATCAGCATGACGAGGACGGCGATCGAGACGGCGCCGATCTTGACAGGGTTACGTTCGCGGAAGGGAATCATCCGAGGTTGCACCTCGCTTGACCGGGCTTGTAGAGATCGATGAACTGGTCCTTGCCCTCAGCGTCCCGGATCGTGCCCCGCAGACCGCAGAGGTAGAAGTTGAACCAGCCGCCGTAGGTCGCCGTCGCACCGATCTTGTCCAGCTTGATCGGCTGGAGCTGGAGGGCGTCGTCGAGCTGCTTCTTGTCCTTGGCGACCTCGTCGGAGAACCTCCGGGCCTCGCGCAGGTCCTCCAGGAGCGGGTCCTTCACCTCGTGCACCAGGTCAGCGGTCTCCACGGAGAGCGCCGAGATCTGGTCGAGCGACCCGAGGATCGCCTCGCGGTCGTTGTTGAGCCCGCCGACGAAGTCACGGAAGGTCACGATCAGCCTGGAGAGCTCCTTCTCCCGGTCGCCCACGTGCTCGAGCACCTCGGTGAGGTTGTCGATCAGGGCATTGATGATCTGGTCCTTCTCGGCCAGCGTCGAGGTCAGCGAGGCCGTGTGGGAGAGCAGGCTCTCCAAGGTGCCGCCCTCGCCCTGGAAGACCTGGACGATCTCGTAGGAGAGGGTGTTGACATCGTTGGGCGACAGCGCCTGGAAGAGCGGCTTGAACCCGTTGAAGAGGACCGTCAGATCGAGCGCCGGATGGGTCTGTCCGACCGGGATGGTCTGGCCCTCCTGCATCGCCGACGAGTCGCCCACCAGCTGGTTGGTCAGCGCGAGGTAGCGCTGACCGATCAGGTTGCGGTACTTGATCGTCGCCTCGGTCGTGGTCGCGATCTGCTGCGCGCTGTCGACCGTGAAGGTGACCACTGCGGTGCGCGCGTCGTCGGAGATCTCGATGCCCTTGACCGAGCCGACCTTGACCCCGGCGATGCGTACGTCGTCGCCCTTGTTCACGCCTGTGACGTCGGTGAAGACCGCCTTGTACTCATCGGTCCGACCGAACGTGACGTTGCCGATCGTGATCGCGAGCAGAGCGGTGGCCAGCGTCGTGACGATGATGAAGACGACCAGCTTCCAGAAGTCCTGGAAGGTCTTGGCGTCGAAGAGCTTCGTTGCGCTCATTCGTAGCTCACCTCCGCTCCACGCGCGGCCGGACCGAGCATCAGCGCGCCGAGGTCCGGGACCTCGTCTGCGCTCATGCCCATACCCGGGGCGAACAGCTCGTTGATGACATCGGCCTCGGCCGACGTACCGACATATGACAGGGCCGAGTACTCGGTCGACCCGGTGGCGGAGCGCATGACGCCCTTTCCGGTGGGCTCGTCGACACCGTCGTCCTTGTTGGGGAACGGGGCGAACGGCTTGTCCTGGTTCCACGACGCGTTCGGAAGCTCGCCGCACTGAGGACCGCTGTCCTCGCCGTAGCGTGGCTTGTCCTTGGTCGAGTACGGACGAGTCAGGTGCGGAATGGTCTCCAGCGTGATGTGGACGGTGTAGTTGCGGAACACCTCGGTGAACTCGTCGGTGAGGATGTCCATGCCTCCGATCAGGCAGGGGAACATCGGCGCGTAGCGGGCCAGCGCCTGGGTGACCGGCCGGCCGACCTCACCGAGCTGGATCAGCGTGTCGCCGTTGTCGTCGAGGAACTCGTCAGCGGTGTTCGAGAAGGCGGTGACATCGGTCAGCATCTTGTTGAGCTGCACCTCGCGGTCCTCGAGCGTGGTCGCGGTGACGATGGAGTTGCGGAGGATCTGGCCGATCTCCGGCAGCACGGCCTGGTAGGTGCCCGAGACCTCGGTGGCGAGCTCGAGATCCTCGATCAGCGCCGGGATCTCGGGGTTCAGTCGCTTCAGGTAGGAGTCGAGGGTGTCCAGCGACTCGCCGAGCTTGTCGCCCCGCCCCTCGAGCGCGGTGGCGAGCGCGTTGAGCGTGTTGTTGAGATCGGCCGGCTGGATCGTCCGCAGCAGCGGGTAGAGGTCACGCAGCACGGCCTGGACCTCGGTGGCCATCTTCGTCTTCTCGATGACCGCACCCGCCTGGATCGACTCGGTGAACTCGGTCTCAGGCGGGACCAGCGAGACGTACTTCTGACCGAAGAGAGTCTTGGGGAGGATCGCGCCGGTCACGTCGGGGTGGACCTTGCTGATCTCGTCGGGGAACAGCCCCAGGGTCAGCTCGGCGCCCTCGTCGGTCGGCTTCATCTCGAGGACCTCGCCGACGATCAGGCCACGGACCTTGACGTCGGCACGGTCGGGGAGCTGGAGGCCGATGCGGTCGGCCTTGAGGGTGATCTCCTCGAAGTTGCCGAACTTGTTGGTGAACTGCGCCCAGGTCAGGGTGAGCGCCGCGAGGACCAGCGCGATGAAGACGACCCCGAGGACCTTCCCCTTCTGCCTGCCCCAGGCGAGCGCCACCGCGCTCCGCTTGCGCGGAGCGGGCACGTGGTGCTCGACGCCTTCACGGCTGAGTGTCTCAGTCATCCCGCCAACCTCACCGTCGTCGTGCTGCCCCAGATCGCCATCGAGAGCATCAGGTCGAGCACGGAGACGGCCACGATGCTCGTACGCACCGCCTTGCCGACCGCGACACCGACGCCGGCAGGACCGCCGGAGGCGTTGTAGCCGTGGTAGCAGTGGATCAGGATCACCACGACCGCGAAGATCAGCACCTTGCCGAAGGACCACAGCACGTCCACGGGCGGCAGGAAGGTGTTGAAGTAGTGGTCGTAGGTGCCGGCGCTCTGGCCGTAGAAGAGGATCACCGTGAACCGGGTGGCGACGTACGAGGACAGCAGACCGACCACGTAGAGCGGGACGATCGCGATCAGCCCGCCGATCATCCGGGTCGTGACCAGGAAGGGCAGCGACGGGATCGCCATCACCTCGAGCGCGTCGACCTCCTCCGAGATTCGCATCGCGCCGAGCTGGGCGGTGAAACCGCAGCCGACCGTCGCCGCGAGCGCGATCCCCGCGACCAGCGGGGCGATCTCGCGGGTGTTGAAGTAGGCCGACACGAACCCGGAGAACGCCGACGTGCCGAGCTGGTCGAGAGCGGTGTAGCCCGAGAGCCCGACCTGGGCCCCGGTGAAGAAGGTCATCGCCAGGATCACGCCGACGGTGCCGCCGATGACGGCCAGCGCGCCGGAGCCGAGGGTGACCTCGGCGAGGATCCGGAGGATCTCCTTCTTGTAGCGCCTGAGCGTGCGTGGGAACCACGCGACCGCGCGCAGGTAGAAGCCGAGCTCGTCACCGAGGTGGTCGAGGCTCTTGGCCGGCTTCTCGTAGATCGACTTGATGGTTGCCATTCGTCTCGCCCTCCTAACCGGACTTGCTCGGGATGATCTGCAGGAAGATCGCGCTCATCACGAAGTTCACGATGAACAGCAACAGGAACGTGATGACGACCGACTGGTTCACGGCGTCACCCACGCCCTTGGGGCCGCCACCGGCGTTCATGCCCATGTACGACGCCACGATCGCCGCGATCAGACCGAACACGAGCGCTTTCGCGAGGCCCTGCCACAGGTCGGCCATCTGCGCGAGCGCGGTGAAGCTGGCCAGGTAGGCGCCGGGGGTGCCGCCCTGGATGATGACGTTGAAGACGTAGCCGCCCATGACGCCGACGATCGAGACCAAGCCGTTGAGGAAGACCGCGATCATCATGCAGGCGAGAACCCGCGGGACCACCAGACGCTGGATCGGGTCGATGCCCAGAACCATCATCGCGTCGAGCTCTTCACGGATCTTCCGGGCACCGAGGTCGGCGGCGATCGCCGAGCCACCGGCACCCGCGACCAGCAGGGCGGTCGCGATCGGGGCGGCCTGCTGGACGACCGCGAGGACCGCGGCCGACCCGACGAAGGACTGCGCGCCGAACTGGGCCACGAGGCCACCGACCTGCAACGCGATGACCGCACCGAAAGGGATGGCGACCAGCGCGGTCGGGACGATCGTCACCGACGCGATGAACCATGCCTGCTGGATGAACTCGCGGAACTGGAAGGGTCGCCGGAAAACGGCTCGCCCCACATCCAGCGCGAACGCGAAGAGCGAGCCAGCGGTCCCGATCGGCTTCAGGACCCTGGCGGCGGTCAGGGATGACATCAGTAAGGAGCCTCTGTTGGATCAGCTTTCACGCCGCCGGGGGCCATGGCCGCATCTGCCTGGAACGAGCCCGGAGGCGGGGTGACACCGTTCTCCCGGCACCAGGCGCCCGGCGGACGCTGGTACTTGCGCGGTATGCCGTTGGACGGCTCGAGCTGCATCGGGATCGGTGGGAGCGGCGGCAGACCCATGTCCTTCTCGGCGGCCAGCTCGTCGGCGTCCTTCTCCTCGGACATACCGATCGGGCCGATCGTCTGGGCGTTGAGGAACTGCCGCACGACGGGCTCCTCGGAGCTGAGGAGCATCTCGCGGGGCCCGTACATGGCCAGGTGCTTGTGGTAGAGCAGGCCGATGTTGTCCGGCACCGTACGCGTCGAGTTGATGTCGTGGGTCACGATCAGGAACGTCGCGTCGATCTGCGCGTTCAGGTCGATGAAGAGCTGGTTGATGAACGCCGTACGCACCGGGTCCAGGCCCGAGTCGGGCTCGTCGATCAGCAGGATCTCGGGGTCGAGGACCAGCGCACGCGCCAGACCGGCACGCTTGCGCATACCACCGGAGATCTCGCCGGGAAGCTTGTTCTCGGCACCGATGAGACCGACCAGGTCCATCTTCTCCATGACGATGTTGCGGATCTCGGACTCGCTCTTCTTCGTGTGTTCACGGAGTGGGAACGCGACGTTGTCGAAGAGGTCCATCGACCCGAACATGGCGCCGTCCTGGAACAGCACGCCGAACAGCTTGCGGACCTCGTAGAGGTCCCTCTCCGAGCAGCTGGCGATGTCGACGCCCTCGATGACCACAGAGCCCGTGTCGGGCTTGATCAGACCGATCAAGGTCTTGAGGAGCACCGACTTACCCGTGCCGGACGGACCCAGCATCACGCTGATCTCGCCCGCAGGCAGCGTCAGCGTGACGTCTTTCCAGATGAGCTGCTTACCAAAGCTCTTGGTCAGCCCTTCGATCTTTACGTCTACACCCATCCGGGCCGGCTCCCTTCCTGTTCGCGGGGGCCTCCCTCAAGTCCCCTACTGCCCAACTAACGGCAGAGTGTGACAGTGGTTACGCATTTCCCGCGACACGCGTCACACTTTTGTAAACCATAAGGCCTGCGAACGGTGACGGTGATCACCACCCGAGACGAAGTCCCCCGCCTACGCCCGACGATCGGATCGGCGACCGGTCAGAGCTGGCGTGTGTTCAAGATAACGAAACAAACCGCAGGGGGCTACTCCCGAGTAGCCCCCTGCGGTTCGATCGATCACAAAGCCGCGCTGCAGCTTGACCGACCTGTGGCGGAACTGTTTCCGCAATGTAGCAAGCCCGGGCCCGGCGGAATCCGCCGAACCCGGGCTGAGCTAGGGCCGAAGCCCTCAGATCACTTGACAGTGACGGTGGCGCCGGCGGCCTCGAGGGCCTCCTTCGCCTTGTCAGCGGTCTCCTTGTTGGCGGCCTCGAGGACAGCCTTGGGGGCGCCCTCGACGAGCTCCTTGGCCTCCTTCAGACCGAGGGAGGTCAGAGCGCGCACCTCCTTGATGACGTTGATCTTCTTGTCACCAGCGGCCTCGAGGATGACGTCGAACTCGTCCTTGGCCTCCTCAGCGGCAGCGGCCGGGGCGCCCGGGGCGCCGGCAGCGGCAACGGCGACCGGAGCGGCAGCGGTGACGCCGAAGGTCTCCTCGAACTCCTTCACGAACTCGGAGAGCTCGATGAGGGTGAGCTCCTTGAACGCGTCGAGCAGCTCTGCGGTGGTGAGCTTAGCCATGATGGCTTCCTTTCTTGGTGGCCCTCTGCGTTTTGGTTTGAGTACGCAGCAGGGCCGGGTTACAGGTGGTGGTTAGTTACGACCGGGGCGATTACGCCTCGGCCGGAGCCTCCTCGGCGGCGGCCGGCTCAGCGGCACCACCTGCGAGGATCGAGGGGTCCTCCGCGGCCTTGGCCTCGAGAGCGGCAGCGAGCTGCGCGGTCTTCGTAGGCAGGGCGTTGAAGGCGTAGAGCGCCTGCGACAGCGATGCGGTCATCGCGCCGGCAAGCTTGGCGAGCAGGACCTCGCGCGACTCGAGGTCGGCAAGCTTGCCCACCTCAGCAGCGTCGATGGCCTTGCCGTCCAGGTATCCACCCTTGATGACAAGGTTGGGGTTGGCCTTGGCAAAGTCACGCAGACCCTTGGCCGCCTCGACGACGTCACCCTGGATGAAGGCGATCGCGGTCGGGCCGGTCAGCAGGTCGTCGAAACCCTCGATGCCGCTCTGCTTGGCGGCGATCTTGGTCAGCGTGTTCTTGACCACGCCATAGTTGGCGTTCTCACCGAGCGAGCGGCGAAGAGTCTTCAGCTCGCCGACGGTGAGACCACGGTACTCGGTGAGCAGGGCGCCGCTCGAGGCGCTGAACTTCTCAGCGATCTCCGCGACGGCAGCCTGCCTTTCAGCCCGCGCCATGGGTCTCCTTCTTCCGGGAATCGATCCCCCCGGCGACGGGCCCGCGAATGACAAACGCCCCGAGCGCAGGCTCAGGGCGTGACGTACGATCTCGTCTTGCTCTTCACCTACGCGGGCCGTCCGCATCCTGCGGAACCTTCGATCAGGTGCATGCACACCTGACAACCGGCGGTCTCTGGTTTCAGACAACAATTATGCGTACGCCGCGGGGTGCCACCAAATCGGCGGGTTCGGTCGCCTGAGCACCGGTACGTTGGCGGCATGGAGAGCCACACCTTCGGCAGGATCGATCGCTCGGCGTCGGTCATCGGTCTCGGCACCTGGCAGCTCGGCGCCGACTGGGGCGAGGTCAGCGAGTCGGACGCCCTGGCCGTGCTCGAGGCGGCGGTGGGCGACGGGGTGACCTTCCTCGACACCGCAGACGTCTACGGCGACGGCCGGAGCGAGCAGGTGATCGGGCGGTTCCGCCGCTCGCACGAGGACGTCTTCGTCGCGACCAAGATGGGCCGTCGGGCGGAGCAGGTCCCCGCGAGCTACACGCTGAGCGCCTTCCGCGAGTGGCTGGATCGCTCCCGCACCAACCTCGGGGTCGACACGATCGACCTGGTGCAGCTGCACTGCCCGCCGACGGAGACCATCGAGTCCTCGGCCACCTACGACGCACTGGACACCCTGGTCTCCGAAGGCGTGATCGCGGCGTACGGCGTCAGCGTGGAGACCTGCGCCCAGGCCCTGGCGGCGATCGCGAGGCCCAACGTGGCCTCCGTCCAGATCATCCTGAACGCCTTCCGGCTCAAGCCGCTGGACCGCGTGCTCCCAGCAGCCGCGGAGGCCGGCGTCGGGATCATCGCGCGAGTGCCGCTGGCGTCGGGGCTGCTGTCGGGCCGCTACTCCGAGTCCACGACCTTCGCCGACGACGACCACCGCACCTACAACCGTCACGGCGAGGCCTTCGACGTCGGCGAGACCTTCTCCGGCGTCGACTTCACCACCGGCGTCAAGGCAGCCCAGGAGTTCACCGCGCTCGTCTCCGAGCACGGCCCCTCGGGCGCGACCCCGGCCCAGGTCGCGCTCGCCTGGGTCGCCCAGCAGCCCGGCGTCACCACCGTCATCCCCGGCGCCCGCAATCCGGCCCAGGCCCACGCCAACTCGGCCGCCGGCTCGCTCCCGCCGCTCTCCGAGGCGCTCCTCTCCGGCGTACGCGGGATCTACGACACCTACTTTCGCGAGGCCGTCCACTCCCGCTGGTGACCAACCCCAGCCGAGACGTCACGCCGGTCGGCCGAGGCGTCACTCCCGTCGGCCGAAGCGTCATCGAGTGACGTCTCGGCCGACGGGAGTGACGTCTCGGCAGGCGTAAAAATAGTGAGCATTGGTAAGGAATCCGGCAGAGTAAAGGGGTGACGACGGAGACGACGCCCGGGGACTTCCGGTTCCGAGACATCGCGGTGGTGGCGTACGCACCCTCGATCGTCAGTGCCATGGGGCACGGCGCGGTGATGCCTGTCCTGGCGCTGCGGGCCACTGATCTGGGCGCGGACGCATCCATGGCGGCGTTCGTGGTCGCGCTGCTCGGGATCGGTTCGCTGGCCACCTCGCTGCCCGCCGGCTCGCTGGTGGCGAGGATCGGCGAACGGCGTACGTTGATGGGCGCCGGGGCTCTCGACGCGGTCGCGATGACCGTCGCGTTCCTCAGCACGTCGGTCGCCGTGCTCGCCGTCGCGGTGTTCGTGAGCGGGATGAGCTGGACCGCGTTCCTGATCGCACGGCAGGGCTTCCTCATCGACGCGACCCCGCTGTCCCACCGGGCGCGGGCGATGTCGCTGCTGGGCGGTTCCTTCCGGATCGGGGTCTTCGTCGGACCGCTGTTCGGCGCCGGGCTCATCCACGTCTTCGGTCTCCACGTGGTCTTCCTGTTCGCGGCCGCGATGTCGCTGTGCTCGGCGGTGATCGGTGGCTGGATGCCCGAGCTCGGCCGGACCCGGTCCCGTGAGCACGGCCATCTGAGCGTACGCAGCGTGCTGTGGGCGTATCGCCGGACCTTCGCGACGCTCGGCGTGGCCGTGGTGATCATCGGGATCTCGCGGTCGGTACGCATCGGCCTGCTCCCCCTGTGGGCCGACCACATCCATCTCGAGGCCTCGGTCGTCTCCCTCCTCTTCGCCGGCGCCGCGCTCGTGGACATCGCCCTCACCTTCCCCGGCGGCTGGCTGCTCGACCACAAGGGACGCCAGATCGTGGCGATCCCGGTGGTGCTCTCCGTCGGCATCGGCTGCCTGCTGCTGCCTCTCACCGACTCGGCGCTCACGCTGGGTGCCGTGATGGCGCTGATCGCGATCGGCAACGGCCTCGGGTCGGGGATCGTGATGACGCTCGGCGCCGATGCCGCGCCGGCCGACGGTCGAGCGCAGTTCCTCGGCGGCTGGCGGCTGTGCGGCGACATCGGCGGCACCGGCGGGCCGCTGCTGGTCTCCGGCCTGGCCGCGGTCTTCTCGATCGCCGCCGCGCCGGTCGCCCTCGGGATCTTCTCGCTCGTCGGGGCGGTCTGGGTCGGCCACTGGACCGGCCGTGCCGACCGGCTGCGGCTCACCGGGTGCTGACGGCTGGGCGACGGTTCGGGAGGGGCGGCGGCACTTTCCCGTATGCGGGGAAATGACGCAACCCAAGCACCTCCACCGCCGCCACTTCAGTGCACCAGCGGGAAAGTGACGCCAGGGCCGACCGGTCGGCCTAGGGGACGATCGCGCGGGTCAGGGCCTCGTCGAGAGCGGCGGAGTCGCCAGTGACCGTCAGGTCGGCGGAGCTCGGGGACACGCGGCCCCACAGCAGGAGGGCCAGGTCCCGGGCGGACCCGGAGACGTACACCTTCTGCACCGCGTTCAGAACCCCGATCGCCCAGGTGTGGCCGGTGTCGGTGGCGGTGAGCTCGATGCGGGTCACGATCTTCCGCGCGCGCTTCAACGCGATCTGCCGCGGGTACATCACGGTCAGCACCTCGTCGACGGAATCGGCCCAGAGCTCCGGGGTCGCCTCGGGCGTCGGTAGACCGAGCGCCGAGCGGATGTCCCAGAGATGGACCAGGGTCTCGTGCACCTGACGTCGGAACCAGAACGAGACCGGCCCACGACCGTCCTCGGTCAGCCCGTTCAGGATCCGGCCGGTCGCCTCCGGCCCCAGCCCGGAGAGCGTCTCGCGCAGCTCGGCGGCCTGTGCCTCGTAGGTCGCGACCAGGTCCAGCGGGACCGGTAGCGGCTCCGCATCCTCGTCGCGCGCCATCGCGGCCGCCCAGTGGTGCACCCCGGCCAGGTGGTCGGCGAGATCGCCGACGGACCAGTCGTCGCAGGACGGCACCGTCCGGTCCGGGTCGGCCTGCTTCAACGCGGCCGCGAACTCGGACTGCAGCTCTCCCAGGATCACGAAGTAGTCATCAGGCGTCGCCACGACGCAGACCCTACTGGCAACAGCGACCGGCCTCAGCGGCTTCTCGTCATCACCGCGGCAAGCCGCTGCTCCAGGCGGGCCAGCTCGGCCGGATCGGTGATGAACGATCGCGGGATCGGCTCGCATGCCGTCAGGAGGTGGCCCGGCGAGCACGATGCGCGGCGGCCTTGATCCGGCTCTGGCAACGGGTGGAGCAGAATCGGCGACCGGCGTTCTTGGACGTGTCGACGAATACCCGGTCGCACGGGTCGGCTTGGCAGACGCCAAGGCGGCCGGCCAGGTCGGAGCCGATGGCCAGCGCCAGACCGGCGGCGATGCCCGCGCCCCAGCCGACCACGAGCCCGGGATCGCGTCCGTGGAAGTGGAGCGCCCAACCTCCCCCGCGCGCCCGGTCGAGCTGCGGGACCGAACCCATCTCCCGCATGAGCGCGTTGACCTGGGTCGCTGCGGTGTCCAGGTCGCCGTTCGCCGCAGCCTCGAACACCACGCGGAGCGATCCAGCCAGCGCGACCATCCCGTCAGCCGCACCGTCGTCGACCTGCGGCTCGTAGTCAGGACGGGTCAACAGGCTCTGTACGACCCCGGCGCGCTGCCCGCGCGGCGGCGGCTCGACGGCGTGGGTGCCGTCGTGACCGGCCGTCAGGGCGTTGACGAGCTTGCACGCTTGCTCCGTCACCGTGTGCACATGACTGTCAAAATGTATTTGACCAGTCACCACGCCTGGATCTACGGTCTCCCTCATGACCGTCATTCAACCATTGACCAGTCACGAACGCACGCGCTGGCCGCGGTCTCTTGTCGCACTGGTCATCGCCCGAGCGGTCAACCGGCTGGGGTCGTTCGCAATGGCGTTCCTGGCCGTCACCCTGGTCGAAGTCCACGGCGCCTCGCTCACGACCGCAGGAGCCGTGGTGGCCGCCTTCGGTCTCGCGACCATTCCGTCCCGGCTCCTCGGTGGCTGGCTGGCCGACACCGTGGGCCGACGACCGACGATCGTCGCAGGACTGGTCGCCTGCGCTGCGGCTCAGCTGGTCATCGCCGCCTCCCCTGGAGTCATCGGCGCGCTCGTCGGCGCGACGCTGCTCGGGCTGGCCTATGAGATCTACGAGCCCGCCTCTCAGGCGCTGATCGCAGAGTGCGTCGAGCCAGAGCGGCGGCCGCAGGCGTACGGGCTCTACGGCGCGGCGATGGCGGTGGCCGGCGTCGGAGCGGGTGCGCTGGCGGCGATCGTCGGCGGCGTCGACCTCCGACTTCTCTTCGTCGCCGACGCCCTCACCTGCCTGTGTGCAGCGGCGCTGGTCCTCGCGCTCGTACGCGACACCAGCACGCCACGCTCGTCCCAGGACAGGTCCGGCCCAAGCCCCTGGCGTGACCGCCGGCTCCTGACGATGCTCGCCCTCGGCACCGGCTTCGCGACCGCATGGATCCTGAGCACGGTCGCCCTCCCCCTCACCGTCTCCGCTCGCGGACACGACGCCGCAGCCACCGGGTGGCTGCTCCTGGTCGCCGCGCTGGTCACGATCGCCGGCCAACGCCTGCTCCGCAGCGCCGCCGGGCGGCCGTTCCCGCTGATGCGCGCGGGACTGGTCCTGATGGCGGTCGGCTTCGCCGTGATCGCGTACGCGGCGCCGTTCCCGCTGCTGGCCCTCGGCTGCGCGATCGTCGCCCTCGGCGAGGTGCTCCTGCTCGGCCCACCGATCGCCCTGGTGGCCGGTCTGGCGACCGACGTCACGAGAGCGGGCTACCTGGCGGCGTACGGAACCTGTTGGGGCATCGCACAGACGATCGGGCCGATGCTCGCGACCGGTCTGATGTCTCTCGGGCAACCGATCGTCTGGCTCGCGGGCGCGGGCCTCTGCCTCGTTCTCGCGGCGATCACTGCCGCCGTCGCCCGCGTCTGTTCACCGGGGCCATGTCCTGAGCCTCGGTGAACATCCAGCCTCAGAGCACGCGGGCCAAAAACTCCTGGGTGCGCTCGTGCTGCGGGTTGCCGAGGACGTGGGCGGGTAGGCCTTCCTCGACGATGACGCCACCGTCCATGAAGACGACCTTGTCGGCCACCTCGCGGGCGAAGCTCATCTCGTGGGTGACGACCATCATGGTCATGCCCTCGGCGGCCAGGTCCTTCATGACGGCCAGGACATCCCCGACCAGCTCCGGGTCGAGCGCTGAGGTGGGCTCGTCGAAGAGCATCATGTCGGGGTTCATCGACAGCGCCCGCGCGATGGCGACGCGCTGCTGCTGACCGCCGGAGAGGTGAGCAGGATAGGCGTCGGCCTTGTCAGAGAGGCCGACCTTCTCCAGGGTGGCCCGGGCGATCTCCAGCGACTCGGCCCTGCCGCGCTTGAGCACCTTCTCCTGCGCGACCGTCAGGTTGCGCAGCACGGTCATGTGCGGGAACAGGTTGAACTGCTGGAAGACCATCCCGATCCGGGCGCGCAGCCCGTCCACGTCGGCGTCCGGGTCGGTGATCTCCTCGCCGTCGACCAGGATCGTGCCGCTGGTCGGCTCCTCGAGGAGGTTCACGCAGCGCAGCAGCGTCGACTTCCCGGAGCCCGAGGGCCCGATCACGCAGACGACCTCGCCTCGCGCGATGTGGAAGTCGATGCCCTTGAGCACCTCGTTGTCACCGAAGTACTTGTGCAGGTCCTGTACGTCGATCACCGCTGCGCCGCGCTCGGCAGCCGGTGTCGTCTCGGTCTGGGTCATCAGCGGGCCTTCCCGGACTTGGCTTCCATGCGGCGTACGACGATCGAGAGCGGCACCGTGATCAGCAGGTAGCACAGCGCGATGGTGAGCATCGGGGTCAGGTTGGCGTTGGCATTCATGGCCTCACGCCCGAAGGCGGTGAGCTCGTATTCATCCAGCGACAGGCCAAGGATGTAGACCAGCGAGGAATCCTTGGTGAGCAGGATCAGCTCGTTGGTCAACGGCGGCAGGATGATGCGGAACGCCTGCGGGATCACGATCGTCACCATCGCCCGAGTGTGGGTCATGCCCAGCGTGCGCGCCGCTTCGTACTGCCCCTTCGGAACCGCCTGGATGCCCGCCCGGATCGTCTCGGCCATGTAGGCGCCGCCGACCAGACCAAGCGCCAGCGTGACGGTGAGGAGGTTGGAGAGATGGATCCCGAATGCCAGCGAGAGCCCGAGGTTGAGCACCAGGAAGACGACCAGGGCCGGCAGCCCGCGGAAGAGTTCGATGATGCCAGTCGAGATCCACCGGTACGGACCGACGCTGGAGAGCCGCATCAACGCGAGCACGAGACCCAGCGCCAGCCCGAAGGCGAACCCGCAGGCGGTGTAGAAGATCGTGTTCTTCAGCGCGATCAGGATGACATCGGGGAACAGCTGAGCCGCGATGTCCAGGTCGATGAACGCCCGCCTGATCTCACCCCAGTCAGCGACCAGCGCGAGGACGACGACCACCAGCACCAAGATGGCGTACTGGATGTAACGGACGAGCGCCGCGCGTTTGCGCGGCGACATCCGCTTCTTGGGAACCACTGCCGCGTCAGTCACTGCGCGGCAACCTCCCCGAACCACTTCTTGTAGACCTTGTCGTAGGCGGCCTTGTCGTTGATGCCCTTGTTGAGCGCCTCGAGCAGCTTGTCGTTGCCGCCCTTCTTGACCGTGAAGCCGTACGCCTCACCGGTCTGGAACTCGCTCGTGATCTCCATGTCCGTGTTGGCCTTGACGAAGTCGTAGAGCAGACCGTTGTCGTTGACGCCGGCGTCGGCCTTGCCGGACTTGACCGCCTGCATCATCAGCGCGGAGTCCTCGAGGGTGATGATCTTGGTGTCCTTCGGAGCGTTCTCCTTGACGTAGTCGGCCCCGGTGGTGGCCTCCTGGACCGCGACGGTCTTGCCGGCGAGGTCGTCGAGAGCGGCGTAGCCGGCACCCTTCTTGACCATCAGCGCCTGGGTCGCCTCGAAGTAGGGCTCGGTGAAGTCCATGACGTTCTCGCGCTCCTCGGTGATCGTCATCGCACCCGCGGCGACGTCACACTTACCGGAGTTGAGCGCCTCACCGGAGACGATGGTCTCCCAGCCGATGTTGACGATCTCGGTCTCGAGCTTCTCGGCATCGGCCGCGATCTTGAGCACGTCGATGTCGAAGCCGACGACCTCGCCGCCCTCGTTGAACTCGAACGGCTTGTAGGGCAGGTGGGTGCAGATGGTCAGGGTGTCGGCCTTGACCAGCTTCGCGCCCGACGGCGACGTGCCCCCCTCGTCGCCACCACCGCAGGCGGCGAGCGCCAGGGCGAGGGCGGGGACGGTCAGGGCAGCAGCGAGCTTCCGCAGATTCATGCGGGGCACTCTACGTGTCTTTGGTCACCAACTGCCCGGGACCCTCGCCTAGAGGAGCCATCGTGGCGAGATTGTGAGTCAGCCGATAACCCCTGCCCAGAAGGCGCAGTGGCTCGCCGCGGCGGTGTCGACCGGTCGGATTCCCGCCTTCCCCGGCGCCAGCTGAAGCACGTCGGAAGAGTCGCGGAAGGCCGGCCAGCGGGGAGCGCGCGGCGCGATCGGGCGCCCGTGATGGGCGAACGAGGTCCAGTAGGCGACCATCGTGTCCGACAGCTTCTGCTGCGGCTCGTCGAGCTCACCCAGCAGGCCTGGGAACAGGTAGGTCAGCTCCGTGGCGTGCTCGGCGCCCTCGTCATAGCCCGGCATGTCGATCAGCGGCGGCGCGCCCCGGTCGGCGAACTGGTAGGCGAAGACCGGCACCCCGGCTGCCTCGAGCTTCGCAAAGGCATCCTGGTGCGCGCAGGTGGACAGCCCACCAGCCGAGTCCGTTCGGATGGCCGCCAGCGCGTGCCGCGCCTCGTCGAAGGCGCTGGCCGGGTAGAGCTCGAGGACAGCATCGGCAGCAGCGCCGTAGGTGCTGCGTACGATCTGCTCGTACTGCTCGGTCGTGATCGGCCGCGGATACTCGAGCCCGACATAGAGCCGCATCTCGTCCAAGGTCGAGCCGTGCATCACCGGCATCCGGTTGAAGTGGCCGGAGTCGATGGCATCGGGATAGGTCCGCGGCAGCACCCGCGGGTCACCGACGACCGGACCGGCGTTGAGCCCCGCAGCACCGAAGGCCTCGACCAGGTCCTTGACCGGGGTCGCACGCAGACAGTCCGCGACATCGGCCGCGTCGCCGCAGCCCACCGCGGCGGCGAGCCGACGACCCTCGGCCTCCGCACCCGCGTCGCTCCGGGCCCCGGCCGCACAGCTCCCGCTCTGCGGGATGGCCTTGTGGAACAGTCCGGCTGCGGCCGGCGAGGCGATCTGGGCGCAGGTGTCGATCGACCCCGCCGACTCGCCGAAGACCGTCACGTTCCCCCGGTTGCCACCGAAGGCGGCGACGTTGCGCTGCACCCAGCGCAGCGCGGCCTGCTGGTCGAGCAGCCCGTAGTTGCCCGATTCGTACGCCCCGTCCAACCCGGCATGCGCGAGCCAGCCGATCGCGCCGAGACGGTAGTTGACGGTCACGACGACCACGTCACCCTCGACAGCGAGCTTGCTCGCGTCGTAGCCGGTGCTGGAGCCGGTGGTGTTTCCGCCGCCGTGGAACCACACCATCACCGGCAGCTTCCGCTTGCCCGGCCGGTTCGGGGCGAAGACGTTGAGGAACAGGCAGTCCTCCTCGAAGGTGGACTCGCCTCCGTACGCCGGAGCCAGCTGCGCGCACTGGCTGCCCGGTTCGGTGGCGTCCCGCACCCCGGTCCACGAAGCGGCCGGCGCCGGTGCGCGCCAGCGGAGCCGGTCGACCGGCGGGGCGGCGTACGGGATGCCCTTGAACGTCTGGAAGCCGTCGTGGGCGACGCCGCGCACCGCTCCCTTGTCGGTCACGACGACCGGGTCTTGGACCTCGGGTGGCGCCGCTGCCGCAGCAGACAGGCCTGTCGCAGCGAGGGCTGCGGCGAGGATCGGGACGAGAACACGAAGTCTGAGCACCGAGGTTCCTTTCGTCGACCTTCCGACCCTAGGGTCCCGGCACCCTCGTCCGGCAGTGACAGAGGAACAGAAAGAAGACGTACGCAGTGCACAAATGCATCGAGCGCCGCCGCCCGGTCTGGGCGACAGCGCTCGATGAGTGGTCGGAGAGACTCAGCTCTCGTCCTCACCCGCAACGTTCTTGATGCGGTTGGGGTCGACCTGGACACCGGGGCCCATGGTGGTCGAGACGGTGACCTTCTTCAGGTAGCGGCCCTTGGAGGAGGACGGCTTCAGACGAAGCACCTCCTCGAGAGCAGCGGCGTAGTTCTCAGCGAGCTGGGCCTCGGAGAAGGAGGCCTTGCCGATGATGAAGTGAAGGTTGGCGTGGCGGTCGACCCGGAAGTCGATCTTGCCGCCCTTGATGTCGGAGACGGCCTTGCCGGGGTCCGGGGTGACCGTGCCGGTCTTCGGGTTCGGCATGAGGCCACGGGGGCCGAGCACGCGGCCGAGGCGGCCGACCTTGCCCATCATGTCCGGGGTCGCGACGACGGCGTCGAAGTCGAGCCAGCCACCGGAGACCTTCTCGATGAGCTCGTCGCCACCGACGACGTCGGCGCCGGCCTCGCGGGCCGACTCGGCCTTGTCCGGAGCAGCAGCGAAGACGATGACGCGCATCGTCTTACCGGTGCCGTGGGGCAGGCTGACGGTGCCGCGCACCATCTGGTCGGCCTTACGGGGGTCGACACCGAGACGCATGACGACGTCAACGGTCTCGTCGAACTTCTTCTTGCTGGAGCCCTTGGCGATCTTGATCGCGGCCAGCGGGGCGTAGAGCTCGTCCTTGTCGAACGTCTCTTCCGCCGCGCGGTAGGTCTTGCTGCGCTGCATGATGATTCCTTAAGTGGTTAAGAGGAGATGTGGTTAGCGAGCCAGCGCGGCTCTCCCACGTTTCAGTCGGTGGTGACGCCCATGGAGCGGGCGGTGCCCTCGACGATCTTCATCGCGGCGTCGATGTCCTCCGCGTTGAGGTCGGGAAGCTTGGTGGTCGCGATCTCGCGCACCTGGTCCTTGGTCAGCTTGCCGACCTTGTCCTTGTGCGGGACGGACGAGCCCTTCTTCAGGCCCGCGGCCTTCTTGATCAGCTCAGCGGCCGGCGGGGTCTTCGTGATGAAGGTGAACGAGCGGTCCTCGTAGATGGTGATCTCGACGGGGATCACGTTGCCGCGCATCGCTTCGGTCTGGGCGTTGTACGCCTTGCAGAACTCCATGATGTTGACGCCGTGCGGACCGAGCGCGGTACCGACGGGCGGGGCCGGGGTCGCGGCACCGGCCTGCAGCTGCACCTTGACGAGCGCTGCGATCTTCTTCTTCGGAGGCATTCTTGAGATCTCTTCCTTCTCGTGGTCATGACGAAGCCGCTTGTACGTTCGGCCTCTGCCACCTGCTGTGTCGCTCTCGCAACTGGTCAATTGTCCGTGATCGAGGTCGGATCCACGAAATCAGCACGTCGGTTCACTGATCGGACCCCTGTTCATGACGGCAACGGCACGTCGCTGACATACTCCCCCCGGGATTTACAAAGGGAGCTCAATTGTTCAATCGACGTCGTCTGTCCATGTTCGCCGCACTCGTCCCGCTGACCGCGCTCTCAGCCGCCTGGACCGCTGCCGCCACCGGGACCGGGTTCGATCCCGACGAGCCCGTGAAGCTGCCCGGCGGGGAGACCATGGCGACCTCGATGATCGAGCAACCCGCGAGCGTGACCGAGCCCGCGCCGGCCCAGGGGGTTCGCAAGGGCGCCCGGACCGGGACGGTCGCCGTCGCGTTGGCGCAGGGCAGCGGCATCCCGATGACCGCGCTGGCCGCCTATCAGCGTGCGGCCGCCGTCGTCACCACCGCCGACCGGGCCTGCGCCCTCGACTGGACGCTGCTCGCGGGGGTCGGGATGGTCGAGTCCGACCACGGACGCCTGAAGAGCAGCCGACTCGACGACGCCGGCAAGGCCTCCCCCGCCATCTACGGCCCGGCGCTGACCACCCCAGCCGGCGACCCCGCGCCCGACACCGATGCCGGCGCGGTCGACAAGCTCGCCAGCGGCGATCGCCCCGTCGGGCCGATGCAGTTCATCCCCTCCACGTGGCCGCTGGTGGCCGTCGACGGAGACGGCGACGGCGTACGCGACCCGCAGGACATCGACGACGCCGCCCTCGCCGCCGCGGTCTACCTCTGCTCGGGCGAGGAGGATGTCTCGACCACCAAGGGGCAGCGGGCCGCCCTCGCGCGCTACAACCGCAGCGAGGCGTACGTCGCCACGGTCCTGAAGATCGCCAAGGGCTACTCCGACAGCCCCTACGGCAGTGACGACATCGAGCTCGCCGCCGGCCCCGCGCACGCCGGGCCGAGCCCGACCGCCGGCGGCCCGAAGGCGAAGAAGAACGCGGACGGAAAGCCGGGGAAGAAGCGGCCGGCCGACGCCAAGCCGAAACCGAACCCGACGTCTGGTGCCAAGCCAGACAAGAAGCCGAGCTCGAGCCCCTCGACCACACCCACCCCCAGCCCCACCCCGACCGACGACGGCAGCTGGGCCTCGATCCCCGAACGACGTGGGATCTGCGCCGCCGAGCTGGCCGCCCGCTTCCCCGACCTCGCGCCGGGCTGGGACACCAACCGCGCGATCGACGCCTGCGGCGCCCGACTGCTGGGTAGGACCGTCACCGAGACCAGGGCCGACGCTCCCGGAGTCGTCACCGACATCACCGGGTACGTCGAGTGGCTGATCGACACGCTCCCGTGAGCCGGCAGCGCCCCTACGAACCCACTTTGCGTTCCGGATAGGCTCGCAACAAGGCCACAGTCGTCCAGGTCATTCTCGACACTGGCATGGTGGCAGACCCGAGGCGGCGGCTCATGGCCACACCCGGCGCGGCTCGATCGGTCTCGGAGAACGAGGCTTGGTGGAAGTCAGCGGTGGTCTACCAGATCTACCCGCGAAGCTTCGCCGACTCCGACAACGACGGCATCGGCGATCTTCCGGGCATCGTGGACCAGCTGGACTATCTCCAGGAGCTGGGGATCGATGTGATCTGGCTGTCGCCGGTCTATCGCTCGCCCCAGCAGGACAACGGCTACGACGTCAGCGACTACCAGGACGTCGATCCCCTCTTCGGCACCCTGGAGGACCTCGACCGGCTGATCGCCGCGGTGCACGTACGGGGCATGAGGCTGATCATGGACCTCGTCGTCAACCACACCTCGGACCAGCACCCCTGGTTCCTCGCCTCGCGCGCCTCACGTGAGGCACCCACCTCCGACTGGTACTTCTGGCGGGACGCCCGGCCGGGGACCGTGGCAGGTGAGGCGGGGTCGGAGCCGAACAACTGGGGCGCGTCCTTCGGCGGCTCGGCCTGGGAGTGGGTGCCGGAGCGCGGCCAGTACTACCTGCACCTGTTCGCCCCGTCCCAACCGGATCTGAACTGGGACAACCCGGACACCCGCGAGGCGATCTTCGCCATGATGAACTGGTGGCTCGACCGCGGGATCGACGGCTTCCGGATGGACGTCATCAACTTCATCTCCAAGGATCCGGAGATGCCCGATGGGCCGCTCAACCGCGACGGCTACGGCGACGGGATGCCGTACTTCAGCTACGGGCCCAAGATCCACGCCTACCTGGCCGAGATGAAGCGCCGGGTCTTCGACCCACGGCCCGACACCTACCTCACCGTGGGCGAGATGCCGGGCGTGACTCCGGAGCAGGCCCGGGAATTCACCGACCGAGAGCACGGCCAGCTGGCCATGGTGTTCCAGTACGAGCACGTCTTCCTCGACGCCGACGGCGACAAGTGGACCCAGCGCCGGATGAGCATCAACGACCTGCGGGACACGCTCGCGAAGTGGCAGACCGCCCTCGGCGACTCCGGATGGAACAGCCTCTACTGGAACAACCACGACCAGCCCAGGGTCATCTCCCGCTACGGCAACGACACCACGTACTGGCGCGAGTCGGCCACCGCCCTGGCGACGGTGCTGCACCTGCACCGGGGCACGCCGTACGTCTATCAGGGCGAGGAGATCGGGATGACCAACGCCCCGTTCGCCGCGCTGGACGACTTCCGCGACATCGAGTCCCTCGACTACTACGCAAAAGCCGTCGGTACCCACCTCGAGGAACCCTCCGACGTGCTGGACACCCTGCGGCGCCGGAGCCGGGACAACTCGCGTACGCCGATGCAGTGGAGCGCCGTGCCTGGCGCCGGCTTCACCACCGGCAGTCCCTGGATCGGTGTCAATCCCAACCACAGCTGGTTGAACGTCGCCGCGCAGCGCGGGACGCCAGGCTCGATCTACGAGTACTACCGAGCGCTGATCGCCCTGCGGCACCGGCTGCCGGTCGTCGTGGACGGGAATTTCGTCGCCGTCCACACGGGTCGTGACCAGATCTATGCGTTCCGGCGCCACCTGGGCAACACGACTCTCACCGTCCATGCGAACCTGTCCGACCTGCCTGTCTCCTTCGACCGCGACGACCTGACGGCTCGTGATCTGGTGCTGACCAACTACACCCCGAGCCGGAGCGGCCCCGGCCGGCTGGAGCCCTGGGAAGTTCGCGTTCATGTGCTGTGAGGGCCCACCGGCTACGCTGGGGCCAAGACTGCAGGACACCTGTCGCCCGCCGCGGACACCGCGGGAGGCACACGGCAGCGGTGTCGGCAGCAATCCGCAGACAGTTGGCAGATGCCTTCGTACCGCGACGATCGTCAGAAGACACTCGGAAACATCTACTTCGTCTGGAACCCGCACGAGCCGCTGCCGGCCGGCACCGGGGGCACCGAGAACTACACGATCGGGCATGTTCGCGAGCTCAACCGCCGCGGCATCAAGGCCCATGTCGTCACCATCGGGGTCGGCCTGACGGACGGTCGTGACGAGTTCACCGACATCCCCTTCCTCGCGATGGCATCCGTCGCTGACGTCGGTGACCTGGACGGGGTCGTGATCTTCGTGGCCGAGTTCCCCGTCGTGGCCACCAGGCGACCGGCGTACCAGATGCTGCACGTGCCGCCGCCGGGCAGCGACGTCGACCGAGTGCGCATCGCCGCCACCATGCAGGACCGGTCGCTGATCGCGACCAGCCGGTTCGCCGCCGGCCTGTGGGCCGAGTTCCTCGACGTCGACGTCGACACGATCAGCATCGTCTACCCCTACGCCGAGCTCTGCTTCAGCACCGAGGTCCGCCCGCCCGCCGACGACGCCGAGATCCGCATCCTCTACGCGGGCCGGCTGAGCCCGGAGAAGGGGATCTACACGTTGTTGGCGATGCTGGACCTGGTCCCCGCCGGCCGGGACCGGTCCTTCACCTGCACGGCCACGACCGCAGGTGCCGACAAGCCGCACGGCCGCAACATCCAGCGCGTCCTCGAAGCCCATCCCAGGGTCCGGGTCGTCCCCCGTAGGACGACTCCGCGGTCAATGGCCACCCTCATGGCCCGGCACGACATCATCGTGATGCCCTCCAACAGCCAGTACTGGCACGAGACCTTCGGCATCGTCTCGATCGAGGCCCAGCACTCCGGCTGCCGCGTCGTCGCCTCCGACGACGGCGGTCTCCCCGAGACGGACTGCGGCTCGATCACCCTCGTCGCGCCGGACAACCCGGCCGCGCTGGCGCGAGGCATCCGCGACGCCACCGCCCTCGGCGCGGTCGACGAGCTCGTCAGGATCAACGCCTCCGCTCGGTTCACCGTCGATCACTCCGTCGACGGGCTCATCGATGTGCTTCTGACGCCATCGTCGATCACGCCAGCTGCCGTCGTACGGGACCTGGAAACTCTCGTTCTGCTGCCCGCTGCCGACGACCCGCAGGAGCGCTCGACGTTGCCGACGCCGGCCTGACCGCCGCACTGCTGTGAACGTACCCGTTTTCATGCATACTCACGGTGCGAGCACGGGACCGCGTGACGCCCGCGGCATCCGACTGGTAGCCAGGACGGACACCAGGCCAACGCGGCCGCTCCCGGTACGTCACCGACATCACCGGGTACGTCGCGTGGTTGATCGACACGCCGCCTTGATCGTGACCCACCCCGTCGGGCCGTGAGGGCCAGGGAGCGTGGCGAGGCCAACTCAGCGCCCGGCGAATATGAAACGATGCGATCTGTTCGCAGCAGTCACTCGAGGGGACCTCATGTCAGATCATCAGCGCTTGGACCAGATCGAGCCACCCGCCCAGTCGTCAGGAAAACCAGCCACTCGCCCGTTGACCATCAAACTGGCCGTCATCGGCATGTGGGTAGGCGCCCTGATGACCGCACTCAACGTCCTTGTTGCGTACGTCGAGACGATTGCAGCCAACCAGACCCTTTACGAGGACTACGGGGCCAACGAGGTCTTGATGGACCGCCTTGTACACACGGGCGTGTGGCTGGCCGTCGGCATTGCTGCTGCACTTGCATTCGTCGAGATCGTGCTGTGGGTCACGATGGCGCTGACGAACCTACACGGCTTCAAGTGGGCCAGGATTGTCGCGACAGTCCTCGGCATTCTCGGTTTCTTGATCTCCGCTGGCGGCCTCGCTACGTCGGTCATATACGACGCCGTGGTTGCCGTTTCCGTCATCCACGCCATTGTCACGCAGATTCTCTCGGTTGCCATCCTTGTCTTGCTTTGGCGTCCAGGATCCAGTGCTTACTATCAGGCGAGGACTCTTGACAGAGCTCAGCGAGTCACAAGTGAGGCGGCGTCGATACGCTAAGGCAGACGCCGCTTTGGTGCGGTGGCGACGCAACACCTTGCGGCTGCCTCAGAGCTCGGGTTTCTCCTTGAGGCCTTCTTGTGGATTCCTTGGACCGTCAGGCCCGCAGTCGGTCTTCGTCTGAGCGTGCTGCGCAGGATCATCGGGGTCAACACAAATGCCGAAGGTGCTGCCCACACTCATGTTTCGGCTCTGAATCGACGTGCTCCCATAGAATGTCTCGCCGCCGTAGGAGTACTCGTACACCACATTGTAGGCACTCCCAGTGTCCTGCAGCTCAAGAGCTTGGGCGCTGTGGAGTTTCGTGAGGTGGCTCGTGTCCGGCCCCTCACGAGTGAACAGAAACCACACCACACCAATGAAGATGGCGATCATCGCGATGAAGAACCCGGCCGCGGTCAGCACCCATTTCAATATTCAGTCCTCCTAATCGACGAGCCGCAGGCTCGATGCCATCTTTGAGGCTTGCTCACGCCCAAGATGCGTGTCCGGCACCGCAACGTGGAGGACATACACCTCGTCGCGCCTCGTCGCAACTAGGACAGCGTTGTGGATTGGAACCCCATCGCGGACGCCGTCGAGGTGTGCGATGAACGCTGCACGCGCCCCAGGAACAACAGCAATCCCTGGCCGAAAGGGCTTGTGGGAGGGGGCGAGTCGGAGCGGTCGAGCGATTCTCTCGACTTCGGCGATCAACCGGTGCCGCAGACCAGCCGGCGACTCTTCACCGTCGCTGCGGACCGCCAGAACAAGGCTGAACAAACTGGTCCCGTCGCCAGTCCATTGCCACATCTCCCCGTGCGTGCCCTGGATGTGGCGAGGGACAGTGTGAGGAGCGACGAGCGCAACCGCCGCAATCTGTACGGAGGTCGTCGGCAACAGCGTCGTCACATTCGAGGGATCCTCATTCATCGCCTCGCCGAACTGTTGTCGGACGCCGGCCGCGTCGATGGATCGATGTTAACGAACTCATCTGTGTTTGGCGGACGCACCCAGGCGTGCTGTGATGACGTCTGCTTGACCCCAGCTTCGGCTGAACTGATGTCGTGCTCACTCGAAGTCACCGTGGTCGACCGGACGACCGCCGACCCGTGATCCATGGCGATCTCTGCCGCCCGCGACGTGTCACCCTTGCGCAACGCCTCGTTCATTTCACCCCACATCACGTTGTCATCGTCCATCTTGAGTTCGACATCGCCGCCACCACCAGAGCCACCGTCTGGAAGGTTCAACCCAAACTTCTGGTTTGCCATCTCCCCCGTCAACGCACCCTTAAGACTGATTTCCTTTATCGTACCGTTCCTGTCGGCCTTGACCTCGCCAGAGAAATCCACGGATCCTCCAGCTTTAACACCAGAGTCACCGACCGCAGCGTGCCCGCCCACCGATGCCTCGATCTTGACCCCGAACTCACCATCGTCCTTCTTGGCGTCGTACCAACCCTCTACGCGCCCGTTGGCACCACCGTCCGCATACGGCGTCTCGAATCCGAACTCCGCCTTCCCGTAGACACCAACCTTCGCACTGGTCGGGTCATGCTGTTCGATATACGCAGCAACCGCGGCTTGACGGGCACTCTGTCCACCTAGGATGCCCCCAAGCGCAGCGTCGTCGAGACCGTCCAGGAACTTCTCGGCTTCCTCGCGAGACTTGAACGTGAACTCGTAATCAGTGAATCCACCCGCGCCAATCTTCCCCTCCAATGCCTTGCCGTCCTCACCTAGACTGATGCCGAGCGCTGTCTTCAGCGACATCTTCACGTCACCGTTCTGCATCACGCTATATTGCGCTTCGCCGCCTACATCAAGGTTGATCGCCCGGTAGAGCGGGATGCCGATCTCTAGTAGAGCCGCTATCGTGTCGAGGGCGATTTCATTACCGAACTTCTCAGCGATCTCTTCGGGTGTCATGCCGTCGAGGGACGGCGGCAACTGTGACGCCGAGGCTTCCTTGATGCTTCCCGATCCGCCCCTGGTCTCGCCAGCGATAACATCTGACATTGACTTGGCAAGTCCCACGTCGGCCATCTCGGCTCGCTTGAGCGCCTTGTCGATCCGACCCTCGAACTCTTGGGCTCGAGCCTTGTTCTCGACGATAGCCCGTTCGTGGGCTCTCTGGGCTTCCAGGTCGGGCTCCATGAAACCTCGCTCGTGAGGCTCCAGTGGCTCAACCTTGGGCGGCTCGACCTCACCCGTTTGATGGTTCACCGTGTGCCCCTCACGTGACGCTTGCTCAAGGACCACCTGCAGGTCGTCCTGAGCCCCCTTGATCTCCTTGCCGGTCTCCTTCAGCGTGACTGCCAGGTCAGAGACCTGTGCAGCGAGGTCGTTGAGACGGATGCGCTTTGCGTCGTACGTCTTCCACGCGCTCGCCGTGCCCAGGCCTTCCCACGTCTCAGGAGGCCGGGCGTCGTTGATCTCGTCCTGGAGACGAAGCACGATCCGGCGCTTGTCGTAGAAGTACTCGGCGAGGCTGTCGACCACATTCGGCTGCCATTCGAGCAACTCAGCAACGCATACCATCAGGAGTCAAGCTTTCCAAGGCGCGCGATCAGCTTCGCTATGTTGTCGTCGGACGGGGCACTTGGGTCGAAGATGGCTGGGCCGACGTTGTCCGCCTTGCCGGCAGATGAGCCGCCGCTCCAGATTCCGGGCAAGGTGCTGACCGCTCCCACTTGCCGACCTCCCTCGCTGGCGGCGTCCTGGTCAGTGGCATGGTGGTCGGCAGCCACCGCGCGATAGGTTTCACTCATCTTCGTGGCACCGGCACACCACTCGTCGAATTGGCCGCCGAGTGTGCTGACGAACTGGCCCACCTGCCGTGGGCTCGCACCTCCGGGCATTGCCGTAGATATCTCGCCCACCCGGTCACTGGGGTTGGCACTCTTGACCTGCTCGCCTGCAGCGTCCCACGCTGCGGCGGCCCGGCGCATATCCGCCGGAACCATCTTGACCATCATGACTCCCGAGTACCACGTGACTGCGCTTCTTTACCAACGTTGGAATGTTAACCGCGAACCGTCGGCTTCGCATCAGCAAACACAAGCGCCCTGCACCAAGTTGGTGCAGGGCGCTCGTAGCGTACGACTCAGACTTTTTCGATCTGGTTGAACGAGAGCTCGACAGGAGTCTCGCGACCGAAGATCTCGACGAGCGCCTTGACGCGCTGGGACTCGGCGTTGAGCTCGGTGATGGTCGCGTGCAGCGTGGCGAAGGGACCGTCGACGACGGTGACCGAGTCGCCCTCGGCGAAGTCGACGACCTCGACGGGCTTCTTGGCGGTGGTCGCGGAACCGCCGGTGGAGGACGCGGCCTCACCTGCGGCGGCAGCCTCGGCCTCGGCCTGGGCGACGACGGCCGGGGCGAGCATGTTCTCGACCTCGGTCATCGACAGCGGCACCGGCTGGTGGCTGTGGCCGACGAAGCCGGTGACCGACGGGGTGTGGCGTACGGCGGACCAGGACTCGTCGGTGAGGTCCATCCGGACCAGGACGTAACCCGGGAGAACGGTGCGCTTGACCATCTTGCGCTGGCCGTTCTTGATCTCCGGGACTTCCTCGGTGGGGACCACGATCTCGTGGATGTAGTCTTCCATGTTGAGGGAGACGATGCGGTTCTCCAGGTTGGACTTCACCCGGTTCTCCATGCCGGAGTAGGTGTGGATCACGAACCAGTCACCCGGCTTCGCCCACAGCTCCCGGCGGAACGCCTCGAGCGGGTCGTCGTCAGCAGCCTCAGGGGCCTCGCCGTCGACGATCTCGTCGAAGGACGCCTCGCCCTCGCTGGCGTCGTCGGACTCGCCCGACTCGTCAGCCTCGTCGAACTCAGCCTCTGCAGGCACGTCGGAGGCGGCCTCGGCCGTCTCGAGGACCTCGGTCTCCTCGGTGTAGTCCTGCTCAGACATGTCCTGCTCCAAACCGTTGATTGTGTGTATCGGGTGTGCTCTGCGGGCCGGGGGCCCACACGATCACGCGTCGCGGCCGCCGAACACCCAGAACATCAACTTGCCGAACCCGAGGTCAAGGCCCGCGACGATCGCCATCATGACCAGGACGAAGACCAGGACCACGATGAAGTACGTCGTGAGCTGCTGCTGCGTCGGCCAGACGACCTTGCGGAGCTCGGCCACGACCTGGCGGTAGAACGTCGGGAGACTGGTGCGCTTCTCCGTCTTCTTGTCGTTCGGAGTCGGGACTGCCTTGCTGTCCGTCACGCCGCCACCTTCTCTCGAAAACGTTTCCATCGCTGGTCCGGCTTTGCAGGGCACGAGGGACTTGAACCCCCAACCTTCGGTTTTGGAGACCGATGCTCTGCCAGTTGAGCTAGTGCCCTACGGAGGTCTGCATCAGTGGCGCGGTTGAGGGCGCAACTAACCATGTGGGAAGACCACCAACGGTGAGTCTACGCACGCGGCTCAACACGTTCCAAACCGGGACCCCTTGACCCATAGGATTGCTGGCATGACCTCAGATCCCCGCCCCCTCGCCGATCTCTCGCGCGAGGAACTCGAAGCGTTCGCAACGGAGCAGCGCACGGCGTACGACAGCCTGGTGGCCAAGGGCCTGAAGCTGGACCTGACCCGGGGCAAGCCCTCGGCGGACCAGCTCGACCTCTCCGACGGCCTGCTCCAGCTCCCGAAGTCGACGACGGCCCCGGACGGCACGGACACGCGCAACTACGGGGGCCTGGCCGGCGGCATCGAGATCCGCGAGATCTACGCCGAGCTGCTCGGTCTGGAGACCGGCCAGCTCATCGCCGGCGGCAGCTCGAGCCTCACCATGATGCGCGACACGCTGATGTACCTGTGGCTCCACGGCGGCGTCGACAGCGAGCGCCCGTGGGGTCGCGAGGAGACGGTGAAGTTCGTCTGCCCGGTGCCGGGCTACGACCGCCACTTCACGCTGCTGGAGTGGTTCGGGATCGAGATGGTGACCGTGCCGATGAGCGCCGACGGGCCCGATGCCGAGGCGATCGCCGCGCTGGTCAAGGACGACCCCGCGATCAAGGGCATGTGGCTGGTGCCGACCTACGCCAACCCGACCGGTGACACCACCTCGCAGGAGATCGCCGAGCGGCTCGCCTCGATGCCGACCGCCGCTCCCGACTTCAAGATCTTCTGGGACAACGCTTACGCGCTGCACCACCTGACCCCGGCCGAGACCAAGACCGCCGACGTCGTCTCGCTGGCCAACGCCGCCGGCAACCCGCACCGGCCGCTGGTCTTCGCCTCGACCTCCAAGGTCACCTACGCAGGCGCGGGCGTCGGCTTCTTCGGCGGGTCGAAGGAGAACGTCGCCTGGTGGCTCGACCACCTGAGCCACGGCGCGATCGGACCGGACAAGGTCAACCACCTGCGGCACGCGGAGTTCTTCGGCTCGGCGGCCGGTGTCCGCGACCACATGGCCAAGCACCGCGAGCTGCTCGCGCCGCGGTTCGCGGCCGTCGAGGACGCACTCACCGACGAGCTCGGTGCGCTCGGCGTGGCGATCTGGACCAAGCCCGGAGGTGGCTACTTCGTCAGCCTCGACGTCCTTCCCGGCACCGCGACCCGGGTGATCGAGCTGGCCAAGGGGGCCGGCGTCGCCCTGACCCCGGCCGGTTCCGCCTTCCCCGGAAAGGTCGACCCGGAGGACACCAACATCCGGCTCGCCCCGTCCTTCCCGCCGTTGGAGCAGGTCAGCGGCGCCATGGAGGTCGTCACCGTGTGTGTGAAGCTGGCCGCTGCGGAGAAGCTGCTCGCGTGAGTGATGTGTTGACCAGGCCGGACCGGCGCGACCTACGTACGCTGCCGAAGGCGCATCTGCACCTGCACTTCACGGGTGCGATGCGCCATCAGACCCTGCTCGAGCTGGCCACCCGCGACGGGATCCGGCTGCCCGAGCAGCTGGTCGCGGACTGGCCGCCGACGCTGAGCGCGGCCGACGAGAAGGGTTGGTTCCGGTTCCAGCGGCTCTATGACGTGGCGCGCTCGGTGCTGCGCACCGAGGCCGACATCCGGCGGCTCGTCATGGAGGTCGCCGAGGACGACGTACGCGACGGCGGCAGGTGGCTCGAGATCCAGGTCGACCCGTCGGGCTACGCGGCGAAGTTCGGCGGGATCACCGCCTTCACCGACCTGGTGCTCTCGGCCGTCGCCGACGCCGAACGGGCGACCGGGCTCGGGATCGCGGTGATCATCGCCTCCAACCGCACCCGGCACCCGATGGACGCGCGCACGCTGGCCCGCCTGGCCGCGCAGTACGTCGACCACGGCGTGGTCGGCTTCGGGCTCTCCAACGACGAGCGGCGCGGGCGCACCGAGGAGTTCGACCACGCCTTCCGGATCGCCGAACGGGCCGGCCTGCGGCTGATGCCCCATGGCGGGGAGCTGCGCGGGCCCGAGCACATCCGCACCGTGCTGCGGTCGCTGCACGCGACCCGGCTGGGTCACGGCGTACGCGCTGCCGAGGACCCGGCACTGCTCGACGAGATCGTGCGCGCGGGCGTCGCTCTGGAGGTCTGCCCGACCTCCAACGTGTCGCTCGGCGTCTACTCCGACCTCACCTCGGTGCCGCTGCCACAGCTGCTCGACGCCGGCGCGACCGTGGCGCTGGGCGCTGATGACCCGCTGTTGTTCGGGTCCCGGCTGGCGGCGCAGTACGCCACGATGCGGGCCGCGCACGAGCTCACCGACGAGACCCTCGCCGACTTGGCGCGGATGTCGGTGACCGCCTCGACGGCGCCAGAGTCGACGAAGAAGGCTCTGCTCGCCGAGATCGACGACTGGCTCAACGCGCCCTCGCAGCCCACGGATCCACCGAGTTAAGACAGAATGTCGGACATGACGAACCCGTCCGACGATCAGTCCGATCCCAACAACCCGGCCGACGGCTCCACTCCGCCTCCGCCGAGCCCGTCCGAGCCGAGCCAGCCGGAGCCCACCCAGGCCGAGCCGACTCAGCCGATGTACGGCCAGACCTACGGTGAGCAGCCGTCCAACCCCTACGGCGGCGCGACCTACGACCAGAAGCCGCCCGCGGCCGGCTACGGACAGACGCCTCCGCCGCCGCCTGCCTACGGCGGTCAGCCGAACTACGGTGGTCAGCCGGGCTACGGTCAGGCGCCCTACGGCGCTCCGGCGGGGTACCCCGGACCGGTCGGCACCCCGGACTCGGGCGCGACCACGTCGATGGTCCTGGGCATCATCGGGCTCGTGGGGTCGTTCCTCTGTGGCCTCCCGATCGTCCTCTCGCCGTTCGCCCTGTTCATGGGCCTGAGCGCCAAGAAGCGGATCGACGCTTCGGCCGGTGCCCTGACCGGCCGTGGCAACGCGCAGGCGGGCTTCATCCTCGGCATCATCGGCACCGTCCTGCTGGTCCTGAGCATCCTGCTGATCGTCATCGTCATCATCGTCGGAGTCAGCGGCGGGTTCGAGGACTCGGGCTACGACAGTGGCTACGAGTCGTACGACAGCGAGTTCTAAGAGATGACGAGCACTCCCCCACCCGGCTATCAGCCCGCGCCCTACGGTTTCCCGCCGCCCCCTCCCCACCCCGAGGCCAACTCGGCGATGGTCTTCGGGATCGTCGGGCTGTGCCTGTCGGTCATGTGCGGCGGGATCGGCGTCTTCATCGCGCCGTTCGGCTGGGCCAAGGGCAAGCGGGTGATGGCCGAGATCGACGCCAACCCGGCGGCCTACAGCGGTCGCGGCAACGCGCAGGCCGGGTTCATCACCGGTCTCATCGGGACGATCTTCGGAGCGCTCTACATGCTCTTCTGGGTCGTCTACATCGTCTTCATCATCGTGATGATCGTCGTCGCCTCCAACGAGAGCGACGTGACCACGTTCGACAGCGTCAGCGCGATGCTGAGCAGCCGAATCTGACGGATGGATTGCGGCTACTTCACCTCGGGCGCCTGCCGCTCCTGCCGCTGGCTGGAGATGGCGTACGCCGACCAGCTCGCGCAGAAGCAGCGACGGGTCGCCTCGGCGCTCGCGTCGGTCGGGCTCGGCGAGGGACGTTGGGAGGAACCGGTCTCCAGCCCGGAGGCCGGTTTCCGCAACAAGGCGAAGATGGTCGTCGCCGGCTCGGTGGAGGCACCGACCCTGGGGATCCTGTCCCACGACGGTCTCGGTGTCGACCTGCTCGCCTGCGGGCTCCACACCCCTGGGCTGCAGGCCGCGCTGCCGATCCTGTCCCGGTTCGTGACGTCCGCGCGGCTCACGCCCTATTCGGTGCCGGAGCGCCGCGGCGAGCTCAAGCACGTGATCGTCACCGAGGCGCCCGGCGGTGAGCTGATGGTGCGGTGGGTGCTGCGCTCCACCGAGGCGCTGTCCCGGTTGCGCAAGCACCTTCCGGCGCTGCTGGACGAGCTCCCGATCGGCGTCGCGTCGGTGAACATCCAGCCGGAGCACAAGGCCGTCATCGAGGGCCCCGAGGAGATCTTCCTGACCGCCCGTGAGGCGCTGACGATGGACGTCAACGGGATCGGCCTGCGGCTGCGTCCACACTCGTTCTTCCAGACCAACACCGCCGTCGCGGCCGCGCTCTACCGCCATGCCCGCGATCTGGTCTCCTCGGTGTCACCGGGCTCGGTGTGGGACCTCTACTGCGGCGTCGGCGGCTTCGGCCTGCACGTCGCCGCGCCCGGGCGGGAGGTGCTCGGCGTCGAGGCCAGCGAGCAGGCCATCGAAGCCGCCTCCTCGACCGCCGCCGAGCTGGGCTTGCCCGGCACCAGCTGGGTGGCCGGGGACGCCGCTGCGTACGCCGTCTCCTCCGGCGCTGCACCCGACCTGGTCATCGTCAACCCACCGCGACGCGGCATCGGCTCCGCACTCGCGGGATGGCTGGAGCAGTCAGGCGTCGAGCACGTCGTCTACTCCTCGTGCAACGTCGACACCCTCGCCCGCGACTTGCGCGACATGCCCTCGCTGCAGCCGGTGTCGGCACGCCTGCTCGACATGTTCCCCAACACCGACCATCACGAGGTCCTCGTTCTTCTGAAGCGCGGCTAGAAGCCGACTCGGCGGGCTAGAGGGAGACGCCGAGCATCACGGGCTCGTTGACGAGCACGATCCCGTACGCCGCCTCGACCCCGTCCCGCACCTCTCTCGCGAGGACGAGCAGGTCCTCGGTCGTGCCCTCGCCGCGGTTGGTGAGGGCGAGGGTGTGCTTCGTGGAGAGGGAGACGCGGCCGGCCAGGCCTTCGGGCGTGTGGCCCTTCTTGAACCCGGCGTGGTCGATGAGCCATGCGGCGGAGGTCTTGACGGTGCCGTCGGGCTGCGGATAGGCCGGAGCGCCCTCCGGCACGTCCTCCGGCGCGACGACGGGGTTGGTGAAGAACGAGCCCGCAGACCAGGTGTCGTGGTCGGCCTCGTCGATGACCATGCCCTTGCTGCTTCGCAGGTTCAGGACGGCCTCACGGATCTGCTTGGACGGCACCCGGGTGCCCTGCTCGACGCCCAGGGCGCCGGCGAGCTGGGCGTACGCGATCGGGGAGCCGGTCTCGCCGTCGATGCCGAGCCGGAAGTCGACCGAGAGCACCACGTAGCGGCCAGGCGCGGCCTTGAACTGCGACCAGCGGTAGCCGAACCCGCACTCGTCGGCGGCGAAGCTCCGCACCTCGCCAAGCTCGCGATCGAACACCTTGACCGCGGTGATGGTCTGGGAGACGTCCTGGCCGTAGGCGCCCACGTTCTGGATCGGGGTGGCCCCGACGCTGCCGGGGATGCCGGAGAGCGCCTCGACCCCGCTCCAGCCCTTGTCAACCGCGGTCGACACGAAGTCGTCCCAGGTCTCGCCCGCAGCCACTGTGACGAGTACGCCGCCCTCGACCGTCTCCACCGACACGCCCGTGGTCGCCAGCTTGATGACGGTGCCTGGGAAGCCCGCGTCGGCGACGACCAGGTTGCTGCCGCCGCCGAGGACGAGCACGTCCTTACCGGCCGCGTCGGCGGCGGTCACGGCCTCGATGATCTCCGTCTCGGTGGTCGCGGTGACGAACTCCGCCGCCGGGCCGCCGAGGTGGAAGGTGGTGTGGCGGGACAGGGGCTCAGACAGGGGCTCAGACACGTACGGAGACCTTCGGCATGCCGAGCACCTTCTGGTCGCCGGAGACCACCGTCAGGGCGATCGTCGCCAGCCCGTCCTCGACCGACTTCACGGTGCCGTTGACCGTCACCGAGGTGCCCTCGTCGTCATCGGGTACGACGACCGGGTTGGTGAACTTGGCACCGAAGTCGACGACCTCGGCACCGTCGGTCCACTCCGAGACCGCTCGAGCGACCAGAGCCATGGTGAACATCCCGTGGGCGATCACGCCGGGGAGGCCGACGGCGGTGGCGATCCGGTCGGACCAGTGGATCGGGTTGAAGTCGCCGCTCGCACCGGCGTAGCGAACCAGCGACGCCCGGGTCACCGGGTAGGTCTTCGGGGTCAGCTCGGCGCCGACCTCCAGCACGATGTCGGACATCAGGCGACCTCCGCCGCTCGGTGGACCAGGGTGGCCGAGGTCGTGCACACGAGCGCGCCGGACTCGTCGGTGATCTCGGAGATGGTGCCGATGATGTCGTTGCCGCCGATCTGACGCAGCGAGGCGACGCTCAGGGTCGCGGTCAGCACGTCCCCCGGAGCGATCGGCCGGACGTAGGAGAACTTCTGCTCGCCGTGCACGATCCGCGACAGCTCCACCTCGACGTCATCGAGGAAGGCGTTCATCGCGTCGAAGGCGAGCACGATCGGAAACGTAGCCGGGACCCGGTCCCCGCTCTCCCAGCTCATCCCGGTGGCGGCAGCGAGCTCCCGCACCTTCTCATCGGTGACCCGATAGGGCTTGGTCGGAGGAAACGCGCGCCCTACGAGCGACCCATCAACTGCCATGCGTACAACTCTAGTGGTCCGCCGAGAAGTCGCCCCCGTCGGCCGAAGCGTCACGTACGTCGGCCGAAGCGTCACTCCGGTCGGCCGAGTTGGCAGACCGTTGCCAACTCGGCCGACCGGAGTGACGTCTCGACCGACGGGAGTGACGTCTCGACCGACGGGAGTGACGTCTCGGCAAATGACGAACGCCCCGCCTCCCGAAGTGCGGGAGCGGGGCGTTCGGAGCGCTGATCAGCGTCGCGCTCTGATTTCAAGCGAGCACAGCCTATGAATCAGGCGTCAGCGGGTCTCGCGGTGCGGCTGGTGCTTGCGGCACCGCGGGCAGTACTTGTTGAGCTCGATACGGTCGGGGTCGTTCCGACGGTTCTTCTTGGAGATGTAGTTCCGCTCCTTGCACTCGGTGCAAGCGAGGGTGATCTTCGGACGAACGTCGCTGCTCTTGCTGGCCACAGGAGTTTCCTTACGGTGCTGATCGAGGTGTTGCGGTCTTTGGCGGTAGCGGGGGCGGGGATCGAACCCGCGACCTCACGATTATGAGTCGTGCGCTCTAACCGCCTGAGCTACCCCGCCTCAACAGGAATCAGGCCCGCAACATTCCTGCTGCGGGACCCGAACTCCAGAGCCCCTTTACGGAATCGAACCGTAGACCTTCTCCTTACCATGGAGACGCTCTGCCGACTGAGCTAAAGGGGCGTTGCGTGAGAGAACATTACGGCAGGGGCGCCACGCTCACAAATCGAGGCGATCCTTCCGCGGATCACCCATATCATCGCAGGTCAGGGGCGCCCTCGGCGAATCCACCGGGCTCCCAGATGCGCGCGAAACCCATCGCCTCCTCGAGCTCGTAGGACAGCTCGAGCAGCATCCGCTCCTGTCCCGGCGCCGCGCCGAACATCATCCCCTGCGGCAGCCCGGCCAACGTCTGCTGAACCGGCAGCGACACCGCCGGCCCACCGATGACGTTCTGCCACGGTGTGAACGCGACCCAGGCCATCAGTCGTTCCATCACGATCTCGTAGGCCTGGCTCGGTGCCAGCCGTCCGATCTCCGGGGTCTCGTGGGCGACCGTGGGTGTCAGGACGACGTCGTACGCGGCGTGGAAGCCCTCCGCGATCGCCTGCGCCCGGCGCAGCCGGACGATGGCGGCCGGGACGTACTTCGCGTTCTTCAGGGTGTGCTGGGCCAGGCCGACGGTGAGGTTGTCGAGCCGCTGCCGGTCCCAGGTCTTGCCGCGAAGCGGCCCGGCGTTGACCAGGGCGACCGCGAGGGTGCCCCAGTAGAGGACGAAGTCCTCGGCGAAGGTCTCGGGCACCGGCGGGGGCACGCTCTCGACGGTGTGGCCGAGCTCTTCCAGCACCGCCGCGGTCTTGAGCGTGAGCTCGGCGACCTCGGGGCTGGCCTCGCGCCCGAGCGCGCCGGTGAAGATGGCGCAGCGGAGCCGTTTCGTCCCGGGACCGGTGACGTCCCCGATCGGCGACAGCGAGGTGTGGTGAGCCTTCTCGGCCTCCCGAAAGAAGGCCGCGGTGTCGCGCACCGACCGGGTCAGCACCCCGTCGGTGACGATCTTGAGCGGCAGCAGCCCGTAGAGCGGGTCCTGCGGCAGCCGGTCGCGGGTCGGCTTGAGCCCGACCAGCCCGCAGACACCGGCCGGGATCCGGATCGAGCCACCGCCGTCGTTGCCGTGAGCGAGCGGCACGGCCCCGGCAGCGACCAGCGCACCCGAGCCGGCCGACGACGCGCCTGCCACGCGGCCGGTGTCCCACGGGTTGCGCACCGCGCCGAGGCGCGCGTGCTCGGCGGTGCCCGAGAAGCCGAACTCCGAGAGCTGGGTCTTTCCCAGTGACAGCAGCCCGAGCTTGAAGAGCAGCTTGGTCATCTCGCCGTTGCGTGAGGCCGGCGGCATGGCGTACGAGTCCGTGCCGTTCCTGGTGGGCACGCCGGCGACGTCGGTGTTGTCCTTGATCAGGGTGGGCACGCCCGCGAAGAAGCCTCCCCGCGGAGCACGCGCCTGGACCCTGGCCCGGTCGAAGGTCCGGTACGCCATCGCGCCGAGGTCGGGGTCGACCGACTCGATCCGCGCGATGGACGCCTCGACGGCCTCCGTGGTGCTGAAGTCACCGCGCCGCAACGCCTCGGCGACTCCGACCGCGTCGAGAGTGCCGAGTACGTCGTCGGAGAAGGCGTGCACGCGGGCCATGAGATCAACGTTAGAGGCTCCCCGGGCAGAGACCCGGCTCGTAGCGACCCGCTCAGAGCAGGAGGTGAGCCACCAGCGGGACCAGCAGACAGGTCACCACCGCGGTGAGTCCCATCGCCAGCCCGGAGAAGGCGCCTTCGACGCGGCTCTCCTCCAGCATTCGCGCGGTGCCGATGCCGTGGGAGACCGCACCGACCGCGATGCCGCGGGCTCTCGGGTCCCGGATCCCGAGCAGGGTCAGGAGGCGGGGTGCGACCATCGCGCCGACGATGCCGACAACGATCGCGAAGCACGCCGACAGCTCCGGGTAGCCGCCCAGCCGTTCGGTCAGCGCGATCGTCACCGGGGCGGTGACGGCTTTGGTCGCCATCGTCCGCTCCAGCACGTCGCTGCCACCGAGCCAACGCACCAGCAGGATGCCGCTGACCATCGACACGACCGCGCCGGCGGTCAGCGCGACCAGGACCGGGAGCAACATCCCCTTCAGCCGCGCGGCCTGGTGGTAGAGCGGGATCGCCAACGCCACCGTCGCCGGCCCGAGCAGGAAGCTGATCAGCGTCGTCGCGTCGGCGTAGTCGTCGTAGCTCGTGCCGCTGAGCATCAGCAGGGCCCCGACGATCACCATCGCGACCGCGACCGGCTGAGCCAGCGGCGAGTGGGTCTGTCTGCGCAGCCACCGTCCGAGCTCGTACGCAGCCACCGTCACGAACAGCCACAGGACGATGCTCATTCGATCTCCTCCCCCGGAGCGCCCTGGGTGCCGGCGACCTCGGGCACCCGGCGGAGGAACAGCCCGAGCACCCAGCCGACCGTGGCCAGCCCTAGCAGCCAGGAGCCGAGCAGCGCGACGACGATCGGCAGTGCGGCGTCGCGGATGACCGCGAGGTAGGCGATCACCCCGACCCCGGCCGGGATGAAGAAGAGCTGCAGGTGGGAGAGGAAGTAGTCGCCGACCTGGATGATCGGGTCGTCCTCGCCGTCACGGCGACGCAGGACCAGGGCGAGGAACAGCAGCAGCATTCCCACCACGGGGCCGGGCAGCGGGATCCCGGTCAGCTCGACGATCACGGTTCCGGCCAGCTGGCATCCGAGCAGCCAGAGCAGGCCGACGATCACGGCGTGTCGGTCAGAGACTCGATCGCCATCGCGGCGCAGCCGACCAGGCCCGAGGAGTCGCCGTGCAGCTGGGCCATGAAGGTGAGCTCGCGGGTGGCGATCGGGTTGGCGCGGGCGTAGACGCTCTCGCGCACCCCGGCGGTGTAGAGGTCGAAGGCACCGGCCATGTCACCGCCGATGACGACGACCTCCGGGTTGAGCAGGTTGACGGCGGTGGCGACGACCTCGCCGAGCTGTCGGCCGCCCTCGCGCAGCAGCCCGCGCGCCACGGCGTCCCCGGCGAGCGCGGCGGCCACCAGATCGCGTACGTGACCTGCGGAGACACCGGAGTCGGTCAGCCGCTGAGCGAGCGCCCAGCCGGACGCGACCGTCTCCAGGCAGCCGGTCGAGCCGCAGCGGCAGGGCCGGTCTCCGGCCGCGTCGATACGGGTGTGGCCGATCTCGCCGGCCGCCCCGAGGGCGCCGGTGACCACCTTGCCGTCGCTGATGATGCCCATGCCGAGGCCGGTCGATGCCTTGACGACCAGGGCGTTGCGTACGGGATGGTCGGAGTTGAAGAGCTCAGAGCGCGCCAACGCGTGCGCGTCATGGGCGAGGATCAGGGGCGCGTCGGTCAGCGCGGTGAAGTAGGGCGCCAGCTGGACGCCGTCCCAGCCGCCCATCGCCGGGGTGTCGATGCTCATCCCGAGGTCGGGGTTGACCACGCCCGGCAGGCTCATCCCGATCGCCAGCACCGGCAGGTCGATCGACGTCACCATCTTGGTCATCCGTTCGACGACCTCGGGCATCAGCGCCTCGGCGGAGATGCCGACCTCGTGGTCTCGGGTGTCGCCGGCCAGCTCGCGTCCGGCGAGGTCGAAGGCCGCGGCCTGGCTGCGGCTACGGCCCACCGCCACCGCCAGCACGACTCCTGGGTCTGAGGATTCGTCGCTCACGACTGCAGTCTAAGCACGGGCCCGGACGCGGACCTGGATGCCACCTAGGACCGCGAGCGGAGGCGCGCGTTGGGAAGCGGAGGTGCGGGGATCGGCTTCTGGTGGTTGCCCTCGACCACTCCGAAGCGCCCGGCGCCCACGTCCTGGGAGTCCTCGACCAGCTCACCGCCACGGGTGACCTGCTCCTGCCACTCCTGGCGGTAGGCGACGACCTCGTCGTGGGTGCGGCCGACGAAGTTCCACCACATGATGATCGACTCGCCGAACGGCGGTCCGCCGAGGAGGAGCAGCCTGGTCCAGGCCTCGCCGGCCTGCAGGATCAGCGTCGTGGCGCCCGGAGGCGCATAGGCGAGGGAGTCCTTCTCCACGTCGGCCGAGGCCGGGCCGGACGGGCCGACGCCGGTCATCGACACCTCGCCGGTGTCCACCAGCACCCCGTGCTCGAACCGGTCGTCGACCGGGATCTCGAGCCGGGTGCCGGGCTCGAGCAGGATCTCGGCGCCGAGGATCTCGGAGTGGGTCCGCACCGGCGACGTCGCGCCCAGCAGGGATCCCATGAAGACCCGGACCGTCGCGCCCTCGTGCTCGATCGGCACCGGGCGGTAGTTCTCGAACGCCGGCTCGACGTCGCGGAACTCGTCGGGGAGGGCGACCCACAGCTGCGCCCCGTGCAACACGGTGGTCTCGACCGTCGAGTTCTCCGAGTGGGAGATCCCGCGTCCGGAGGTCATCAGGTTGACCTCGCCCGGGCGCACCATCCCCACCGTTCCGACCGAGTCGCGGTGCTCGATCTCGCCGGTGAACAGCCAGGAGACCGTCGCCAGGCCGGTGTGCGGGTGCGGCGGCACCTCCATCCCTCCGGAGACGACGACATCGTCCGGACCGAAGTGGTCCAGGAAGCACCACGCGCCGATCAGCGAGCGCGCGCGGGCGGGGAGGGTGCGACGTACGTTCATCGCGCGGGGACCACCCAGGGGCACGTCTCGCGGAGTGATGATCTGGATCTCGACGCCTTCGTCACCGGTCCCGCCGACACACTCGACGAGGGCGGGGTGCGCATCCAGGTTGGTCATGGCTCAACGCTACTCCCGCAGAGATCGCCCCGAGCCAATACGTCACCCCGCCATGCCGGCGTCACATCGAGGTCGCCGACGGGCTACCTCGATGCCACACGATGGGGCCGTGCTCATCGCTCAGCTCGCCAACTTCGTCGGCCCCACCTCCGGCGGGATGAAGACGGCTCTGGAGGCCCTCGCCCGCGGCTATGTCGAGGCGGGTCACGACCGGCTTCTGGTCGCCCCCGGCCCGTACGACGCGGTCACCTCGACCGACCTCGGGGACGTGGTGCAGCTCAGAGCGCCGCGCGTCGGCGGCGGCTACCGGCTGATCCTCGAGCCGTGGCGGGTGACCGACGTGCTGACCCGCTACCGTCCGACGAGCCTGGAGGTAAGCGACAAGTTCACGATGCTCCCCGTCTCCCGCTGGGCCCGGCGCCAGGGGATCGGGACGGTGCTCTTCTCCCACGAACGCCTCGACGAGTACATGCCCACCTACACCGGCATGGACACCACCTCGAAGGTCTCCACCGCACTCCTGAACCGGATGCTGGTGCGCTCCTTCGACCAAGTGCTGGTGACCTCCGACTACGCCCGGCACGAGTTCGAGCCGCTGGCCGCGACCGTCGGCTGCCCGATCGCCCAGGTGCCCCTGGGTGTCGACCTGGACTTCTTCCCTCCCTCGCTCGGACACCGCGACGACACGCTGAGGCTCGTTCACGTCGGCCGGCTCTCCCGCGAGAAGTCGCCGGATCTCGCCGTCGCCACCGCCGTCGAGCTGCACCGCCGCGGTTTCGACGTCCGGATGGACGTCTACGGCGACGGCCCGCACCGTGCCGAGATCGAGGCGCTCGCCACCGGTGCGCCGGTCTTCTTCCACGGACACGTCGCCGACCGCCACCGCATCGGCAGAGCGCTCCGCGAGGCCGACGTGGCCCTCTCCGTCTGTCCGCGCGAGACCTTCGGGCTGGCGGTCCTGGAGGCCCTGGCCAGCGGTACGCCGGTGGTGACCGCCGACCGCGGCGGCGCCCGCGAGCTCATCGACCCGATGTGCGGGGCCTGGGCTCCCGCCCACCCGGCTGCGCTGGCCGACGCGGTCATCGATGTCGCCGAGCGACCGGTGGTGGCGACCCGCCGTGCCGCCCGAGAGCGGGCCGAGCAGTTCCCGTGGGCACGCACGATCGAGGAGATGCTGGAGCTCCACGAGAGCCTCGCGAGGGAGACCACGCCGACCTACCTCGTCGCGCGCTCGCGCCAGCGGCAGGCCGCCAGACGGACCCGGCGCTACGCCTGAATGGAACCGGGTCGTCAGGGTGTCGGAGCACAGTCTCTGTTGAGAAGTCGTTACTCTGCTGTGACCCTTCCAAGTCAACGACCACGTGAGGCGCACATGAGCGAGCTGAAGACGCAGCAGCGCACGCACTTCGCCGACTCCTTCGGGCCGGTGTGTCGGGCGTACGGAGAAGATCCACTGACCTCCTACGACTATCGAGACGTCACCTGTGGCGAGTGTCGGCATGCCGCGCCCTACATCAGCGCCCTGCCCGAGCACCTCAAGCCGCGGTCGACGAGGCGGCGCTCCTGGCCGCGCTCGATGCAGGACCGGGTCTAGCAGGTCCCCCGCCCAGTAATGGCCGACGTGTCTGTCCAAACCCGGTCTGCCACCAACTGGTCGAAGTGTGCCGCGACGCGGTCGTGATCAGCGGTGCATCCGGTGAAGACGGCGAAGCTGTACACGGCCTGACCGACCATCATGCCGCCTCCACCGATGGCAATACATCCCTGCTCTTCCGCCGACTCGATCAGGGCAGTGCGAAGTGGCCGGTAGACCACGTCCGCTACCCACTGGTGCGGCGTGAGGAGTGCTGGCTCGATCGGGGTGCCCGGCGTGAGCATCGAACCGACGGGGCTTGCGTTCACGACCCCGTCGTGTTTGGCCACGCGATCGGCGACCACGTCGTGGGCGACCGTGGTGATGCCGGCGTCTGGGAAGAGTTTTCGCATCCGGTCGGCGAGCCGGTCGGCGCGGTGATCGTCGAGATCACTGAGGGTCAGGGCTGAGGCTCCTCGCTCCAGGAGCGCGTATGCCGTGGCGGCTCCCGCGCCGCCCGCGCCGACCTGCAGTACGCGGCCGAGCGGGCGCCCCGAGAGTGCGCTGAGCAGCGATTCTCCGAAGGCCTCGACGTCGGTGTTGTACCCAACCAGCCGCCCTCCGTCCTCGATGCGGATGGTGTTGACAGCACCGAGGGCCTCCGCGACCTCATCGAGCTCGTCGAGTGCGGGGATGACCACCTGCTTCGCGGGGTGGGTGACGTTGAGACCGGTGTAGCCGAGCCGCGCTGCCCCGCGCACCAATTCGACGGCATCCTCAGGTCCCAGGCCCAACGTGGGAAGGTCCAGGACGCGGTAGAGGTAGCGGAGGCCCTGATGATCCGCTTCACGCTCATGCAGAGCAGGGGTCGGAGAGTGGGTGATGCCAGAGCCGATGAGCCCGATGAGGAATTTGTCATTTCCTCCTGAGCTTGATGGGCCCCCTCTGTTCCCTGCGCGCGTTCTCGGGCTGGTCACTCCAGTGCCTTGCCGCAGGTCTCGGGCGCGAAGAACATCACTGCCGCGGTGACGAGCGCCAGCACGGCCGAGTACGCCAGGAAAAGCTGGTCGAGTCCGTGGCCGGCAAGCCAGGTCTGCAGGTACGGGGCGGTACCACCGAAGACGGCGACGGCCAGGGCGTAGGGCAGACCCATGCCGGTGGCACGCACGTGGGTCGGGAACAGCTCGGACAGGACCGCAGGAACGATTGCGGAGGTGAAGGCCGAGAGCAGCATGGTCACGGTTAGCGCGACGGTGAGCTGCCACATCTCCCCCTGGATGAGCCGACTCAGCGGGAAGGAGACCACGGCGGCACCGATGCCGAAGATGAAGTAGTGCGGCCGGCGGCCCCACCGGTCCGACAGCGACGCGATGAACGGGAGGCAGAGGATGGTGATCGACGTGCCGATCACACCGGACCACATGGCCTGCGAGGCAGCCATTCCCTTCACGTTCACCGCGTACGCGACCCCGGCGATCGACCAGGTGTAGAAGAAGACGGTGCCGCCGATCGTGATGCCGAGCACACGCAGGACCGAGACTCGGTTCTGCCACAGCCCCTGCATCAGACCGACCTCGGGGCTGGTGTCCTCATGGGCCATCTCGTAGGCCTCGGTCTCCGGGAGCCGGCGCCGGACCCACAGCACCACCAGGCCCAGTGCGCCACCGATCAGGAACGGGATGCGCCAGCCCCAATCGGCCATCGCTCCCTCACCCAAGGTGCTGGTGAGCACGGCACCCAGCAGGGTGGCCACGAGGACAGCACTCATACCCGAGACATAGATCGAGCTGGACCACAGGCCACGTCGCTCCGCTGGTGCCATCTCAGCGATGTAGGCGTGCGACGAGGGCATCTCACCACCGTGGGCCAGTCCTTGGATCAGCCGGGCCACGACCAGCACCACCGGCGCCGCGAGGCCCACGCTCTCGTACGTGGGGGAGAGACCGATGACGAGGCTGCCCAGCGCCGCCAGGCCGACCGCCAGCATCAGGGCGAGCCGGCGACCCTTCCGGTCGGCGATCGAGCCGAACAGCACCGCTCCCAGCGGTCGCATGACGAATCCGACGGCGAAGATGGCCAGTGTCGAGAGCACAGCGGCGGTGGGGTTGGCAGGGTCGAAGAACTGGGTGGCGAAGAACGGCACGAAGATCGCGTAGACGTTCCAGTCGTACCACTCGACGGCATTGCCGAGCGCGGTGCCGAGGATGACGCGGGCCTTCGTCGGCTGCGTCGGGGACGGTGTGACTGCGGGGGTTGCCGCGGCCGGGGGCTGGGTCGGGTTCATGGTGCTCTCCAAGGTTGGTCGAACAGAGAGGGTCAGATCGCGGGCACGGTGGCCGCATCAAGACGACGAGCCGCGAGCTCTGCGTACAGCGCGGCTCCGTCGGCGATGACGTCGTCGTCGAAGAGTGCGTAGGGCGAGTGGTTGTATCCCGCGTCGGCGAGGTCGATGTCGGGCGGGCAGGCGCCGAGCAGCAGGTAGCTGCCCGGCACTTCGTCGAGCACCCGCGAGAAGTCCTCCGACGCGGTCAACGGCTCGGGAAGCATGTGGTAGCGGTCCTCACCGAGCACCTCACCGACCACGGCGGTGGCGAACTCGGTCTCGGCGCCGTCGTTTCGGGTGACGGGATACTCCGGCTCGTAGCCGATCGTGGCCTGTAGACCATGGGCCGCGGCGACGCCACCCACCACAGCTCGGATCTCAGCCTCGATCCGGGCGCGGGTCTGGGGCGAGAACGTGCGGACGGTGGCCGCCATGTCGACGGTCTCCGGGATGACGTTGCGTCGGGTGCCGCCCTGCAACGAGCCCACGGTGACGATGGCTGGGTCGAACGGGTTGAACCTTCGGGCGACCCTCGTCTGAAGCGTGGTGACGATCTCGCAGGCAGCCGGCAGCGGGTCGTTGGCCAGGTACGGCGTTGCGCCGTGGCCTCCGGTGCCACGGAGCGACACGGACACGGCGTCGGAGGCGGCGAGCAGCGGGCCGGAGCGGGTGGCGACGGTGCCGCGGGGCACCAGGGCGGAATTCACATGCAGGGCGTACGCAGCGATCGGGCGTTCGCCGGACGCGTCGAGCACGCCCTCCTTAACCATGAGCCCGGCACCGTCACAGCCTTCCTCGCCGGGCTGGAACATGAACACCACGGTGCCGGCGAGTGACTCTCGCCGATCGCTGAGCAGATGTGCCGCCCCCACCAGCATCGCGGTATGCAGGTCGTGGCCGCAGGCATGGCTGACGCCGGGAACCCGGGACGCGAAGTCCAAGCCGGACCGCTCGGGCACTTCCAGGGCGTCCATGTCGCCGCGCAGGAGCACCGTGGGTCCTGGCCGCCCGCCGCGGAGCACCGCCGTCACCGACGTGAGCGCGCTGCCCGTGCTGACCTCCAACGGCAGACCTGCGAGCGCAGCCAGCACCTTCTCCTGGGTTCGAGGCAGATGCAGCCCCACCTCGGGGTTTGCGTGAATCGCCCGGCGCAGCGTGACGAGGTCGGCATGCACGGCCTCAGCCGCTTCCTGGAACGTCATGGATCGTCCTCTTCCTGATGTGGGTGACTCGCGTCATATCGACTCCAAGTCAGAGTAGGATTGAGGCGATCACGGCGGCCTGATTGGAAGAAAAGAAAACCTGAGTGGACAAATTCGATGAAAACGCTCACCTCTCCGAGATCGACTTGCAGCTGCTCCACGCCTTGCAGATCGCGCCGCGCGCGCCGTGGGGCGTGGTCGCCGAGGCAATCGGGGTCAGCGCCGTCACCGCGGCACGCCGCTGGCAGCGACTGGTCGACGGCGGGCTGGCCTGGATCAATGCCTACCCCGGGCCCGCGCTGCTGGACGCGCACACGGTGGCGTACGTCGACGTCGACTGCGAGCCGAGCCAGCGGGATTCCGTTGTCTCGGCCCTCGTGCGGGAACCGCAGGTGGCGTCGGTCGAGATCATGGCCAGCGAGCGCGACCTCTTCCTCACGGTGAACACTGCCGACATCGGCAGCCTCTCCCACCTGGTCCAAGGCCTCGGCCGGTTCGATGGCGTGCGCGGGACCCGGACCAGGATCGCCACCCGTACCTACGGCGAGGGCTCCCGCTGGCGGCTGGACGCGCTCGACACACGCGGCCAGCAGCTGGTTCAAGCAGTGGCACCGGAGATCCGCCGGGAGGGAAAGCTAGGGCCCGAGGACCGCTCGACCCTCCTGACGCTGGCACACGATGGTCGATACACCGCGGCAGAGCTGGCAGTTGCGACCGGAGTGAGCGCCCCGACGGCCCGTCGAAGGCTAGACCGATTGCTGCGAAACGGCCAGGTGTCGCTTCGCTGCGACGTTGCACACGTGATCAGCGGCTGGCCGGTAACCGCGACATTGTGGGCGCGAGTGTCGGCAACGCTTGTCGATCGGGCAGGCCAGATGCTGACCCAGATGCCGGAGGTGCGCGTCTGCTCCGCAGTCACAGGCGCAGCCAACCTGGTCGCGACAGTGTGGCTCCGGAACGTGCCAAGCCTCCAGGACTTCGAGCACCGGCTGGAAGCGCGGCTACCCGAGCTCGCTGTCATCGACAGGGCCATCACCCTTCAGACCGTCAAGCGACTCGGCTGCCTCTTGGACGAAGCCGGCCGACGCAGCGGCGTGGTCCCGATCGACCTGTGGCACTCGTCCGACTGACATCCGCGACGGCCCGACGCCCTGCCTGACTGCCTGGGGCGACACGGTGAGCCCTTCCCGCAGCCAAGGCGTTGAGCTCACCGAGATCAAACAGACACGACCTGCCTCACAACGGGAGCGCCGGGATCCCGGTTCGCTCGGGCTGCGCCGGTGTCCACCTCACCACCGACCGCGACCTGGCGAGCCCGATGATCCCGGTGACCAGCAGCGCTCCGGCGCACACCGCGACCCACAACGTGGGGGCAGAGGCGCCGAAGGCGACCACGGCTGCGACGTACGAGACCGTGGGGTTGGTGATGGTCATCGCCGCCATGGCCCAGGGCAGCGGGCCGGCGGCGAGGGCCGCCTGGGTGAGCACGATCCCGAGGCCGCAGGTGCACAGCAGCCCGTAGAACGCCGGCAGCGTGAGCAGCCCGAGGAAACCGTCGGCGGCGGCCCGGTCGGCGGTGATCTTCAGCAGCACCGAGGTGGTCGCGAAGGAGCAGCCGGCCGCGACCGCGGTGGTCGCCGCCGCGATCGGCGGCGGGAACCGGTGTGCCGCCAGTAGAAGTACGCAGATCACGACCGCCACACACCCCGCGAAGAGCGCGACGCGGCCGACGTCGGCATAGGTGCCGCCGCGATGGTCGTCGGTGACCAGCAGGATCACGCCGCCGCAGATCGCGGCACCGCTGACCCAGTCGGCGAGCGTCGGCCAGTGACGGGCGGCGATCGAGGCGAAGACGAGCGCGAAGAGCAGCTGCGTCGGCATCACCGACTGCACCACCGAGACCGACCCATGATGGAGCGCGACGGCCTGCACCCCGAAGCCGATCGCATTGATCACCGCGCCAGTGACCCACAGCGGGTTGCGCACCAGCGCCAGCATCAGCCGCTCGACCCCGGAGATCCCGCCGCTGCGCCCAGGCGCGAGCGCGCTTGCGCGCTGCTGGACCGCGGCGGAGAACGAGAAGAGGACGCATGCGCCGATGGCCAGGCTCACGGCCGCAGCATGATCCATGCTTCGACGCTAGCCCTCGAGAGGAAAGCCCACCCGCCGCTCACGCGAGCAACGCGCGATCAGCGGATGAACCCTGGGAGAGTCACATGCGGGCGCTCGTCTTGTCGAACGGCCCAACGGTCGTCCTGACAATGTGCGTCGGTGCCGTTGACGAGGACCCATTGCCCAGGCATGGCATTACCCGGCGGTATGAAACGTTTACGCCCACTTGGTAACCGTCGTGCCGTGTCGCTCGAAAAATCACACGTTGAGCATCCCTAGCGTCGTGACGCGCACGCGGACGTGTCGACGCAACTACAGCCGACTCAGAGACCGTGTTGCATTCGATGCGAACTGACGAAGAAAGGTATGAAATGAGCAAGAAGACAGGGTTGTTGCGCCGCGCCGCGGCCGTCGCCGCCTTCTCGGGTGTCGCCTTCGCGCTGACCAACGGAGCGGCCGTGGCCGCTCCGGCCGACATCGATGTACCGGCCGCCGGCGACGTGTCGCCCTCGGACCTCTCCCCCTCATCGCAGAAGGCCTGGGAGGACTTCATCCTCGGCGGCTCTTACGTGACCGAAGGCGCTTCTCAGATGGTCAGCGGCGCCTGGGTCGGCGCCCCGGGCCTGCTCCTCGCCGGCGCCACCGGCGCCCCTCTGACCCCGGAGCAGATGGCCGCCTGGGAGAACTGGGACGAGGGCGGCTACAAGATCGGCGAGGGTGCCGCGATGATGGTCGCGGGCGCCTACGTCGGCGCCCCGGGCTACGTCCTCGACCAGATCGCCGCCGGGGCGACCCCGGGCGACCTGTCGCCGAGCGAGCTCGAGCAGGTCTCGTTCCTCATCCCGGAGGACAGCCCCGCACTCGAGGGCGTTCCCACCGAGCAGGTCCCGAACCCGATGGCCCCTCTCGGCTCCTTCTGAGAGACGACATGACCGCGGCCGACCGATCGTAGGGCCCACCACGATTCGATCGGCAACGCCTACAGGTGGCCCCAGTCGTGCACCCGTGCACGGCGGGGGCCACCAGCGCATTACGCGTCACCAGACAATAATGTTGCAGTTTGACGAGCGTTACGTCATTACATTCCATTCGTCATTCAGTTGACATGGAATCCGCCGTGTCGTTCGCGTCGATCACTGTTGACCCTCCTAGCATCTGTGTCGGGCGCGAACGTATCGATACGTTATCGATCCGGGGGTCGCGTCCGTGCGTGTTGCTTCAATTCGGATTGATCAATGAAAGGTACGAAATGAACAAGAAGACAGGGCTGCTCCGCCGCGCCGCGGCCGTCGCAGCCTTCTCGGGTGTCGCCGTCGCACTGACCACCGGTACCGCCACGGCGGCTCCGGTCACCCACACGGACGACCACAACCGCACCGCCACTGAGTGTGTGAAGGAGAACACCGGCGGCGCCTCGGACCTCTCGCCCTCGAGCCAGAAGGCCTGGGCCGACTTCATCTGTGGCGCCGGCCAGGCCACCGGCGGTGCCGCTCGCATGGTCAGCGGCGCCTGGGTCGGCGCCCCGGGCCTCATCCTGATGGGCGCCACCGGCGGCGAGCTGAGCCCGGCGCAGAAGAAGGCCTGGGTGAACTGGGACGGTGGCGCTCACCAGGTGGGCACCGGTGCCGCGATGGTCGCCTCCGGCGTCTACGTCGGCGCGCCCGGCATCGCAATGGACAAGATCATGGGCGGCGCGATGCCGTCCGAGCTGTCCGACCGCGAGATGGACCAGGTCTCGTTCCTGATCCCGATGGAGAACCCGGCTCTCGACGGCCTCCCCGTCGACCAGGTCCCGAACCCGCTGCGTCCGTTCGGCACCTTCTGAGGCAGCTGACCATCGCCGAGTGATCACCCCCTACCGACTGCTCGGCGACGGCACACAGGTGGCCCTGGGAATGCACACGTGCACACCCAGGGCCACCTGCACCTTTTCACCCTGGCTTCGCACCGTGTCTCCGCTGCTCGCAGTCTCACCGGTCGACGGCGGCAGCTAGATGCACTCCGACACGCAAGCGGATCGTGCAGAGGCGCTTCTCCCGAAGCGGCTGCTGGCCGCGATGGTGCTGGTCGCGATCTTCGCGCTGAGCCTGAGCAGCTATGTCGCGCTGACTCGCTCGTTCCAGTACCAGACCCGTGACGAGGGACCGAACGCCGGCTACGCCGTCGAGCTGGCCGCGGGACGCCTGCCCACGATCGACACGCCCGTGACGACTGACGCGCACCGATATCCCTTGGTCGTCGAGGGACTGGGCACCATGGCGGACGAGCCGCATCGCCATATCTGGACCGCCAACCACCCTCCGCTCTACTACCTGATGTCGCTGCCGTTCGTGGCCACGGCCAAGGCGCTCGACGCACCTCAGGTGATGGTCGTCGGGATGCGCCTCATCAATGCCGTCGGGTCCGCGCTGTGCATCCTGCTGGTGGGCCTGATCGCCTTCGAGCTGACCCGGCGACCGGCGACCGCATTCCTGGCCACCGGCATCAGTGCCTCCTGCACCGTTCTGGTCACCGCCGGTGGGCACATCGCCAACGACGGGGTCGCGGTCGCGGCTTCATCGCTCATGTTGCTGGGCACGATCAAGATCATCGACCGCGGCCTGTCCCGAAAGCGGCTCGCCCTGGTGGCGTTCGCGGGAGTCGCCGCGGCGAGCGCGAAGGCACCCGGCGTCCTGACGGTCGTCCTGTGTGGCGCGGCGATCGCGCTGGCTCTTTACCTGGAGGACCGCTCCCGGCGCGGGGCACTCCGCGCGCTGGTGGCCTCGGGCGTGGCCACCGCAGTGCCCGGGCTGGCCACAGGATGGTTCTACGTCCGCAACATCATCCTCTACGGCGACCCGACCGCGACCGAGGCACTGCTGAGCAAGTTCGAGCGTGAGCCGAACGGGACCTGGTGGCAGGTCGCAACGGATGCCTCACTCTGGGTGGACTGGTTCGAGCGTCTGTGGGCGCCGTTGCTGGCGGAAAGGTTCGTCGTGGTCGTCGACGCGCTCGCCGTCGTCGCTGTCACAGGGCTTCTCGTGCTGTTCCTTCGCGGGAGGACCGCCAGGTCGACAGGTGCCGGCTGGCGGAGCTCGGGATGGTTGCTGCTCGGGGCACACGCGTTGGTCGTGCTGGGGAACCTGATCGGTTTCGTAGCCAGCGGAGGCAACGCCAACGACCGCTATCTGATGCCGCTCATGCCGCTTCTGGCTTCCAGCCTCGCGATCGGTCTCATCGCCATCGTCGATGTGATCCCGATCGGCTCGCCCCTGACCCGGGTTCACCTGGCTGCGGCCGCGATCACCCTGGCGCTAGGCGTGTACGGGTTCATGATCTTCGACTGGTTCGTGAGCTCGAAGATCTACGGCGGCCGCCTTCCGAACTCCGAGTCGCGGGGTGCCGAGGTCGTGGTCGCGGCCGGGCTGATGTGTGGTCTGGTCGCCGTCTGCCTCGTGGCCTGGTCTGCCAAGCCGAGCACCGCGCGGCAAACGCAACGATCGAGCCAGACGTAGGCGACACGGACGTGGACGAAGTCGCGACATGTTGCCCGACACTGTGGCGTACAGCTCAGTCGTACATCAGTGGCTCCTCGATCGCGTCCATCACGGCCCGGGCGACCCAGTAGTGGCGGCCGCCGCGGCCCGACCGGCCGGCAGCCTCGAGCCATCCGCGCCGCTCGGCGTCCTGGATCAGGTTGCGCGCACCCTGGTTGGTGAGGCCGGTCGCTTCCTGGACGCGGTTCACGGTCACGTACGGATTGGCGAACAGCAGCGTGACCAGCCCGGAGAGGTTGGCGCGTGACGTGGCGGCCTCCTCGAGATAGCTCTCCCGCAGCGCGACCAGCCGTTCGGACCTGGTCGTGGCGTCTTCGGCCGAGCGTCGCACCGCGGTGAGGAAGAACTGCAGCCACTCCTGCATCTCACCGCGTTCCCGGACGCTCTGCAGCCGTTGATAGTAGGTCTGGCGGTGGGCCTCGATGTAGCCCGAGAGGTAGAGCAGCGGCGTGGTCATCCGACCCTCCTCCATCAGCATCAGGTTGATCATCAGCCGGCCGATCCGGCCGTTGCCGTCGAGGAACGGGTGGATCGTCTCGAACTGGTAGTGCATCAGCGCGCACCGCACCAGCGTCGGGCTGAGGTCGGGGACGTTGACGTACGCCTCCCAGTCGGCGATCAGCTCCGGCAGGTCGGCCGGGAGGGGCGGGACGTACGCGGCAGTGGTGGGGTTGTCGGTCGGCGACCCCACCCATACCGGGGTCCGCCGGAACTCGCCGGGGTGACGCTCGTGACCCCGGACGCCGGTGAGCAGAGTCTTGTGGAGCTCGAGGACGAGCCGCTGGCTGAGCGGCCAGGTCTTGATGAGCTCGAAGCCCTGGCGGGTCGCGGCGAGGTAGGCCTTGACCTCGGCGATGTCCTCGTTTCTCACCGCTGCCGGGGCCGGCCGCCCACCGGCCTCGGCCTGGAGGACCTCCTTGAGCGTGGTCTGGGTGCCCTCGATCCGCGAGGAGGCGACAGCCTCCTGGGTCAGGTACGGCCCGATCAGCAGCTCGGGGTCGTGGATCAGCGCGCTCACTCCCTGCAGGCGCCCCAGGGCGGCGTCCGCGTCCGAGAGCGCCTTCACGGTGAGCGGCAGCAGCGGAAGGTCACGCGGGATGTGAGCCGGCCGGTAGTACCAGTAGGCCCACTTGTTTCCCGGCTCCCTGGTCGCGTTGCCGAACTGCGGCGCGGCGTACCTGTCTGGATCCATGTCCGGTGAACTTACCAGTTCAAGTGTTCTGGAGTTGGAAGTTGCCGGGGACTTCCAACCGCCTCTTGGAAGCAGCCCGCAACCTCCAACCTCCCTGCGATCCACGCGTGATAACGCGTGCTCCTCGGAGCTAGTCTGGCGAGGTGCAGTTCGGTCAGTATCCAGCCCCGCGCCACACCATCGCCCACCTCTCCGACCCTCACCTCTACGCCGGTGACCGGCGGATCTTCGGCAAGGTGGATCCGGCGCCAGGTCTGGAGCGAGCCCTGGCGCGGCTGCGCGGGATGACCACGCCGCCCCAGGCGATCGTCTTCACGGGTGACCTCGCCGACCTGGGCGAGGAGGGTGCCTACGTACGCCTCCGGGAGCAGGTCGAGCCCTACGCCGACTCCTTCGGCGCCGAGATCGTCTGGGTGATGGGCAACCACGACGAGCGCGAGGTCTACTCGCGGGTGCTCTTCGGGGAGGCGTCGGACGCCCCGCAGGACCGGGTCCACGAGGTCGCCGGGCTGCGGATCATCGCTCTCGACAGCACCGTGCCGGGATGGCACCACGGCACCGTCACCGAGCCCCAGCTGGAGTGGCTGGCCGACGTGCTGGCCACACCGGCGCCCCACGGCACGCTGCTGGCGATGCACCATCCGCCGCTCCCGTTGCCGCTCAACGAGGCCAGCGTGATCATCGAGCTCGACGGCCAGGACCGGCTCGCCGAGGTGCTGGCTGGCACCGACGTACGTGCCGTTCTCGCAGGTCACCTGCACTACTCGACCAGCGCGACCTTCGCCGGCATCCCGGTCTCGGTCGCGTCCGCGAGCTGTTACACCGCTGCCCCGGCGACCACCGACCGCTACTCGGCCTCCGTCGACGGCCACCAGGCGATCTCGCTGGTCCACCTCTACGACGAGGGTGCCGGCGGCGTCCCCGGTGCGCCGGTCGTCCACACCACCGTGCCCATCGGCGAGGCCACCGAGGTGGCCGGCTTCCCCTCCACGGTCCTGGAGAAGCTCGGCCCGATGACCCCGGCCGAGCGCCGCGACCTCTTCTCCCGCAAGGGCAAGGCTGCCCGCGCCCTGCGGCGTCAGCTTCGAGACTGACGAAAGCAGTCCTCGATCTCCGACTCGAGGCTGATGTGGGTGCACGCCCGCTCAGGCCAGGCTGGTCGCCACAGTCAACGACGACAGGAGCAGCCATGTCTCGGACCATCGTCCGCACGGGCACCGCAGCGATCGCCGCGGTGCTCCTCCCCCTGACCGCAGTCCCGGCCGCGTACGCCGATCCCGAGCCAGGCCCCGGGCCGGCGGCGGTCTCACCGGACCCGACCGAGCTGACCAAGCAGGCGACCGCGATCGCCGAACGAGCCGCTGCCAAGCAGCAGGGGCTTCGGACCAAGTCGGCCGCTCCCACCACGATCGAGCTCGATCGTGCCGTCGACGAGCTCATCGCCGATGGTGCGGTAGGGGTCACCGCCCGGGTCGAGGCGCCCGGCCTGGAGTGGTCGGGAGCTGGCGGCGTACGCGAGGTCGGCAAGAAGAAGCCGGTCCGGCCGGGCGACCGCTTCCACGTCGCCAGCAACACAAAGACGCTGATCGCGACCCTGGTGATGCAGGAGGTCGAGCGCGGCGGCTGGACCCTGGACACCCCCGCCAACGACCTGCTCCCCGGCACCTTCCCCGAAGGCGTCACGATCAAGCACCTGCTCAGCCACACCTCCGGCGCCCCGCGCGGCCCGGAGGAGCTGATCTTCGATCGCATCGAGGACCCGACCTCGTGGGAGCAGTCGATCGACGCCCTCGGTCAGTACTACTCCGAGGCCGAACACCTCGCCGTCATGCGCGAAACCGGCTGGCTCTTCGAGCCCGGCACCGATTTCTCGTACTCCAACTACGGCTACGTCGCTCTCGGGGTCATGCTCGAGAAGGAGACCGGGGAGAGGGTCGAGGACCTCGTACGCCACCGGGTGCTGAAGCCCGCGGACATGCGCCGGAGCGCGTATCCGACCGATGCCCGCAACCGCGGGCCGTTTGTCGAGAACGCCGCCTACTTCGAGGGCGAGTGGCGGCCGATGACCGACCTGCACCCGAGCGTCTTCCACGCCGCGGGAGCGGCGACGAGCACGACCGAGGACCTCGCCGACCTCAACGAGTCGCTCCTGACCGGGCGCCTGGTCAGCCCGGCAACCGTCGAGAAGATGCTGCCCCCGATCGCGGGCAGCGCCGACCCGTCGTACGGCTTCGGGATCTACGCGGTCGCCGACCCGTGCAAGCCGGGCGAGTACCTCTACGGTCACGACGGCGCCCACTTCGGCGCGCAGTCGATCAGCTGGGGCTCCCCCGACGGCACCCGTCAGATCACGCTCGGCTGGACCGGCCGTGACCTCTCCGGTGGCACCGAGCCGCTCTATGACCTCGGCCTGCTGCTCGAGCCGATGCTGCTCGCGACCTGCTGATCCGGATCCACAGCCGGCGGCCGTCGCCGCGGTCAGGGTTGTCAGGGTCGCAGGATGCGACGCTCGATGGCCGTGGCGACGGCGCCGGCGCGGGTGTCCACGCCGAGCTTGGTGTAGATGTGGGAGAGGTGCGACTTGACCGTCGCCTCGCTGACCAGGAGCTCGCGGGCCATCTCCTTGTTGCCGAGCCCGCGGGCGAGGAGCCGCAGGATCTCGACCTCGCGCGGGCTCACCTTCGGCGTCGGCGAGGCCGCCCGTTGAAGCAGCCGGGTGGCGACCGACGGCGCCAGCACGGTCTCTCCGCGAGCGGTGCCGCGGATCGCCCGGAACAGCTCATCGGGCGGCGCGTCCTTCAGCAGGTAGCCCGAGGCGCCGGCGTCGACGGCCTCGAGGACGTCGGCCTCGGTGTCGTACGTCGTCAGCACCAGCACGTGCGGCGGGGACGGCAGCTCGCGGACCAGCCGGGTGGTCTCGGCACCGCCCGGCCCGTCGCCGAGGCTGAGGTCCATCAGCACGACGTCCGGCTGCGTCTCGCCGACGACGGCGACCGCCTGGGTCGAGTCGGCTGCCTCGCCGACGACGTCCAGGTCGTCCTGGGCATCCACCAGAGCGCGTACGCCGGCCCGGACGACCGGATGGTCGTCGACCAGCACCACCCGGATGCGTTGTTCAGCCACGAGGTTCCTCTCGTTGGTTGGATGTCTGTCCGGCCGCGAACGAGACCGCGACGACCGTCCCCTCGCCCGGGGCGCTCTCGATGACCAGGTCTCCGCCCAACAGGCGGGCACGAGCCCTCATCCCCGCAAGTCCACGACCGCGCAGGCCGTCTGCCTCGTCCTTCAGATCGGCCGGGTCGAAGCCGGTCCCGTCGTCGCGTACGTCCAGGGCGACCGCGCCCTCGTAGAAGGTGAGGGACACGACCGCGGTGGTCGCACCTGCATGCTCGGCGACGTTGGCGAGGGCACCCCGCAGAGTGCGTACGACGGCCGTCGCCACGCGTCCGCCGACCTCGTGCGGGTCGCCGTGGACGTGGATCGGAACCGTGAGTCCGGTGGTGGCTGCGACGTCGTCGGCGACCTGACGTACGGCGGTGACCAGGGCCGATCCTCCGGCCAGCTCCGCGGGCGCGAGGTCACGGACCACGCGTCGCGCCTCGTCGAGCGAGGATCGCGCCATGGCCGCGGCCTGGTCGACGTGGCCGCGGGCGTCCGCCCGACGGGACTCCCACTCCTGGTCGGCCGCCAGGAGCAGCAGGTTGATGCTGGTCAGCCCCTGGGCGACGCTGTCGTGGATCTCCCGGCTCAACCGAGCGCGCTCGGCCACTACACCGGCTCGGCGCTCGGCGTCGGCGACCTCGTCCTGGGCCGCCTCGAGCTCGTTGAGGAGCGCCCGCCGCGTCGCCGCGTCGCGCTCCAGGGCCCGGTAGGCGGTCACCGCGAGCACCGCGACGCACACCGGGCCCAGTAGCACGGTCGGATCGGCCAGACCGGTCATCCGGCTCCAGGCGACCGCGACGACCGCGACGAGGAACACCGTGGCGGCCACCGCCCAGCGGAACGGCAGGACCCTCAGCGCCAGGAAGACCAGCGGCACCGCGGCCCACGAGAACGAGGGCGCGATCAGCGCCAGCACCGTCCAGCAGGCGACCACTGCGGCCAACCAGACGACCGCGCCCGTGCCGGTCAGACGGCGGCCCGCGGCGTAAGCGATCAGGAGGAGGACGGCGCCGGGCAGGACGACCTCGGCCTGGTCGCCGAAGCCGTGGCCTTGCAGGTAGCGGACCACCGAGGCGACGACGAGCACCACCAGCGAGATGTGCAGCCACCGGTCGAGCATCGTCTGCCCGGCAAGGATCCCGCCGGCGGCGGGCGGCGGGGCTGGGGTGGGCGCGGCATCGGTGGACATGGTTGCTCCAGGCTAGGCGTCGATGCGGCCGGCCGGCATCATCCGATCGGCTATCCGGGGTGTCGCCGTACGGCTATCCAGACGTCGCCGGTCACCCGATGCCCCGACCCCTCCTCGGCGGCGATGGTTGATGCATCAGCTCGAACCACTTGAGGAGAACCACCATGCGTACGTCCCGAATCGCCGCCCTCGCCGGACTGGCCGGCATCGCCGCCACGGCCACCATGTCCTTCACCGCTCTCGGCAAGGGCACCGCGGCCAGCGCCGCGGAGGGCAACGGTCGCCCGGCGAGCTACCTGCTCGAGGGTGACCCGTCCGCCCAGGGTGGCTCCAAGTTCGAGGGCATCGGCGTGGACAAGGAGACCGGCGCGTTCTACGTCAGCGAGGTCACCGGCGGCGAGATCCAGCGGGGCACCGCCGACCGCACCCAGGCCGAGGAGTGGCTGGGCGGCGACGGCACCGACGGTCGCTACACCGCGCGCGGCATCACCGTCGACGACGAGGGCCGCATCTACATCGCCGGTGGCCCGAACGGTACCGGGAACGACCGCCCCGACCTGTGGGTCTACAGCCCCGAGGGCGAGCTGCTCGCCGCGCTGCGCGTCCCGGACAACACCGCGTTCCTGAACGACGTCGCGATCGGTCCTGACGGGGCTGCGTACTTCACCAACTCCAACGACCCCACGATCATCCGTGTCGCCGAGGGTGCCAAGACGACCGGAGCGAGGTCGAGCGGCGAGCTTGCTCGTCCGCTCGTGCCGAGCGAGGGAGTAACCGCGCGAAGCGCGGACGGCTGGCAGGCCACCGAGTGGGCCGACGGCAGCTCGCTGATCACCCCGCGAGAGGGCTTCAACCTCGGTGGCATCGTGCTCAGCCAGGACCGCTCCGCATTCGTGGTCGCCCAGGGCACCACCGGCCAGCTGTGGCGCTTCTCGATCGCCACCGGCGAGGTCAGCGAGATCGACACCGACGGCGCCGACCTGCGCAATGCCGACGGTCTGGTCCGGCAGGGTCGCGACCTCGCCGTGATCCGCAACTTCGACAAGCAGCTCGTCCACCTCGAGCTGAACCCGTCCGCGACCTCCGCGGAGAACGTCTCGTCCCGCGCGACCGATCCTGACCGCGTCCTCACCACCGGCAAGCTGCTCGGCGGCCGGATGCTGATGGTCGACAGCCACTTCGACGAGCAGACGGCGCAGGGGCCGTACGAGATCGTCACCGCCAGGATGCCGCGATGACCGTGCCCACGTCGGTACGGCCACACCGCTGGCCGCTGGCCGCTGCGGCCCTGGCCGTGCTTCTGGCAGGCTGCGCCTCGGCGTCGGAGACCGCCAAGCCGTCTCCTTCGCCATCGAGCTCTCCGTCGAGCTCTGCGTCCGCCGAGCCGAAGGCGGCGAAGACCACCCCCGACCCCGAGGAGCTCGAGCGGATGAACGAGCAGCTGATCAAGGCCGCCTGGGACAACGACGTGGCCCGTGCCCGCGACCTGATCCGGGCCGGCGCGGACGTCAACCACGCCGACGACACCCAGCAGAGCGCCTATCTCATCGCCGCGAGCGAGGGTTATGTCGACCTGCTCGACCTGACCCTTCGCAACGGTGCGGAGATCAACGCCAAGGACTCCTACGACGGCACCGCGCTGATCCGCGCCGCCGAGCGCGGCCACGCCGACGTCGTGGGCCGGCTGGTGCAGGCCGGCATCGACCTGGACCACGTCAACAACCTCGGCTGGACCGCGCTGCACGAGGCGATCGTCCTGGGCGATGACGGTCCGGACGCGGCCGACACCGTGCGGGTGCTCGTCGCGGCCGGTGTCGACATGTCGGTCAAGGCCGGCCGGGACGGGAAGACCGCCCTCGAGCACGCCGAGGAGCGCGGGTTCGACGCGATCGTGTCGACGCTGCGTACGGCCTCCGAGCGCGTGGCCGACGGCGACCAGCAGCTCCTGCGGGCGGCGGCCTCAGGCGACGCGGACGCGGCCGTGGCTGCGCTCCGCGGCGGCGCCGACCTGGAGGCCCGAGACAGCAACCGGCGTACGCCGCTCCTGCTCGCGGTCACCGACGACCACCTCGTGACCGCCCGTCTGCTCGTGCACCTGGGAGCAGATCCGGACGCCCTCGACGGCCAGCACGACACGCCCTGGCTCGTCACCGGCGTCACCGGGAGCGTCCCGATGGCCGAGCTCCTGCTCAGCGTCGACCCGGACCTGACCGTGCGCAACCGCTACGGCGGCCTCTCCATCATCCCGGCCAGCGAGCGCGGGCACGCGGAGTACGTGGAGCGGGTCGCGAAGACCGCCATCGACGTCGACCACGTCAACGATCTCGGCTGGACCGCCCTGCTCGAGGCTGTCATCCTGGGTGAGGGCTCCGACCGCTGGCAGCGCATCGTCAGCAGCCTGCTCGAGCACGGCGCCGACCCGAGCATCGCCGACCGCGACGGCGTCACTCCGCTCCAGCACGCCCGCAACCGCGGCTTCACCGAGATCGCCCAAATCATCGAACGGCACAGCATCGAGCAGCACCGCGGCTGACCTGCCGCGTGGCCCGAGCTCGAGGCCCTGACAGTCGTGGCCCCGACCAGTTCCCCCGCTGGTCGGGGCCTCGATCCCAGCAAGGCGACCCTAGCTCAACGAACACCCTCGAGGCGCAGCGCATCACACGACCAGCCGACCTGCCTGAAAGCTCCTCTGCCTTCTCGGCTGGCGTTTCGTCGCTTGGACCCCGCGTCGACGCAGTTGGCATCGGCCGCGGTCGGGGAACCGGCCTGTCGTGGACCCGAATTGGTGTAAGTCCTCGACCTATCTGCGTCTGGTGAAGCGGATGTCGCCGTTGGGCAGGCGTTCATGGAGGTACGCGGGTCGTGTGCGCGGTGGTGGTGATGGCTGCAAAGGAGCGCGGCGTTGTCGAGGTCGGTTGTTCCGCTTTGTGCCCAGGCGAGCCAGTGGTGGGCTTCGGCCCAGGTGCCGGGGATGTCGCAGCCTTCGGCTTCACAGGTCGCTGACCTGAGCAGGAGCGCTCGGCGTTGCGCGGCGGTGAAAAAACGTTCGTTGCGGCCGAGGTCGAGAACCTCGGAGGCACCCCCGAGGACGGCGGGGATGATGCCCGCGGTGCACGCGAGCCGGCGGGCTTCGGCTGCGGTGATCGGGGCGCCGCCGAGGATCTGGCCGATGCCGGCGTCTTTGCGGAGCTGGTCGAGTTCGATGGTCACGATCACCGTGGTCGCATCGCCGCCGTGGATGGGGAGCCGGGTCGGGTCGAGGGTTTCCAGCATCTGGCAGAAGGCTCGTCCGAGCCTGCGGTCATAGGGCAGGTACTCGCCGGTCTCTGTCCGGGTGCCGTCATCACGGCGCGGGGAGGCGAAGGCTTCGAGGTTGGTGGCGAGCCGGTCCGCGCTCGCGTCCGGGATGACCGCAGTGATGCGGGTGGTGCCGTCCCCGACCCGGCGCATGGTGAGCCGGGTCTTCGTGCGGGCGTGGGCTTCTTCGGCTGCGAGCCGCTTGGCTTCTTCGGCCTCGGCGATCTCGGGGGCGATGAGATCCAGGATCCGGCGCCCCAGGCGGCGCAGCCGGGCGGGGTCGAGCTGGGTCGCGTAGCCGACCAGAGCCTCTTCAGCTTTGGACTTGATCTCGGGGTCGAGGTCGCCCGGCAGTTCGTCGAGAGCCGCGACGATCACCTCGGCTTGGGCGAGGTTGCAGTCCCCGGCGCGCATCGCCGCAGCGACCCGGCCATAGGTGCGATCCAGAGCACTAGCGAGCCTCAGGTCGGCTCGCAGGGCATCTGGGCGTTGGTGGGTGTGGTGATGCAGCCACGCGGCCACATCACGCGCAGCGCTGTCCGCAGCCACATCATCAGCAGCCGCGATCACGCGTAGCTCGAGCTCCGCCAGCTGGGCTTTGGCCCGGGCGATCTCGACGAGTGCGGCGGCCTTCTGATCGGTCGCCATGAACGACGGATTCGCATCCGCCACCTGGTCCAGGGAGGCGGTGATCGCGACCACGGCCTCCAGCACAGGATGCTGGGGCTGTTGCAGTGCGGTCATCACGATCACCTCCCGACGTACGAACTCAAAGGATCTGCACACACGCAGATCCGGCTTTGGTTCGCTGGTCCCGGAGGCCCGTCAAACACGGGCTATTACTTACCCTCGCAGCTCAGCGCTCACGCCCCTGGATCCCCTGGAATACCCCACACCCGTTGTCTCCCGGGCGGAGAGGCACGCCTCTGTCGAGGTGGTCGGCCTTCACGTTCACGCCTACCCCCACCATAACATATTATGTGAGGTGAGCGAAGGAAAAAGATCGAAAACCCGATCAGGGACAGATATCCCAAACCCAACCCGAACCGCTGCTGGAAGCCCGCAAGACACCCAAATGGCACCCACCCAGACACCCTGCTTCTAAACCTCCCAACCCAGACAACGTATTGGCCCCACCCGTGCTGGGACCCGACACGAGACCAACGGACACACATCCCCCGTCCCATCCGCAGGCGGCCAGCGGCCTGTTCAACCGGTACCGGCGCCACTACGACGAGCCCAAGCTCCGCTCGGCCTCTATCGGAGGTCAGGAGCCTAGTCCCGGGTGAACGTGACCTGCTGGACGTCGATGTAGTCGGCGGCGAACCCGGCCCGGGTGTACTCCAGGTAGAAGTGCCACATCCGCAGGAACGTCTCATCGAACCCGAGCGCCCGGACCTCGTCGGCATGCTCACGCAACGCGATGTCCCACCGCCGCAGGGTCTCCGCGTAGTGGGCGCCGAACGAGAGCCGGCTGCGCACCCGGAGTCGGGTGTGCGCGTCGACGACATCGGTGATCGCTTCGGTCGAGGGGAGGAGGCCGCCGGGGAAGATGTACTTGGTGATCCAGGTCTCGGTGTTCCTGGTGGCCAGCATCCGGCCGTGCGGCATGGTGATCGCCTGGATCACCGCCGTGCCACCCGGGGCCAGGACCTCGTCGATCTTCGCGAAGTAGACCGGCCAGAACCGTTCTCCGACCGCCTCGATCATCTCGACCGAGACCACCGCGTCGTACGTCCCCTCGACGGCCCGGTAGTCGCACAGCTCGACGTCCACCCGATGGCCCAGACCGGCCGCGCCGATCCGGCGACGCGCCAGCTCGGCCTGCTCGACGGAGAGGGTCACCGAGGTGACCTGGGCGCCTCGGGCGGCGGCCCGCAGGGCGAGCTCGCCCCAGCCGGTGCCGATCTCGAGCAGCCGGGAGCCCGCTCCGACTCCCGCCTCGTCGAGGATCCGGTCGATCTTGCGGTGCTGGGCGAGCGCCAGGTCCTCGGTCGAGGGCAGGGAGGAGAACAGGCCCGCCGAGTAGCTCATCGTCGGGTCCAGGAAGAGCGCGAAGAAGTCGTTGGACAGGTCGTAGTGGTGGCCGATGTGCTCGCGGGCGTTCTCGGGGGTGTTCAGGTCCTTCTCGCCGCGGCGCCGCTCGTAGACCCCACGCAGTCGCTGCGCCCATCTGGGAAGGAGACCGTCCAGGTCCCGGCACAGCACGGTCAGGGTCTCCCCCAGCTCCGGTGCGTCCCAGGCGCCGGTCAGGTACGCCTCGCCGAGTCCAATCAGCCCATGGCGGCTGAGCCGGGCGTAGAGCTCCTCGGGCCGGTGCAGCACGATGTCGGCCGGGCTGCCGTCCTCGCTCACGCTGATCCCGAGCCGCTTCGTGGCGGCCCGGAACAAGGTCGCGGCGGCAGCAGCGGTCAGCCGGGTGAGCGGTCCGGTGGGTGCCTCTTGCAGCATCGGCCAACGGTCCGCGACCCGGGCCTGGGTGGTGGGTGCTTCGATGGTGGTCATCGGACTCCTTCCTGGTGGTGCCGTGGTCGTCTCTGGACCGGCAGACGTCGTAGCCACAGCGCTGCGCCGTGGAGGTGGATCCAGGCCACGCCGAGAAGCGCGGCCGGGGCGGAACGGAGCGCGGCTCCGAACCGCGGTTCGACCCGGGAGCCGCGTACGGCGGCGTCGAAGACGGTCCCGTCCTCGGTGTTGAGCCGGACGGTGACCTGGAGCCGGCCGTCGGGTGGAGGCACGGTCAGGTCGTAGTGGCCGTCGACCCCGTGGAACGGCGAGACGTACATCGCCTTCGCGACGCGTGCGCGATGCCGTTCGTCGGGATGGACGAGGTAGGCGTGCCTGTCGCCGTAGGTGTTGTGGACCTCGACGACGGTCGCCAGCGGTTCCCCGGAGGCTGACGTGCACCAGTAGACGGTGATCGGGTTGAAGCAGAACCCGAAAGCCCTCGGCTGGGCCGCCATCAGCACGCGTGCGTCGCCCAGGTCGAGATCGTGGAGCTTCAGGAACGCGGCGAGGTTCTGCCGGATCGAGAGATCGGGGTCGCCCAGATGGTCACGAGCTTCGAACCGGCCGAGGATGCCATGGTCGGGCAGCCGGTCCAGCTCCACCACCTGCCAGTACGAGCGGTGCACGAACCGGTTCTTCAGCGGTCCACGCCGGGTGTGGCTGATCGTGGTCCGATAAAGGCCGGTCGCGGACTCGTCGGGCCGCTCGATGCCCTGCTCCTCAGGACGCGTCCAGGAAATGCCGAGTCGCTGGGCCGCCCGTGCTCCGGAGCGGGCGCCGTCCTCGTGGAAGCCCCAGCCGCGCCACGCGCCGGCGAAGACCAGCCGGTCGGAGTCCAGCTCGTCGGCACGCTGCTGGGCAGCCACCGACTCCGGGGTGTAGAGCGGGTGCTCGTACTCCATGGTTGCGATGACCTTGTCCGGGTCGATCAGGTCGGCCCCGCCCAGAGTCACCAGGTGACGTACGCCGCCGGGAGTCGGCAGCCGCATCAGCCGGGTGAGGTCGTAGGTGAGCGTGACCTGCCCGCGGCCCGGGCGCTCCAGATAGTTCCACGACGCCCGGGTGCGCTCGTCGGGTGGCAGCAGGCTGGTGTCGGTGTGCAGCTGGGCCTGGTTGGCGGAGTACGGGAACGCGCCCAGGATCTCCCGTTGGGCAGCCGTGGGCTCGCCCAGCATGGCCAGCGACTGTCCCGGGTGGGTGGCCAGCACGACGGCGTCGAAGACCTCGGTCTGTCCGTTGCCGTCGGTGATCTCGACACCGGCGTCGGTCTCGACCACGGTGACCACCTTCGTCGAGGTCAGCACCCGGCCGCCACGGTCGCGGATCGCGGCGGCGGCCCGCTCGACGTACGTCGCCGACCCACCCGTGACCGTGCGCCAGCGCGGTGAGCCGAAGACCTGCAGCATCCCGTGGTGGCTGAGGAACTCGAAGAGGTAGCGAGCCGGGTAGCTCAGCGCGGTCTCCGGGTCGCAGGACCACACCGCGGCGACCAGCGGGGCCATGAAGTGGCGGCGGAAGTGCGGGGTGAAACCGTGCTCGTCCAGGAACGCCTCGAGGGTGCGGTCGTCGGGCTCGCCGCCGGCGAGCAGCGCCCGGGCGGCCCGGTGGAACCGCGGGATCTCGGTGAGCATCCGCAGGTGCGTAGGCCGCAGTGCCCGCCGGTCGGGCAGCACGCCGCGAAGCCCGCGCGCCCCCGCGTACTCGATGTCGGCGGCCTCCGAACGCACCGACATCGACATCTCCGAGACCTGGGTCGGAACGTCGAGCTCGGCGAAGAGCCGAAGCAGAGTCGGATACGTACGCCGGTTGTGCACGATGAAGCCGGTGTCGATCGCCAGCTCCCTGCCGTCCGGCGCGGTGACGCGGTGGGTGTCGGCGTGGCCGCCCAGCCGGTCGTCGGCCTCGAACAGAGTGACCGCGCTGTGCAGCGATGCGACGTACGCCGCGGTCAGCCCGGCGACGCCGCTGCCCACCACGGCGGTCCGGCGGCGTTCGTGGGTGCTGCTCATCGGGCTCCTCGAGGGTCGAAGCGGGCGACGACGCAGAGGCGTCGTCACCCGTCCTTCGGTCTCCGAGGTGAATCGGATTTGGTTATCAGGTCATCGATTGCGTCTGGGCGTGGACACTGCAGCCCCACATCGAGCCGCGCATCGAACATCTAGAGCCGGCGTACGCAGACACGGGTCAGCCGCGGCCGGCGTACGGCATCCCGGTCGCGAGGATGGTCATCGACGGCACGCTGACGGCGAGCGGCAGCTGGGCCATGGCGACCACCGCGTCGGCGACGTGCTGCGGGTCGAAGGTCGGCTCGGGGCGTACGGTGCCGTCGGCCTGACGGGCACCGACCGCGATGCCGGCGGTCATCTCGGTGGCGGCGTTGCCGATGTCGATCTGGCCGACCGCGATGTCATGGGCACGACCGTCGAGAGCCAGCGCGCGAGTGAGTCCGGTGATGGCGTGCTTGGAGGTGGTGTAGGCGGCGCTGCCCGGTCGCGGGACGTGGGCGGAGATCGAGCCGTTGTTGATGATCCTCCCGCCGCGTGGCTCCTGCCGCTTCATCTGGGCGAAGGCCTCGCGGGCGCAGAGGAAGGACCCGGTGACGTTGACGGCCAGTGTCGCGGCGAACTCCTCTGGCGGGACCTCGTCGGCCTCGCCGCTCGGCCCGAAGGTGCCCGCGTTGTTGACCAGCAGGTCGACGCGTCCCCACATCCCGACGACGGCGGCGAATGCCGCCTCCACCTCGGCGGCATCGGCGACGTCGGTGGGCAGTACGAGGGACCGCGCCATCACCGACGCGGTCTCCTCGAGCGAGGCCTGCGTACGTCCGAGCAGGGCGACCTGGAAACCGGCACCGTCCAGAGCCTGCGCGATCACCCTCCCCAGGCCGGAGCCTGCCCCGGTGACGACCGCGACCGGCATCAGGTGAACTGCCGGCTCAGCTGAGCGTGCCGGTTGACGTCCTTGTAGAGCAGGTAGCGGAACCGGCCGGGCCCACCGGCGTAGCAGGCCTGCGGACAGAACGCCCGCAGCCACATGAAGTCGCCCTCCTGCACCTCGACCCAGTCCTTGTTGAGCAGGTAGACCGCCTTGCCCTCGAGGACGTAGAGGCCGTGCTCCATGACGTGCGTCTCCGGAAACGGGATCGCGCCGCCGGGCTCGAAGCTGACGATGTTGACGTGCATGTCGTGACGTACGTCGTCGGGGTCGACGAAGCGCTGGGTCTTCCAGGCGCCGTCGGTGCCCGGCATCTCCCGACCGGGCACGTCGACCTCGTTGGTGACGAACGGCTGCGGCACCTCGATGCCCTCGACCCGCTGGTAGGCCTTGCGGATCCAGTGGAACCGGGCGACCCGGTCGCTGGTGTTGTGCAGCGTCCAGCCGGAGCCGGGCGGGAGGAAGGCGTAGCCGCCGGGGGTGAGGTCGTGCTTCTCGCCCTCGACCGAGAGCGTCAGCGCGCCCTCGACCACGAACAGGACGCCCTCGGCGCCCGGGTCGAGCTCGGGCTTGTCACTGCCGCCGCCGGGCGAGACCTCGACGATGTACTGCGAGAAGGTCTCGGCGAAGCCCGAGAGCGGACGGGCGATCACCCACAGCCGGGTGCCCTCCCAGAACGGCAGGTTGCTGGTGACGATGTCGCGCATCGTGCCACGCGGGAGCACGGCGTACGCCTCTGTGAAGACGGCCCGGTCGGTGGTCAGCTCACGCTGCGACGGGTGGCCGCCGGTCGGGGCGTAGTAGCGGGGTTCGCTCATGGTCACTCTCCTCGGGTCAGCAGCCGGCCCTGGGGCGCGGCCTCGATGTCGATCTTCTCGCCACGCAGCCAGGTCGAGCGGACGACACCCGCGAGGGACCGGCCGTGGTAGGGCGTGACGGCGTTCTTGTGATGGAGCGTCGCGGCATCGACGACGAAGGAGTCGTCGGGGGCGAGGACGCAGAAGTCGGCGTCTTGGCCGACCGCGATCCGCCCCTTGCGCGCCAGGCCGGCGTGACGCGCCGGCGCCTCGGACATCCAGCGAGCGACGTCGACGAGCGTGAGACCGCGGCTCTGCGCCTCGGTCCAGACCGCTGAGAGTCCGAGCTGGAGCGAGGAGATCCCGCCCCAGGCGACACCGAAGTCGCCGGTGTCGAGGGCCTTCAGGTCGGGCGTCGAGGGTGAGTGGTCGGTGACGATCATGTCGATGACGCCTTCACGCAGCCCCTGCCAGAGGAGCTCGCGATTGGCCGCCTCCCGGATCGGTGGACAGCACTTGTACTGCGTGGCGCCGTCGGGGATCTCCTCCGAGGCGAAGGTCAGGTAGTGCGGGCAGGTCTCCGCGGTGATCCGGACGCCGTCGCGGCGGGCGGCATCGACGGTCGCAAGCAGATCGGCGCTCGAGACATGCAGGATGTGGACCCGGCACCCGGTGGCCCGGGCGAGATCGACCACGCCGGCGACCGCGAGGTTCTCGGCGTCGCGCGGCCGGCTGCTCAAGAAGCTTGAGTACGCCCCGCCGACCGCCGCCGGCGCGTGCTCGATCGCGTGTGCGTCCTCGGCGTGCACGATCAGCAGACCGTCGAAGGAAGCGATCTCGCGCATCGCGAGCTCGAGCTCCTCGGCGTCGAGCGGCGGGAACTCGTCGACACCCGAGTGCAGCAGGAAGCACTTGAAGCCGGAGACCCCGGCTTCGTGCAACGTACGCAGCTCCGGCACGTTGCCGGGGATCGCGCCTCCCCAGAAGCCGACGTCGACGAAGGCCTGGCTGGTCGCGGTCTTGCGCTTGAGGTCGAGCGCCGGGAGATCGCAGGTCGGCGGGATGCTGTTGAGCGGCATGTCGACGATGGTGGTGACCCCGCCGGCGGCCGCGGCTCGGGTCGCCGAGGCGAAGCCCTCCCACTCGGTCCGGCCGGGGTCGTTGACGTGCACGTGCGCGTCGACGACCCCGGGCATCAGCACCTCGTCTTCGGCGAGCTCGACCACACGGTCGGCCCTCAGGCCCGAGGCGCCGGCTTCGACGGCGACGATCCGACCGTCGCGGACTCCGGCGGCGCCGGCCACCTCGCCGTCCGGGGTCACCATGCGTGCCGCCCGGAAGACGACATCAAGATCTCCGTTCACACCGCCACCTCTGCCTCTTCGACTGCCATCACCCGCGTGCGTTGCCGGCCGAGACCGGCGACCTCGGCCTCCACCACCTGCCCGTCGCGCAGGAAGGGCCGCGGCTCGGGCCGCAGGGCCGCGACCCCGCCAGGCGTCCCGGTCAGGACCAGGTCGCCGGGCTCGAGCGTCATCAGCGTACTGAGGAAGGCGAGCAGCTCTCCCACACTTCGTGCCATCCGTGCGGTCGTCCCGCGTTGCCGGCTCTCGCCGTCGACCCAGAGCTCCAGGCTCAGGGTCTGCGGGTCTTCGACGGCGTCCGCGGTGACGAGCCACGGCCCGATCGGGGTGAAGGTGTCGGCACACTTCCCCTTCGCCCAGGTCGGCCCCGCCGCGATCCGCGTGCGCTCGCTGACGTCGTCGGCGTTGAGGTAGCCCCCGACCGCGGCCAGCGCCTGCCGCGGGTCAGTGCACCGGGACAGCCGGCGACCGAGGACCACACCCAGCTCGACCTCGTAGTCGGTCGTCGTCGATCCGGGAGGCAGCTCGATCGCGTCGTAGGGTCCCACGATCGAGCTCGAGGGCTTGAGGAAGACGACCGGCTCGTCCGGGATCGCGACCCCGGCCTCCTCCGCGTGGTCCTGATAGTTGAGCCCGACCCCGACGATCTTGCCGGGCCTCGCCACGGGCGGTCCGATCCGAGTGCCGTCGGCGACGACGGGCAGGCGGCCCGAGGCGATCAGGTCCTGGATCAACCTGAGCCGCACCGGGTCGCCGAGCAGGTCGCCGTCGATCCTCGGCACGGCGGCCGACAGATCACGCAGCACGTCCTGGTCGTCGAGGGCGGCGGGGCGTTCCTCGCCCGGCGGGCCCACACTCAGCAGCTTCATGCCGCCGCCTCCGTCGAAAATGGCAAAGAATACGGAAGCGGCGGCCTGAAGTCTTTGGTCGCTCGCTGGTGCTCGCTCATGCATCCTCCTTGATGAGATGGTCGGCAGCGATCCGCTCGGCGATCTGCTCGAGCAGGGCGGCACCCTCGGTCAGGCAGCGTTGCCGGTCGGGCTCGATGTCCGTCAAGGCGTACGCAGCGCCGATCCCGGCGGCCAGCAAGCGGTCGGGATCGAGGTCGTTGACGCCGCAGACCGCCACGACCGGGACACCGGCGCGTGCGGCCGCAGCGGCGACGCCGGCCGGTGCCTTGCCGCTGAGGGTCTGCTCGTCGAGTGCGCCCTCGCCGGTGACGACGAGGTGCGCGCCGTTCAGCCGGGCGGAGAAGTCGACCAGCTCGAGCACGAGCTCGATGCCCGAACGGAGCTCTGCGCCGAGCAGGGCCAGTGCGGCGAAACCGACACCGCCGGCCGCTCCGGCCCCGGGGTGCCCACGGAGATCGGTCCCGGTGAACGACGCCACCAGGGACGCCCAGCGGCCGAGCGCGGCATCCAGCCGTCGGACCTGGTCCGCATCGGCGCCCTTCTGCGGGCCATAGACCGCGGCCGCACCGGTGGGACCGGTGAGCGGGTTGTCGACGTCGCACGCGACGGTGACCGAGACCCCGTCGAGGCGCCGCCGCAGCTCGTCGACCTCGATCCGGGCGACCTCCTCGAGCCCGGCTCCACCTGGCCCCAGCGGGTTCCCGGCGACGGTGAACAACCGGGTCCCCAGTCCGCAGAGCAGACCCGCTCCCCCGTCGGTGCTGGCGCTGCCGCCCACCCCGAGCACGATCCGACGACAGCCCGCATCGATCGCGGCCGCCATCGCCTGCCCGGCCCCGAGGCTGGAGGCCCGCATCGGATCAGGCCCGCCCGGCAGCCGGGCCAGCCCCGCCGCGTCGGCGAGCTCGACGACCGCGACGTCGTCCTTCCGGGCGTACGCAGTCTCCACCGGCTCTCCCGTCGGCCCGGTCACGCGGACCGGCACGAGCGCGAACCCGGCGGACGCGGCCGCGGCCAGAGTGCCGTCGCCACCGTCGGCGACCGGGACCGCGTCGACGAACGCACCGGGACAGCCCCGGCGCATCCCGGCGCTCACCGCCGCTGCGACCTCGGCAGCGGTGAGCGATCCCTTGAACTTGTCGGAGGCGACCAGCACGCGGACCACGGGGTGCCGCCCTCAGTCCAGCGGGACGAGCGCGGTCGGGGCGTGCTCGCCACGCTCGGCGAGCTCCTCGAACTCGACGACTCCGTCGATCTCGACACCCATCGACACGTTGGTGACGCGCTCGAGGATGACCTCGACGAGGACAGGCACCCGGTATTCGGCCATCAGTGCCTTGGCCTTCTCGAAGGCAGCACCGAGATCGGCAGGGTCGGTGACGCGTACGGCCTTGCAGCCCAGCCCCTCGGCGACCTTGAGGTGGTCGACGCCGTAGCCGTCGAGCTCGGGGCTGTTGACGTTGTCGAAGGCGAGCTGCACGCAGTAGTCCATCTCGAACCCGCGCTGGGCCTGGCGGATCAGCCCGAGGTAGGAGTTGTTCACGACCACGTGGATGTAGGGGATGTTGAACTGGGCGCCGACCGCGAGCTCCTCGATCAGGAACTGGAAGTCGTAGTCGCCCGAGAGCGCGACCACCTGGTCATCGGGGACGGCGGTCGCGACCCCCAGGGCGGCCGGCAGGGTCCAGCCCAGCGGGCCGGCCTGGCCGGCGTTGATCCAGTGGCGCGGCTTGTAGACGTGCAGCAGCTGCGCGGCCTGGATCTGGGACAGGCCGATCGTGGTGACGTAGCGCGTGCCCGGCCCGAAGGCCCGGTTCATCTCCTCGTAGACCCGCTGTGGCTTGATCGGAACGTCGTCGAAATGGGTCTTGCGCTGCAGGGTCCGCTTGCGCGCGGCGCACTCCTCGACCCAGGGTTCGCGGTCGGCGACGCGGCCCTCCGCCGCCCACTCGCGGGCGACCTCGACGAGCACCTCCAGCGCCGCGCGGGCGTCGGAGACGATCGAGTAGTCCGGCGCGAAGACCCGGCCGATCTGGGTCGGCTCGATGTCGATGTGCACGAACGTACGACCCCGGGTGTAGGTCTCGACCGAGCCGGTGTGGCGGTTGGCCCACCGGTTGCCGATGCCGAGGACGAAGTCGCCGGCCAGCATGGTCGCGTTGCCGTAGCGGTGAGAGGTCTGCAGGCCGACCATGCCCGCGTTGAGCCGGTGGTCGTCAGGGATCGTGCCCCAGCCCATCAGCGTGGGGACGACGGGCACCCCGGTGACCTCGGCGAGCTCGACCAGCAGCTCGGCGGCGTCGGCGTTGATCACACCGCCACCGGCGACGATCAGCGGGCGCTCGGCCTCCAGCATCATCGCCAGCGCCTTCTCCGCCTGGGCACGGCTGGCCACCGGCCTGGCGATCGGCATGGGCTCGTACGTCTCGATGTCGAAGTCGATCTCGGCCTGCTGGACGTCGAGCGGCAGGTCGATGAGGACCGGGCCGGGGCGCCCCTCGCGCATCAGCCGGAAGGCCTTCTGGAAGGTGCCGGGCACCTGGGCGGGCTCCATCACGGTGACCGCCATCTTGGTGAGCGAGCCGGCGACGGCGGCGATGTCAACCGCCTGGAAGTCCTCCTTGTGGAGCTTCGCGACCGGCGCCTGACCGGTGATGCACAGGATCGGGATCGAGTCGGCCGAGGCCGAGTAGAGACCGGTGATCATGTCGGTGCCGGCCGGGCCGGAGGTGCCGATGCAGACGCCGATGTTGCCGGCCTTCGCCCGCGTGTAGCCCTCGGCCATGTGGGAGGCCGCCTCGACGTGGCGGGCGAGCACGTGCTGGACGCCGCCGTGCTTGCGCATCGCGCTGTAGAACGGGTTGATCGCGGCGCCCGGGAGGCCGAACAGCTGGGTCGCGCCCTCCTTCTCCAGGATCAGGACGGCGGCGTCGACCGCGCGCATGCGTGCCATGTCAGCTCTCCTCGTTGGTGGCAGACGTGGTGGCAGACGTGGTGGCAGACGTGGTGGCAGAGCCGCTCAGGCGCTCGACGCCTCGCAGCAGGGCGGAGTGGTCCAGACCACCGTCACCGTTGGCCCGCGCGCTCGCCATCAGCTGGGCGACCAGCGAGCCGAGCGGGACCACGACACCGGCCTCTCGGGCGGCGGCGGTGACGATCCCCATGTCCTTGTGGTGCAGGTCGATCCGGAACCCGGGTCGGAAGGAGCGGGTCAGCATGTTCTCCTTCTTCTGGTCGAGCACGCTCGAACCCGCGAGCCCGCCACCGAGCACCTCGAGAGCTGCCTTGGTGTCCACGCCGTACGCCTCGAGGAAGACGACCGCCTCCGAGAGCGCCTGGATGTTGGCCGCCACGATGAGCTGGTTGGCTGCCTTGACCGTCTGGCCGGCGCCGCTCGGGCCGACATGGACGATGGTCTTGCCGACGGCCTCGAAGATCGGTTTCGCCGTGGCGAAGTCGTCGGCTGCGCCGCCGACCATGATCGAGAGGGCTGCGTTCTTCGCGCCGGCCTCGCCACCGGAGACCGGGGCGTCGAGAATCCGGAAGCCGCGGGTCGTGGCCTGCTCGGCCAGCGTCGCGCTCACGTCCGGCCGGATGCTGGAGAAGTCGATGATCAGCGCACCGGCGGGGGCGGTCTCGAAGACACCACCCTCGGCGGTGAGGACCTCCTCGACGTGGGGCGAGTCCGGGACCATGACGCAGACGACGTCGGCGTCGCGGCAGGCGTCGGCGGTCGAGGAGGCGGCGCGGCCGCCAGCTGTGGCCAGAGCCTGGGTGCGCTCGGGGCTGTGGTCGAAACCGGCGACGGTGTGACCGGCCTCGACGAGGTGGGCGGCCATCGGGCTGCCCATGATGCCGAGTCCGATGAAGGCGATGTTGGTCATGAGGTTCCCTCCTAGGGGGTGGTCAGCGGGTGGCGGTGGCGGCGGCGCGACGCTCGCGCGGCAGCCAGTCGAAGCTGTCTGCTGAGGTGGTGGCGGGCTTGTACTCCAGCCCGGCCCAGCCGGCGTACCCAGCAGCCTCGAGCGCGGCGAGCTGCCGCTGGAGCGGAAGGTCGCCGGTGCCGGGCTGGTTGCGGCCAGGGGCATCGGCGATCTGGACGTGGGCGATGCGAGCGGCGTACGCAGCGATCACCGCGTCGACGTCGTCGCCGTTCACGGCGAGGTGGTAGAGGTCGGCCAGCAGACCGATGTTGGTCTCGCCGGCGCGGTCGATCGCCGCGATCGCGTCGGCGGCGGTGAGCAGCGGGTAGCGGTCGGCGCCGCTGACCGGCTCGACCAGCACGGCGCCGTCGATGCGGGCCGCCGCACGGGCTGCCAGCGCGAGGTTCTCGGCGGCGAGGTCGTCCTGCGCCTCGGCCGCGGCGTCGTCGACGCGGTTGCCGTAGAGCGCGTTGAACGCGGTGCAGCCGAGCCGTTCACCGATGCCGATGGTGACATCGATGTTGTCTCGGAACTCCGCCGACCGGGCCGGCCACGAGACCAGGCCGCGGTCGCCGGCCGGCATGTCACCGGCGAAGAAGTTGAGGCCGACCAGGCGCACCCCGGCGTCCTGGACGGCGTCGACGAAGGCGTCGACGTCCTTGTCGGACGGCACCGCGTCGGCGAACGGCCACCAGAACTCCACCGCGTCGAAGCCGGCGGCCTTCACCGCTGCGGGGCGCTCGAGCAGCGGGAGCTCGGTGAACAGGATCGAGCAGTTCACCTCGTACCGGAGATGGTGGGACATTTCACCATTCCTTCCGTAATGCGGAATTTGATTTCTGACATTCGAAATATAAGGATGTGAGCGGAGTCACGTCAACCCCGAGCAGGACTTGGCCGCAAAGTGGTGAAGAAACGACAACGGGCCTCCCGCGTGGGCGCGCAGGCGTTGTACGTTCCTCCAAGACGCGGCCGATATGGAGGCACCGTGCAACTGGCAGAGCTGTTGGAGACGCCCAGCCTGGGCCTGCGGCTCCTGCACGCCCCCGAGGGCTCGTTGGAGCGTCCGGTGGGACGCACGATCACGATCGACCTGCTCGAACCCGGTCGCTACCTGAGCGGCGGCGAGCTCGTGCTCACCGGTCTGGTCTGGCGTCGTGGACCCGAGGACAGCGAGACCTTCGTGTCCTCGATCGCGGAGGGCGGGGCGACCTGTCTGCTGGCCGGCGCGGCCCTCCTCGGAGCGGTCCCCGACGACCTCGTCGAGGCCTGCCGTCGCCACCGGGTCGCCCTGGTCGAGGTCCCCGGAGACGTCGCGTTCGCCGACGTGACCGAGTACGTCGCGGCCGCCGGCGCCGCCGGCGCGAGCGCCCGGATGTCGGCCAGCCTGGCCCGCCAGCGTCAGCTGCTCTCCGCCATCGCCTCGGGCCGCAGCCTGGACGAGCTGGCCGCCCGGGTGGCGTCCGAGATCGGCCACGCCTGCCGCGTGCTCACCGCGAGCGGCCGACATGTCGTGCCAGGCCCCGGCGAGCTCGACCCCGAGACGGTCGACGCGCTGACCCGCCGCTTCCTGACCGCCGACCTGCTGCCCGCCGTGGCCGAGGCGGGCGACCACCGCTACTCGCTGTTCCCCATCGGATCGGGCCTGGCCGACCGCCTCACCGGATGGACGGTCGCCGTCGAGGGCGACCACACCACCTGGCCGCGGGAGGACCTCGACATGGTCCACGAGTTCGGCGCCATCACCGCACTGGACCGATCACGGCGCGACGAGGGACTTCGGGTCCGGCGACCGCTCGCGGCGGCGACCCTCGCCCACCTGGAGGCCGGCGCCTCCCCCGCCGAGATCGCAACCGGGCTACGCCAGTCCGGGCTCGATCCCGATCGGCCGCTCGTGCTCGCCGTGGCCGAGCTCGGGCCCGGCGGACCGCCAGATGCGGTGGCCGCGGTGCTCGAGGACGTGGCCCTCGGCCTGGGGCCGTCCGTGGTCGCGAGCGCCCGCGACGGCTGCGCGGTCGCCTTCCTCCCGTCCCGCCCGGACCTCACCGACCAGCTGCGCCGCTCGCTCACCCGGTTGGCGCCGGCCCTGGTGCGCGGTTCGCTGTCGGTCGGCCTGAGCGGGGAGAGCGGCATCGAGGCGCTGGCGGGCGCACTCGAGGAGGCCCGGTTCGCACACCGGGTCGCCCGCTCCGGCGGAGGCTCGGTGGCGCTGTCCAGCTCCGAGGAGGTGACCTCCCACGTGCTGCTGCTCGCCACGGTCCCCGACGACATCCGCCGCACCTACGCGCAACGCGTCCTCGGCCCGGTCCTCGAGCACGACCAGCGCTCCGGCAGCGATCTCGTGCTCACGCTCGACCGGTTCCTGACGTACGCCGGATCGTGGACGCGAACCGCGGAGTCGCTCCACCTGCACGTCAACAGCGTGCGCTACCGGATCTCCCGGATCGAGGAGCTGACCGGTCGTGACCTGACCACGATGGAGGACCGGGTCGACGTCTTTCTCGCCCTCAGATCACTGTGAGAGCGAGAGCGCGCTGGAACGCCGCCGCCGCATGTAACACGTCGTTCGTAGGTCTACTCGCCCTATCAGAACGCCCGGATAGTCCTACGAACAGCGTGTTACACGTGATCTCGCCGCGCGGTTTGGAGGATCACACAAAGCACCGGATCCACCCGGACCACATCTTCGGATGATCGGCGGATGCCCAGGAGAGCCCGAACGGGGGAGGCTGTGGTGTACGTCACGCTCACCAACCGCGAGAGCCCCCCAGAAAGGTGTGAGGCGATGAATGCCAGAGCAGTCCTGAGGTCGTTGCGGCCACAGCGGAAGAGTGGTTCCGGCACCACCCACCCCGTCGACGAGGTGCTCCCGGCGGGCAAGCTCGCCGTCTACGGCCTCCAGCACGTGCTCGCGTTCTATGCCGGTGCGGTGATCGTGCCGATCTTGCTCGCCAACGCGATCGGGTTGAACCAGCAGGAGCTGATCCACCTGATCAACGCCGACCTGTTCACCTGCGGCATCGCCTCGATCATCCAGTCGGTGGGCTTCTGGAAGGTCGGCGTTCGCCTGCCGCTGCTGCAGGGCGTCACCTTCACCGCCGTCTCGCCGATGATCGCGATCGGGATGGCCGCTGGCGGCGGCACCGACGGGCTGCTCGTCATCTACGGCGCGGTGATCGTCGCCGGTCTGGCGACCTTCTTCATCGCCCCCTACTTCAGCAGGCTGATCCGATTCTTCCCGCCGGTCGTGACCGGTTCGGTGATCACCATCATCGGCATCGCCCTGCTCCCCGTCGCTGCCGCGGACGCGACCGGTGGCGCCGGACCGACCTCGGACCCCACGAGCGGCCGCAACCTGGCGTACGCCCTGGGCACCTTGGCGCTGATCGTGATCATCCAGCGGGTGTTCAAGGGCTTCATGGCCACCGTCGCCGTGCTCGTCGGGCTGGTCACCGGCACCCTGGTCGCCTGGGTCCTCGGCGATGCCCACTTCGACGCGGTCGCCGGCTCCGACTGGGTCGGCGTCACCACCCCGTTCCACTTCGGCTGGCCACAGTTCTCCGCCGCCGCGATCGTGTCGATGATCGTGGTCATGCTGATCACCGCCGTCGAGACCACCGGTGACGTCTTCGCCACCGGTGAGATCGTGGAGAAGCGGGTCGGTCGCACCGACATCGCCCGGGCCCTGCGTGCCGACGGTCTGGCCACCACCATCGGCGGCGTCTTCAACTCCTTCCCCTACACCTGCTTCGCCGAGAACGTCGGCCTCGTCCGGCTGACCAGGGTCAAGAGCCGGTGGGTCGTCGCCACCGCCGGTCTGATCATGGTGCTGATCGGGCTGCTCCCCAAGGTCGGCGCGATCGTCGCCGGCATCCCGCACCCGGTCCTCGGCGGCGCGGCCCTGGCGATGTTCGCGACCGTCGCCGTCGTCGGCTTCCAGACCCTCAGCAAGGTCGACTTCCACGACCACCGCAACGTCGTGATCGTCGCGACCAGCGTCGGCCTGGCCATGTACGTCACCGCGCAGCCCGAGGTCTCCCAGGCCGTCCCGGGGTGGGCCGAGATCATCTTCGGCAGCGGCATCACCCTCGGCAGCCTCTCGGCGATCCTGCTCAACGTCCTGTTCCACCACGTCGGTCCCGACTTCGGTCCGACCGTCGCCGGCCAGCCCGGCGAGGGCGTCCGGCTCGACCAGGTCAACCAGATGGGACGTACGGAGTTCGTGGAGACGTTCGACGGGCTCTTCCAGGGTCCGCGATGGATGGTCGAGCGGGCCTGGGAGCAGCGGCCGTTCACCGACACCCACGCCCTGCGCCGGGCCTTCCAGGACGCCCTCTTCAGCGGCACCGTCGAGGAGCAGCGCGAGCTGATCGAGGCGTACCCCGAGCTGGGTTCGCGCCTGGTCTCGGACGGGGTCGTCGGCGAGGAGTCGCTGCGCGACCAGTCCTCGCGCGGCCTGACGCACCTGGCCGAGCCGGACCAGGAGGCGCTGACGGCGCTCACCGACGCGTATCACGACCGGTTCGGCTTCCCGCTGGTCATCTCCGTACGCGACGCCGCCTCGCTCGACCGGATCCTCGCCGAGGGCCGGGACCGCCTCGGCAACTGCGAACGACAGGAGCACGCCGCGGCGCTGATCGAGATCGCCAAGATCGCCGGCCACCGCTTCGACGACTTCCTGCGCGATGCCAACCCGATCCACAGCGCCCGCACCCGCAACCCGATCCGGAGCCAGCGATGAGCACACCCGCCACCCCCGGTGTCACCGTCAACGGGGACCGGCTGCCCCTGACCGGGGTCGCCGCCCACACCACCGCCCTCGACTGGTTGCGCGGTCGCGGCCTGACCGGCGCCAAGGAGGGCTGCGCCGAGGGCGAGTGCGGCGCCTGCTCCGTGATGGTCGCTCGGCCCGGGACCACCTCGCCGACCGAGTGGACCTCGGTCAACGCCTGCCTGGTGCCGGTCGCCGCGCTCGACGGCCAGGAGGTCGTCACCAGCGAGGGCCTCGGCAGCAGCAGCGACCTCCATCCGGTCCAGCAGGAGCTCGCCGTGCGCGGTGGCTCGCAGTGCGGCTACTGCACCCCTGGGTTCGTCTGCAGCCTCGCCGCGGAGTTCTACCGTCCGGGACGGGTTGCGACCGACGAAGCGTGCGACCACGAGCACGGCCCGAACGGCGTCGACCTGCATGCGCTGAGCGGCAACCTGTGCCGCTGCACCGGCTACCGCCCGATCCGGGACGCGGCCTTCGCCCTGGGCTCGCCGGAGGACGGCGACGCCCTCGCCGCGCGGCAGCAGCAGCCGCCGCCCGAGCCGCGGCCGACCCGGATCGCCGTCGACGGCGCCGAGTTCGTACGCCCGGAGACTCTGACCGAGACGCTCGCCCTTCTCACCGAGCGACCGGAGGCGCAGATCGTGGCCGGCTCGACCGACTGGGGCGTCGAGGTCAACCTCCGCGGCCGCCGGGCGCCTCTGGTCGTCGCGGTGGACCGGCTGCCCGAGTTGCGCGAGCTCTCCTTCCGGACCGATTACGTGGAGGTCGGCGCGGCCCTCACACTGACCGAGATCGAGCGCAAGCTCAACGGTCGCATCCCGCTCCTGGCCGAGCTCTTCCCGCAGTTCGCCTCGCGTCTGATCCGCAACAGCGCGACGATCGGCGGCAACATCGGCACCGCCTCCCCCATCGGCGACGCCCCACCGGCGCTGCTCGCGCTCGATGCCGACGTCGTCCTGGCCTCGCCGCGCGGTGAGCGGGTCGTCGCGCTGGCCGACTACTTCACCGGCTACCGCGAGACGGTCCGGGCCGCCGACGAGCTGATCCGCGGCGTACGGCTCCCGCTGCCACTGGCCCCGCTCGTCGGCTTCCACAAGATCGCCAAGCGCCGCTTCGACGACATCTCCAGCGTGGCCGTCGGCTACGCGCTCGAGATCACCGACGGCGCCGTCGTCCAGGCTCGGATCGGCCTGGGCGGCGTCGCCGCCACGCCGCTGCGCGCCGTCGCCACGGAGGATGCCCTGGTCGGCCGGCCGTGGACCGAGGAGACCGTACGCCGCGCCGCGGCCGTCCTCGCCGAGGAGGGCACCCCGATGGACGACCACCGCGCCAGTGCGTCCTACCGCTCGGCGATGCTGGGCCAGTCCCTGCTGCGCCTGTTCCACACCCACCCCCAGACCCACCCCGGCCGCCAGGAGGTGCCCGCATGAGCGCCCTGTCCGAACGCCCCGACAACCCGATCGTCGGGATCCCGATGCCGCACGAGAGCGCCGCCCTGCACGTGACCGGCGAGGCGCTCTACACCGACGACCTCGTCGGGCGGATCGCCGGCACACTGCACGCCTGGCCGGTCCAGGCCCCGCACACCCATGCGCTGGTCACCGCGCTCCGTCCTGAGAAGGCATACGAGGTCCCCGGCGTCGTCCGAGTCCTGACCGCCGACGACGTGCCCGGCGTCAACGACGCCGGCGTCAAGCACGACGAGCCGCTCTTCCCCACCGAGGTGATGTTCCACGGCCATGCCGTGTGCTGGGTGCTCGGTGAGACCCAGGAGGCTGCCCGGCTGGGCGCGGCCGCGGTCGAGGTCGACTACGAGCCCCTGCCCTCGCTGGTCACCGTTCAGGAGGCCATCGCTGCGGAGAGCTTCCAGGGCACCCCGCGCCACCTGGAGCGCGGTGACGCCGAGGCCGCGCTGGAGGGCGCGGCGCACGTCTTCGACGGCGAGTTCGAGTTCGCCGGTCAGGAGCACTTCTACCTCGAGACCCACGTCTCGCTCGCCCTGGTCGACGAGGGTGGCCAAGTGCTGGTGCACAGCAGCACCCAGCACCCCTCCGAGACGCAGGAGATCGTCGCCCATGTCCTCGGCGTCCCGAGCCACGAGGTGACCGTCCAGTGCCTGCGGATGGGCGGCGCGTTCGGCGGCAAGGAGATGCAGCCGCACGGCTACGCCGCCATCGCCGCCCTGGGGGCCACCCTCACCGGGCGCCCGGTGCGGCTGCGGCTCAACCGCACACAGGACATGACGATGTCCGGCAAGCGTCACGGCTTCCACAGCACCTGGCGGGTCGGGTTCGACGACGAGGGCCACATCCTCGCCCTCGAGGCCACCCTCACCGCCGACGGCGGCTGGAGCCTCGACCTCTCCGAGCCGGTGCTGGCCCGCGCGCTGTGCCACATCGACAACGCCTACTGGGTGCCCGACATCCGGGTCGACGGCCGGGTCGCGCGCACCAACAAGACCTCGCAGACCGCCTTCCGTGGTTTCGGCGGCCCGCAGGGGATGCTGGTCATGGAGGACCTGCTCGGCCGTTGCGCCCCGCTGCTCGGCATCGACCCGCTCGAGCTGCGCCGCCGCAACCTCTACCAGCAGGACCAGACCACGCCGTACGGTCAACCGGTGCGACAGGCCGACCGGCTGACGGCCTGCTGGAACCAGGTCGCCGACTCGGGCGAGGTGGCACGGAGGCGTGCCGAGATCGCGGAGTTCAACCACCGCCACCCGCACACCAAGCGCGGCCTGGCGATGACGCCGGTGAAGTTCGGTATCTCCTTCAATCTCACCGCCTTCAACCAGGCCGGCGCCCTCGTACACGTCTACAAGGACGGCTCGGTGCTGATCAACCACGGCGGCACCGAGATGGGCCAGGGCCTGCACACCAAGATGCTGCAGGTGGCCGCCACCGCGCTCGGTCTGCCACTGTCCCGCGTACGCCTCGCCCCCACCCGCACCGACAAGGTGCCCAACACCTCGGCGACCGCGGCCAGCTCTGGTGCCGACCTCAACGGGGCGGCCATCAAGAACGCCTGCGAGCAGATCCGCGAGCGGCTCGCCCAGGTCGCCGGCGGCCGTCTCGGGATCAGCCCGAACGACGTACGTTTCGACGACGGCGTCGTGCGCGGCCTCTCTCCCGCTTCAGGGGAGATCGGCTGGAACGAGCTGGTCAACACCGCCTACCACCAGCGGGTGCAGCTGTGGGCGGCCGGCTTCTACCGCACCGAGGGCCTGCACTGGGACCCCAACGTGATGCAGGGCGAGCCGTTCAAGTACTTCGCCAACGGGGTGGCGGCGTCCGAGGTCGAGGTCGACGGCTTCACCGGCGCCTACACGCTGCGGCGCGTCGACATCGTCCACGACGTCGGCGACAGCCTGAGCCCGCTGATCGACATCGGCCAGATCGAGGGCGGCTTCGTGCAGGGCGCCGGCTGGCTGACCCTGGAGGACCTGCGCTGGGACACCTCGGACGGGCCCAACCGCGGGCGGTTGGCGACGCAGGCGGCGAGCACCTACAAGCTGCCGAGCTTCTCCGAGATGCCCGAGGACTTCCGGGTGAAGCTGCTCGAGAAGGCCCACGAGGAGGGTGCCGTCTACGGCTCCAAGGCGGTCGGCGAGCCCCCACTGATGCTCGCCTTCTCCGTACGCGAGGCGCTGCGCGAGGCGGCCGCCGCGTTCGGTCCCGCCGGCTCCAGCGTCGACCTCGGCTGCCCCGCCACCCCGGAGGCCGTCTACTGGGCGCTCGACCGGGCCCGTACGCCGCAGGCCCCCGAGGCCGCACCCAGCGACGCCGACGCCGGCGCCGAGCCGGCCATGGCCGGAGGCTGTGCCAGTTGGAGGGGGAAATGACATGGAGTGGATGAGAGCCGTCCAGCGGCTACGCGAGCAGCGGGTCCCCGGCGTACTGGTGACCCTGACGTCCGTGCGCGGTCATTCGCCGCGCGAGGCAGGGGCCAAGATGGTCGTCTCTGCCGACCGTACCTGGGCCACCGTCGGTGGCGGCAACCTCGAGGCTGTCGCGATCGAGCGCGCGCGGGCGATGCTGGCCGAGGGCCTCGCCGTGCCGGAGACCCTGAAGGTGTCGCTCTCCGACAAGGCGCCCTACCAGCACGGCGTCCAGTGCTGTGGCGGCGAGGTCGAGCTGCTGCTCGAGCCGCTGCCCGTCGTACCTTCCGTGGCGATCTTCGGGATGGGTCACGTCGGACTCGAGCTGGCCCGCATCCTCGCCCGTCACGACCTCGAGCTGCACCTGGTCGACTCCCGCGCCGCCCAGCTCTCCCCTGCGCAGCTGCAGGGGCTGGACGACGCCGTCGCCGGCGTCCATGTCCACCAGGTCCCGGTTCTGCCCGAGCTCGTCATCGGCGAGCTCCCGGAGGGCACTCATGTCCTGGTCATGACCCACGATCACGCCGAGGACGCCGCGCTGTGCGACGCGGCTCTCCGCGCTTCGCATCTGGCGTCGATCGGGCTGATCGGCTCGAGCGCCAAATGGAGCCGGTTCAAGGCCAAGCTCGCCGACGAGGGACACGCCCCCGAGACGATCGCCCGCATCACCACACCCATCGGTCTCCCCGATCTCGGTGGCAAGGCCCCGGCTACGATCGCAGTAAGCGTCGCTGCTCGGCTGCTGCAGCTCTTCTCGGGTGACCCCGACACTTCTGAACAACACACCAAGGTGAACCCATGACGCTCTACCGAGGAACCTTCCTCGACACCCCTGACGACCCCTTCACCGGCGGTCGGCTCCGCACGGAACAGGACGGCGCACTGCTCGTACGCGACGGCGTGATCCGCGCCCGCGGCAGCTACGCCGACCTGCACCGTCAGCACCCCCAGGAGGACGTCGTCGACCTCTCCGGCGGCTTCGTGCTGCCCGGGTTCGTCGACACCCATGTGCACTTCCCGCAGGTCCGCGTCATCGGCGGTCTGGGCCTGCCGCTGCTCGACTGGCTCGACCAGTGCGCCCTCCCCGAGGAGGCGCGCCTCGCCGACCCGACCTACGCCGCAGGGGTCGCCACCGACTTCGTACGCGGCCTGGTCGGCGCCGGCACCACCACAGCCCTGGTCTTCGGCAGCCATTTCGCCCCCGCGGTCGACACCGTCTTCGCCGAGGCCGCTCGCGTCGGCCTACGGATCACCAGCGGCCTCGTGGTCAGCGACCGGCTCATCCGTGACGACCTGCTCACCGACCCCGAGCGGGCCCGCGAGGAGTCGCTGGCGCTGGCGGCGCGGTGGCACGGCGTCGGCCGGGCCCGCTACGCCGTGACCCCGAGGTTCTCGCTGTCGTGCACCGACGACCTGCTCGCGGCCTGCGCCGACGTGCTCGGCGCGGTGCCAGGCGCCATGTTCACCTCCCACGTCAACGAGAACACCCGCGAGATCGAGGTCGTCGAGGAGCTCTGCGGCTGCGACTACGTGACCTCCTACGACCGCCACGGACTGGTCGGCCCACGCAGCGTGCTGGCGCACAACGTGCACCCCACCGACCCCGAGCTCACCCTGCTCGCCGCTCGCGGCGCCTCGGTCGCGCATTGTGCCTCCAGCAACGCCGCGCTCGGCAGCGGCCTCTTCCCACTGGCTCGCCACCGCGCCCACGGGGTGCACGTCGCGATGGGCTCCGACGTCGGCGCCGGCACCGGGTTCTCCCTGCTCAAGGAGGGCCTGGCAGCGTACGTCGCCCAACAGCAGCTCGGCGAGGCGGGCCACCCACTGACGCCGACCCACCTCCTCCACCTGGCCACCCGAGCCGGCGCCGAGGCCCTCGGGCTACGAGCCGCGGTCGGCGACTTCGGCGAAGGCCGCCGCTTCGACGCCCAGTGGATCAAGCCCGCCGCCGACACGCCCCTCGACGTCGGCCTCACCCACGCCGCAGACCCCGCCGACGCCCTGGCCAAGATGTTCGCCCTCGGCACCCCCGCCGACGTACGCAGCGTGTGGATCGAGGGCGAGCTCGTCGAGGCGCCCGACTCGCACCTCGTCGGCTGACCCCGCCGAGGCGTCAGGTAGGTCGGCCGAGACGTCACCTACGTCGACCGAGACGTCACCTACGTCGACCGAGACGTCACGTACGTCGACCGAGACGTCACGTACGTCGACCGAATGGGCAACGCGATGCCATCTCGGCCGACCGGAGTGACGCCTCGGCCGACCGGGCTGACGCCTCGGCCGACCGGGCTGACGCTTCGGCTGTTGGGCCACGCTGCAGCGCCCGCCCGTCGACCGGGAGGGCGCTGCAGATGTACGTCACTCCTCAGTCACTCACGACCGGTCGATGTCGTCGTCGAGGCGGTCACCGAGGTTGTCGCGGCGGTCCTCGGAGGCGGCGAAGACCGACGCACCCGGGCGGTTGCCGATGGTGACCTCGTTGAACAGCAGGTTGAGCACGACGGCGACCAGAGCGGTGGCGCTGATGCCGGAGTGCATGATCACGCCTAGCCATTCGGGGAAGGCGTCCCAGAAGGTCGGCGCCGCGATGGGCAGGATACCGACGGCGATCGCGACGGAGACGATCACCATGTTGAGGTTGTCCTCGTAGTCCACGCGCGACAGGGTGCGGATGCCGCTGGCCGCGACAGAGCCGAACAGCACGACGCCGGCACCACCGAGCACGGGGTACGGGATCGCCGCCACGACTGCGCCGACGATCGGCAGCAGGCCGAGCAGGAGGAGCACGAGGCCACCCGTCGCGACGACGTACCGGCTCCGCACGCCGGTCAGAGCCACCAGCCCGACGTTCTGCGCGAACGCGCTGCACGGGAACGTACCGAACAGCGGGGCGACCGTGGTGGCCGCCATGTCGGCGCGAAGACCGTTGGCGACACGCTTGGCGTCCACATCGGTCTCCACGATCTCGCCGATGGCCAGGATGTCCGCCGTCGTCTCGGTCATGATCACCAGCACCACGATCGTCATCGAGACGATCGCGCCGACCTCGAACGTCGGACCTCCGAAGTGCAGGATCGGCGGGAGCGCGACCAGGTCGGACTCGCCGACCGAGGCGAAGTCGGCCCGACCGGCGATCGTCGCGATCACGGTCCCGGCGACGATCCCGATGAGGATGGACAGACGCGAGATCGCGCCCTGGAACACCCGGCTGATCACCAAGATGATGAGCAGCGTCAGGCCTGCGTACGCGATGTTGGTCATCGAGCCGTAGTCCGGAGCGGTGGCGTCGTTGCCCATCGCCCACCGGAACGCCACCGGCATCAGCGACAACCCGATGACCGTGATGATGGTGCCGGTGACGACCGCGGGGAACAGCCGGACCAGCTGGGCGAAGAACGACGACAGGACCAGCCCGATCAACCCAGCGACGATGATCGCGCCGAAGACCGGGCGCAACCCGTCCTCGCTGGCGATGGTGACCATCGTCGACACGCTGGCGAACGAGATACCCTGCACGATCGGCAGCCGGCTGCCGAAGGGGCCGATGCCGAGAGTCTGCAGCAGCGTCGCGAAGCCCGAGACGAAGAGTCCGGCGGTCACCAGCAGCGCGAGGTCCGTGCCCGACAGGCCCGCGGCACCCCCGACGATGAGCGGCGGCGCGATCACGCCGCCGTACATCGTCAGGATGTGCTGGGTGCCGTAGGCAAGGAGCTGGCCGGGTGGATGCCGCTCGTCCTCTGGTCGGGTCGTCATCGGCGCGGGGGTCTGCCTCCTGCGACCTAACATGGCCGGTCCTCAGCAGAATCCGGGGATGGCGTGCCAGGCGTTGCCGGCATCGGGGGCCTCGTCACGGACGACCGAGGCTTCGATCAGGCCGTAGGGACGGTCCGCCGCGTGGAAGACCTCGCCGGGGTTGTCCATACCGAAGGGCGCGAGGTCGTAGAGGAAATGGTGCTTGTTGGGCGCGGAGAACTTGATCTCGGCGACATCGCCGTGCTGCTCGAGCACCGAGGTGCCCATCCCGTTCAGGGTCTGCTGCAGGGCGAGACTGTGGATCTCCGCGAACCGCTGCAGCAGCAGGGCCCGGATCGAGTCGTACGACTTGTCCCAGTCGACCTCCGTGCCGACGTAGCGCCAGCGGGCGACGAGCGAGGTCGCCAGGATCCGGTCGGTGGTCTCCTTCAGGGTGGTGTACTCGTCCTTGAGAAAGCCATGGAACTCCGAGCCGGTCGACTTGAGCACGACCAGGTCCTTGATGCCGGACACCACATGGGCGACCCGGTCCTCACCGCGGCCGTCGACGTTCACCACCGTCGTGCGTACGCCGCCACCTGAGCGGACGAAGGCGTGGTCGTGACCCGCGCCGCCAGACTCGGGATCATCAGTCTGGATGCGGTCCCAGGCGTACTCGTCGACCTCGACCCGCGCTCCCTCGGCGGCCGGGCAGGCCTCGAGGTAGCGGTCGGCGAGAGCGAGGGCGAACTCCTCGATCGAGGCGACGCCGATCTTCTTCGCGTAGGCGAAGACGGTGTTCTTCTGGGTGTCGGTCGGCAGCACGTCCTGCTGGTCGCCACTGGTGTGGGCCTCGGCGAAGCTGCCGCGCAGCGCGGTGGAGACGTTGAGGTCGCGGATCTGGTGGCGAGGGGTGTCGCGGTAGATGCGTACGACGCGGTTCTCGGCCTTGCCGTACTGGTTCTGGCCAAGACGGATGGCACCGTGGTGGGTGGGCATGTCAGCTCCCTCGGTAGGTGGAGTAGGCGAACGGGCTCAGCAGGAGTGGCACGTGGTGGTGCCGCCGGTCGGTGACCGCGAAGGTGACGGTGACCTGCGGAAAGAAGCACTCCTGACCGGTCGCCGCGTAGTAGGCGGCGGTGTCGAATCGGAGCTGGTAGGTGCCGGCCGGGACCTGATCCGGGCCCAGGTCGGTCGCCCGGCCGTCGTCGTCGGTGACGGCATCGGCGAGGACGACGATGGCGTCGAAGTCCGGCCGGTCTGTGCTCGGCGGGTCGATCCGGCTGAGCCGGACCGGGACACCGGCGGCCGGCCGGCCGAGCGCGGTGTCGAGCACGTGGGTGGTGATGGCACTGGTGCTGTTCTGACTGGTCATGCGGAGATCTCCTCGGTCAGGAGCCGCTCGAGACGCAGCAGCGCGATCTTCCGGAGCTCGTCGGCGACCACGGCCGCCTCGGTGTCCGGCGCGTTGTCGAGCCGGTCGCGGAGCGAGGCGAGGACCTCGTCGGCCGAGAGGCCCGAGGCGCAGATCAGGAAGACCCGGCCGAAGCGCTCCTCGTAGGCCCGGTTGCCGTCGGCGAGAGCCTGGGTCGTGGCCTGGTCGGTGCCGACCGCCGCCTGCTCGTGCCGCGACCAGGCGGCCTCGACGTGCTCGCCTTCGGCCCGCTCCCCGATCCGGGGGTGGGCGGCCAGCGCCTGGTCGACGTCGGCCGCGGTGAATCGTCTGGCCGCCTCATCGGCAGCTCGGACGAGGTCGGACTCCTCGCGGTACGGACGCCCGGCCAGGACGGCTGCGACCCAGCTCGGAGCGTCACAGCAGGCCTGCAGCCTCGGCCGCACGACATCCACTGGTGAGGTGTTGAAGCTCTGGAGATCCATGAATCGTTCTCTCTCGCTATGCGGAAACCAATTTCCGTACAGCAACAACGATTACATGTGTCGCACATCACAGTCAACAGTTTGTTGAAGAATAGGCGACTACTCCCGCTCGCGGTTCAGATAGTTGTAGACGGTGAACCGGGTGACGCCGAGCGCAGCGGCCACGATCTCGGCGCTCTTGCGGAACTCGAAGGCACCTCGCTCCTCCAGCAGCCGCACGGCACGCTGCTTCCCCTGCCGGTCCAACGTCCGCAGGTCGCCACCGAGCTCGTCGGCGACCTCGGCGAGCAGCGCCTCCAACCCGGAAGCCGTACGCCGCGGCGCGCTGTGACCCTCGACCCGCACCTGGAAGGTGATCTGGTCGGCGCCGTGGTCCAGACCCGCGGCCACCACGGCGGCGAGGGTGGCCAGCACCGTGTCCCGTTCGCCGCGCACCGACGTGCCCAGCGGCCCGAAGTCACACTCCAGGCCGGCCTCGCGGGCCGCCTCGAGCGCCGCGGTCGCGTGCTCGGGCGGCTCGCCCTCGCCACGGAACGGTTCGGTGGTGAACTCGGCTTCGACGCGCATGGCGGCAGGCTACCCAGCCTGCCGCCGCGCGGTGTGCGTCAGCCGATCCGTCGGCGCGCGAGCCCGGCCAGCTCGGCCATGTCGATCCCGGCCGAGCGCTCGACCTCGTCGGCCGTGACCGCCCCGCACTCCACTCCGCGCAGGACGAACGCGGCGAGCGCGGCAGCGGTGGCGGGCTCGTCGAGATAGCTGGACTCCCCGCCGTGCACGTACGCCCGCAGACGTGCCGAGGCGACATCGAGCCCGTCGCGGAAGAACGCGTACGTCGCGATGTAGCGACTCGGGAGCTGAGCCGGATGCAGGTCCCAGCCCTGATAGATCCCGCGAGCCAGCGACCGGCTGACGAGGCGGGCATGGAGCCGCCAGGCGGAGCGTACGGCCTCGCGGTCACCGACCGGGAGCACGTTCGTCGAGCCGTCCGAGACGAAGACGCCGGTGCCGGCCGCGGCCACCTGCATCACGTCCTTCGCGTGGTCGGCGACCGGGTGCTCCATGCTCTGATAGGCGGCCGCGACCCCGAGCGATGCGGAGTAGTCGTAGGTCCCGTAGTGCAGGCCGGTGACCCGTCCGTCCCCGGCCGCGATCATCCGGGCGACCAGCGCCGTGCCGTCGGAACCGAGGATCGCCTGCGGTGTCTCGACCTGGATCTCGAACCGCAGACTCCCCGCGACGATCCCGTGAGCTGCCTCGAGCGCGGCCAGCGCGGTGACCATCGCGTCGACCTGCTCCACGGAGGTCACCTTGGGCAGCGTGATGACGAGGCCGTCGGTCAGCCCGCCCTCACCGGCGAGCTCCTCCAGGAAGAGGTCCAGCGTACGCAGGCCACGATGTCGCGTCGGGGCCTCGAAGGACTTGATCCGGATGCCGTGGAACGGCGGCGCGGAGCCGTCGCGCACGGTGGCGACGAGCGCACGGGCGGCGGCCGTCACGGCGGCGTCCTCGTCCGCGTCGGGGCGGGCTCCGTAGCCGTCCTCGAAGTCGATCCGGAGGTCCTCGATCGACTCCGCGGCCAGCTTGGCCCGCACCCGGTCGTAGACGGCATCGGCCAGCTCCGGGCGCAGGTCGAACGCCTCGGCGATCTCAGCAGCCGAGTCGGCATGCTCGGCCAGCGCCCGGCCGGACTCGGCGGCCCACTGAGCGACGGTCTTCTCGTCGTAGCGGTCGCCCGGGACATAGACCGTGTGCACCGGCTGACGTACGCCGCGGTCCCCCGGATAGCTCGCGGCCAGCGCCGCGTCGGCGCCGGCGAGCGCGCGGTCGAGCCTGCCGACAAGGTCTTCGAGGTGGCTCATGCGCCGACCACCAGGTCGTAGGCCGGCAGGGTCAGGAAGTCGAGGTAGTCGTCGGCGAGCGCGACCTCCTCGAAGATGGTCCGGGCTTCCTGCAGGCGGTGCTCGATCCCGTCGGCTGCTGTGAGCAGCTTCGCCATCTCCTCGTCCAGGATGCGGCGTACCAGCTCTTCGGTCACCGGAGTGCCGTCGTCGAGCTTCGACTCGTTGTGCACCCACTGCCAGATCTGCGAGCGGGAGATCTCGACCGTGGCTGCGTCCTCCATCAGGTTGTGGATGGCGACCGCGCCAGAGCCGCGGAGCCAGGCGTCGAGGTAGACGAGGGAGACCTCGACGTTGTCGCGCAGGCCATCGAGGGTGATCGCGCCGCCCGCCGAGGCGACGTCGAGCAGGTCCTCGGCGCGCACCTCGACATCGTCACGCTGCCGGTCGACCTGGTTCGGCCGGTCACCCAGCGGTCCACTCAAGACGGCGTCGAAGATCCCGCGGCAGATCGGGACGAGGTCGGGGTGGGCCACCCAGGAGCCGTCGAAGCCGTCGCCGGCCTCCCGCTCCTTGTCCTCACGGACCTTGGCGAAGGCGGTGGCGTTGACCTCCTGGTCCCGGCGGCTCGGGATGAAGGCGGCCATGCCGCCGATGGCGTGGGCGTTGCGCCGATGGCAGGTCTTGACCAGCAGCTGGGCGTAGGCGCGCATGAACGGCGAGGCCATCCCGACCGTCGCCCGGTCGGGAAGCACGAACGAGGGCCCGGCGTCGCGGAAGTACTTGATCAGGCTGAACAGGTAGTCCCAGCGGCCGGCGTTGAGCCCCGAGGCGTGGTCGCGCAGCTCGTAGAGGATCTCGTCCATCTCGAACGCAGCCGGGATGGTCTCGATGAGCACGGTCGCACGCACGGTGCCGTGCGGGATCCCGAGCTCGGCCTGAGCAAAGGTGAACACGTCGTTCCACAGCCGCGCCTCGAGGTGGCTCTCCATCTTGGGGAGATAGAAGTACGGCCCGCTCCCCCGTTCCACCAGCTCGCGGGCGTTGTGGAAGAAGTAGAGCCCGAAGTCGACCAGGGCGCCGACGACCGGCTCGCCGTCGACCAGCACGTTCCGGTCGTCGAAGTGCCACCCGCGCGGGCGCATCACGATCGTGGCCAGCCGATGGTCCGACTTGAGCTCGTAGAACCTGCCCTGCGGCGACATCGCCGAGATCTCCCGCCGCACGGCGTCGTACAGGTTCACCTGGCCGTCGACGACGTTGCTCCAGTGGGGCGTGCTGGCGTCCTCCATGTCGGCCAACCAGACCTGTGCCCCGGAGTTGAGGGCGTTGATCGTCATCTTCCGGTCGGTCGGGCCGGTGATCTCGACCCGGCGGTCCTGGAGATCCTCGGGCGCCGGCGCCACGGTCCAGTCGGCGGCGCGTACCTCTGCGGTCTCCGGCAGGAAGTCGAGCCGGCCGCTGCGCGCGACCTCGTCACGCCGCACCCGGCGGGCGGCCAGCAGCTCGTCGCGGCGTGGCCCGAAGCGGCGGTGCAGCTCGGCGACGAACTCGAGGGCTTCGGGGGTGAGGATCTCGGCTCCTCGCTCGACGTCGCCACCGGTGATCTGAATCTTCACGAGCTCCACCCTCTCAGGGCCGCAGTTTTCCTTTGCATGGATTCTTCTTTCCGCATTGCGGATATTAATCTCACCTGACAAGGGACGCAACCGACAGGTTTTCCTCTACCCGACGCTAGACTTCCGTCATCCGGAAGTCAGCACCCATCAGATCGTGGCCGGAAGATAGGGGAGCCTGTGAGCGAGAACGAGAAGGCGCCGAAGGCGCGCGCCGGTGCCGTGCAGTCGATCGAGCGGGCCTTCGGCCTGCTGGAGACGATGGCCGATGCCGGCGGGACCATGGGGCTCTCCCAGCTCGCTGCCACCTCCGGGCTGCCGCTGCCGACCATCCACCGGCTGGTGCGCACCCTCGTCGACCTGGGCTACCTCCGCCAGGAGGCCAACCGGCAGTACGTCCTCGGCCCCAAGCTGATCCGGCTGGGCGAGAGCTCCTCCCGCATGCTCAGCACCTGGGCCCGCCCCCACCTCGCCCGACTCGTCGACGAGGTCGGCGAGTCGGCCAACCTGGCGATGCTCGACGGCGACCAGATCGTCTACGTCGCCCACACCGAGTCGCGCCAGTCGATGCGCATGTTCACCGAGGTCGGTCGCCGCGTCTCGCCGCACTGCACCGCCGTCGGCAAGGCCATCCTCGCCGACATGGCGCCCGACCACGTCCGCGACATCCTCCGACGCACCGAGATGGTCCCCTACACCTCCACCACGATCACCTCGCGCGACGACTATCTCGACCAGCTGGAACAGGTCCGCGAGCGCCGCTACGCCATCGACGAGGGTGAGCAGGAGGCAGGCGTACGCTGCGTCGCCGTCGCAGTCGCCGACTACGCCCCGCGCCTGGCGATCTCGATCAGCGGCCCCACCGGGCGAATGAGCGACGAGCTCATCGAGCGCGCCGTCCCGTTGCTCACCGAGGCCGGCAAGCAGCTGGCCGCCGACCTGGCCTGACCCGCGGGCTGCACCAGAGCCGGCGCGTTCCCCTCGCGAAGGGGATCGCTCAGCCGTCCGCAAGGCTCCGGGCGAGCGTCGGGGCAAGCGGTGCGTCGGGGAGCAGCAGCGCGTTGACGGCGTGGTAAGCGTCCGGCTTGTCCGGCCAGGTGCGCCCGGAGACCCGCAGGGCGTCGTCGAGCTCATGGTGCCAGCTGCCGTGCTCTTGGTCGACGAAGTGGTTCTCGATCGCGCGCCACCACCGGTCGAGGTCGGCCGCCCCGACCGCCCCGTCGGTACGCCGCGCCAGGGTGTCGGCGGCCGCGACCGCCTCGGCCATCACCCAGTGGAAGCGCTCGCGAGTCACCGGTTCACCCTCCCAGTCCGTGGTGTAGACGATCGTGTCGCCCACGGAGCCGTCGTGGACTGCCCGGGTGTAGAGCGCCGTGGCCGCCTCGACCAGCCATTCGGGCGGGTCGTCGAGCGCGCCTTCGAGCTCGATCAGCAGGCGCGACCACTCGAGCCCGTGGCCGGGCGTCGCACCAAAGGGCCGGAACGGGTCGGCCGGGGCACTGGCGTTGTAGTCAAGGAGGATCCGCCACTCGGCGTCGAAGTGCTCGGGCAGGCGCCAGTCGTTGGCCCGAGCATCGGCGACGACCTGTTCGCAGATGCGCAGCGCCCGGTGGCGCCAGCGCGGGTCACCGGTGGCGTCGGAGGCGGTCAGGTAGGCCTCGACGGTGTGCATGTTGCTGTTGACCCCGCGGTACGCCTCGACCGTCGTCCACCCCGCGTCCCACGCTTCGCGGCAGCGGCCGGCCCGCTCGTCCCAGAACCGCCGCTCGTGGACGGCGAGCGCCTCGTCGAGCAGCTCGGCCGCTCCCGGGACTCTGGCGAGCCGGGCGGCCGACGCGGCCAGGACGACGAAGGCGTGCTCGTAGCAGCCCTTTCGGGTCTCGGCCGGCCGGTGATCAGAGGTCACGGCTGTGAACCAGCCGCCGTGCTCGGGATCCACGAAGAGGTCGCGCAGCGCTCGGACGCCGTACTCGGCCAGCGGGTCGAGAGTGCCCGCGCGCATCGAGGCGATCGCGAAGACGTAGGTCATCCGGGCATTGATCCACAGCTCGAGCCCGCGCTCCACCTGGACGTCTCCGGCAGCGTCGAGCCGTCCGAAGCCGCCGCCGGCCAGCGCCGAGCGGCGCGCGAACGTCAGCACGGAGTCGAGCTGCTGCTCGCGCCAGGGCCGGGAGCCGGGAATGGGTCGGGGCATGATCATGCTCCCTTCGGGATCGTGTCGGCGGGGAGGACAGGGAAGAGCTCCGGCAACAGGGCGTACGCGTCGTCGCGGGCCGCGGCCACCGCCGAGTCAGGCGCCGGCCGGTAGGGCCAGCGAACCCGCAGACCGATGTCGGCCCAGCCACCGACGGCCGCGAGCAGCTTGTCGAGCGCGGGGTCGGAGACGCCGGCGCGCTGGAGCGGGAGGACGTGCCGGGTGAACCATTCACCGATCCGGCGCTCGAGGTCACCGGCCGTCGCCGGATCGGCGGTCATCAGGTCGTACCAGCGCACGGCGCCCGCCGGGGAGAGCCCCGCGATGTTGGAGTAGCTGCCGCTCGCCCCGCGGGCCAGACCGGACGCGAGCCGGTGGCCGGGGACGAACACCGCGCAGCGCTCGAGCACGCCGAGCGTACGCAGCTCGTCCCACCACGCGTCGTCGCCGCCGGGCACCTTGACGCCGATCAGCGACGGAGTCTCGTCAAGGAGTCGGCCGAGCAGCCGCGGGGTGAGCGTCGTGGTGGCGTGGCCGGGGTTGTAGAGGACGAGCGGGATCGACTCAGCGGCCTCGGCGACCCTGGTCACGAAGGCGACGCATTCGTCGTCCGTGAGCGGGAGCCAGTCCGGCAGCGCGACCTGGTACGCCGCCGGCCGCAGCTCGCGGGTGCGAGCGATCCGCTCCAGCGTGACCTGCGGGACGGGATGGCTGGCGCCGAGCTGGAAGGGCTTGCCCGTCGCCGCGCACGCGCTCGCAAGCATCCGGCTCACCCGATCGGACTCATCATCCAGCAGCAGGTGCATCTCTCCCGCCGTCCCGTGCGCGTAGATGCCGTGCAGACGGGACTCCGCCAGCGTACGGATCTCGGCCTCGAGCCGCGACCGATCGATGTCGTCGTCGGCCCGGAGCGGCAGCAGGACCGGACCCCACACCCCTGTCAGGGTCGCCGCCGAGAGGGCTGCGCTCATCGGCGCACCCGCCAGATCACGGGAGTGCGCACCCCGGGCCGGACCTCCCCGCTCGCGATGATGAGGGCGTTGTCCCATTCCACCGCGGGGGTCGTGACCTGCGAGGCGCCGGGGAACCGGTCGACCGCCGACCAGCGGCCGGCCCGCAGGTCGTAGCGCAGCACATCGGTGTCGAACCCGGTGTGGTGGTCCTGGAGCCAGGCCACCACGTCGGCGTTCCCGGCCGCGGCGTGCTCCTGGATGACGTCCCACCGTTCGACGTCGCCGTCACCTGCGTACACCGTGATGCCGCGGCGATCACCGACCCCTATCCCGGCCATGACGCACCGGGGCAGATCGGCGAGGCGGGCCCACTTGCCGTCACCGGGATCGAAGGAGTACGCGTCGGCGTACAGCGTCCACGAGCCGTCCGGCTGCTGGGTGCGCCCGGAGATCAGATGGAACCGGCGACCGTCGGAGGCCGCCACCGCGACCGTTCGCGGCCCGCCCGGCCAGGTCGGCAACGTCCGCCAGCCGGAGTCCGGGTCGGCGAGGTCCAGCGCGTAGAACGACTCGCCCTCGGCGACGTACGCGGTCGTACCGACCATCGCGGCGGCGCCGTAGGAGAGCGGTCGCGGCAGAGACGGCAGGTCCTCGCGGACGAGGGCCTCGGCCACCGGATCGAAGCGGAGGAGATAGACGTCGGCGAACTTCTCCAGGGTGGCTCGCGCGCCACCGTTCGGTCCACCGCGGAACCCCTCGCCACCGATCACCAGGACGCCCCGCGGCGTGCTCAGGCACGCGGCGTACGCGACCGCGTCGGGCAGGGTCAGCGGCAGATCGAGCCACGTGTACGTCTCGCCGGACCGGCGCAGCACGAACGCGTCGTTCCAGTAGACCTTGCCCAGCACGGGGTCGCGCCCGGCGGTGCGGCCCGGCTCGGGGAAGTTGGCTCCGCCCGCGACGATCAGGTGATCGCCGTGGGCGCCGGCGACCGGCCCGGCGAGCCCGAGCTGGCGCCAGTACGCCTCCCCGACCGGTATCTCCTCCGCCCAGTCCGTGCGGTTGGGCGGTAGATCAGGAAGACGCTCCCAGCCGGCGGTGCCGGAGTCGGGACCGCCGCCACGTCCCCCGGGTGCGGCCGCGGCACGGGTCGCGGAGGTCAACCCCAGACCCGCGGCACCGGCAGCACCCGCGGCCCCGGCGGCACCGGCTAGCAGCGCGCGCCGCGTGGTCATCGCAGCTCGCTCAGCGGGATGCGGCGGAACGTGATGGTCTCGTTGGCGCGGCTGGTGCCGGTCTCGTAGAGGAGCCCGAGCCGGCGGCCGGGGAGCTGCACCAGGTCGGAGTAGGCAGCCGGGTCGGGCGACACGGTGAGACGGTTCTCCCAGGTGTCACCCGCGTCTTCGCTGACCCGCAGCGCCATCCCGGCACGCCGGGTCGGGTCGCTCGGACCGGAGAACACCAGCGGCCAGTCGCCGCCGCGCACCTGGAGCACGCTGCCCTGGACGACCGGGCCGACCAGGCCGGGCTCGGCGGCGTACGGCGTCACCAGCGACTCACCCCCGTCGAGGGAGACGGCGTCGGCACGGGTGGCCGGCGAGCTCCCGTTCTGGTCTCGGGTGTTGAAGTAGAGGCTTCCGTCACGCAGCTGGGTGGCGATCGACTCGTTGGTGTTGAGCTCGCCGTCGAAGGTGCTGTCGTCGAAGCCGATCCGCCAGGTGCGACCACCGTCGTCGCTGATCAGGCTGTGCGCGCCGTAGTACTTGGCCTCCGCGCCGGTGTCGGCCGACCCCGTCGGCGGCGCGCTCGAGTGGTTGGCCGGGACCACCAGCCGCCCGTCGTGCTTCCCACCGACCATGGCCACCGCGTGGCCCGGCCCGGTCGCGTACCACCGCCAGTCCGAGCGCTTGGTGGTGGCGGTGATCTCCTCGAGCGGCGAGAACGTACGTCCGTCGTCGGTGCTGCGCTGAACGAACACCCGCCGGCTGTCCTCCGCCGTCACCTCGCCACGGAGGATCTCGGCCTCGCTGGCGGTGCCGGCGTTGCGGGTGCTGAGCAGGACCAGGTCCCCGGTGCTGGGATCGACCACCGGTGCGGGGTTCCCGATGGTGTTCTCGGCCTGGTCGGCGACGACCGCCTGCGGGCCCCAGGTGCAGCCGCCGTCGCCCGACCGGCGCCGGACGAGGTCGATCGAGCCCGCGTCGGAGCTGGACTCGCGCGCTTCGGCGAAGGCGATGACCGCCCCGTCGGAGGCGCGGACGACTGCTGGGATGCGGTAGACGGCGTAGCCGCCCTCACCGGAGACGAACGGGACGGATCCGGTGCAGCCGGACGACTCCGGGTCGGCTGTGGGGGTGCCGGCCCGGGCGGTGTCCGCGTTGATGAGCAACGGGGTGGCCATGGTCGCCGCTGCGGCGACCACGGCTGCGCGATGGAGGTTTCTCATGGTGCGTTCCTTCTTTCTCGACGTCGATGACGTTGTCGTGTCGTTGTCGCTGTCGTTGGATGACGCTGGTCCTGCTGGTCCTGCTGGTCCTGCTGGTCCTGCTGTCGCTCAGGCGCGGTCCTGTAGCAGCCGCGCCCGGACGCGTACGTCGTCGAAGTGCTCGAACATCCGGGCGGTGGCGAGCTCGGCGTCTCCTGCCTGCAGAGCCCGCACGATCGCGAGGTGAGCCTCGCCGCGGTTGCGCTCGGGACTTCCCGGGATGGCGTCGCCGACCCGGACGAAGAGCTCCCAGAAGAGCTCGATCAGGTTCTCGACCAACGGGTTGCCGAGGGTCTGGTAGAGCGAGAGATGGAACTCCCGATCGACGTCGGCGAAGCTCTCGCCGCGCTGTTCCCGCTCGCTCATCTCGGTGGCCAGGTCGGCACACCGGGACAGTGCTTCCTCCTCCTCGTCCCGCAGCCGGCACACGGCGGGCATCAGCCCGGCCTCCATGGCCTCGCGGGCGGTGAGGAGCTCCTCCAGCGAGGCGCCGGGCTCGGCCATCCCGTAGGGCAGCTGCTCGATCACCGGCCGGAAGGAGAACGCGGCGACGTAGAGGCCGTTGCCGGGCCGGGCCTCGATCACACCGAGGGTCTGCAGGCTTCGCGATGCCTCCCGCAGGGAGAGTCGGCTGACCTCGAGCTCGGCGGCCAACGCGGACTCGGGCGGAAGCCGGTCGCCGGGCCGCAGGCCGTGCTCCCGGATGAAGTCGCGCAGCCGGACCTGAGCCTCGCGGTAGATGGAACCGTGCTTCACGACTTCCCCACCTGCTCGACGGCGACCCGCAGCCGGTCGGCGAGAGCGTCCGCCTCGGCGACGGCTGCCGCGTCCAGCGGACCCCACGGCGTACGCGGCGCACCCGCGTCCGGGCCGAGCCGGTTCATCAGCTCCTTGACGAAGCCGAGCCCGCCGTGCCGGCCGGCGACGGCCGCGATCTCGCGGAAGGGTCGGTGCAGCTCGTAGGCACGTTCAGGCTCTCCCGAGTCGTACGCCTCGACGACCCGGTGCGCGATCGGCGCGAGCCCGTTGTAGAGACTGCCGATCACCGCCTCCACGCCGATCGCCAGGCCGGCGGGGAGCAGCTCGTCGCGGCCGAAGAAGACCTTGACCCCCGTTGCGCGGATGCGATCGCACTCGATGAGGTCCTCGTCGGTGAACTTCACCCCGGTCAGGGTGGGGATCCGCTCCCGCGCGGCGGTGACGACATCGGCCGGCAGATGGGTCGAGCCGGTCATGCTCGGGATGTGGTAGTAGCACAGCGGCGTCTCGCCGGCGGCCTCCGCGATCCGGGCGAGGTGGTCGACGACCAGCTCCACGCGCGGCGCCTCGCCGTAGAACGGCGCGGTCGCGGCCACGAAGTCGACACCGTGGTCGACGGCGTGCGCCGCGAGCTCGGCTGCCTGGGCCAGGTCGTTGGAGCCGACCTGGGCAGCGAGCCCGAACCCCTCGGGGCGTACGGCTGCCCAGGCCTCGAGGAGCATGCGCCGCTCGTCGGTGGTCAGGGACGGGAACTCGCCGGTGGTGCCCGCCACGAACGCGCCGGACACCCCGGCGCTGCGCAGGTGCTCGGCCTGCGCCTCGACGACCGAGAGATCGAGACGACCGTCCGGGTCGAAGGGCGTCGGTGTCGCCGCCCAGATTTCCAATCGACTCAACTCTTCGTCGCTCCTTCGGTCAGTCCAGCCACGATGTAGCGCTGGAGGAAGATGAACAGGACGATGACGGGCAGCGCGATGATCGCTGACACCGCCATCAGGTCGTTCCACTTGGTTCCGAACGCGTTGGTGATGCCGGCAAGCACGACCGTCACCGGCTGGAACCTCTCGTCGGGGGCCAGCGCGAGCCCGAAGACGAACTCGCCCCAGGCCTGCAGGAAGCTCACCGCCCCGACCGTGATGATGCCCGGCGTACTGACCGGGACGGCCACCCGCCAGAACGCGGTGAGCTCGTTGCAGCCGTCGATCTTGGCGGCCTCGACGATCTCCTCGGGGATGGCGAGGAAGTAGGGCCGCAGGATGGTGATCGCCAGCGGCACGGCGAGCGAGCAGTTGGCGATGATGAGGCCGACGTAGCTGTTCACCAGTCCGACGCCGCTGAAGAGCACGAACATCGGCAGCGCCAGGTTGACCGACGGCACCATCTGCACCGCTAGGAAGAGCATCAGGAACGCGGAGACGAAGCGCACCCTCAACCTGGCCAGGGCGTACGCCGCAGGGAGGGCGACCAGCAGCGTGACGACGGTCGTGCCGACCGCGATGATGCCGCTGTTCAGGAGCCCGCGGGCGATGTCCCCGTCGGAGAAGACCGCACTCGCGTACGAGCCGATGGTCGGGGGTAGCGGAATCAGGTCCGGCGGCGTCGCGAAGATGTCCTCAGCGCCCTTGAAGGATGTGTTGAGCATCCAGTAGACGGGGATCAGGTAGACGGCCGTGATGAGCACGGCTGCGAACGGCAGCAGGCGCCGGGAGACGGTGGTCATGCGCCCTCCTCGCTCCGGAGGGCACGGAAGTAGACCAGCGCAAGCGCGATGGAGATCACCATCAGCACCGTCGTCGCCACTGCCGCGGTGTCGAACCGGGAGAACTCGAAGGCCTCGTTGTAGGCGTACACCGGCAGCGTCTCGGTCGCGTTGCCGGGCCCTCCGCCGGTCATCAGGAAGATCGTGTCGAAGGTCTTGAAGGTGAAGATGAAGATCAGCAGCGTGACCGTCAGGCTGACCGGCCGCAGCAGCGGGAAGGTCAGCGAGCGGAACTGTTGCCATGCGGAGGCACCGTCGATGCGGGCAGCCTCGTAATAGGTCGGCGAGATGCTCTGGAGCCCGGCGGCCAGCAGGATCATCGCGAACGGCGCGAAGCTCCACGCCGTTGCCACGATCACCGCCAGCAGCGCGGGGTTCGGCTCTCCGAGCCAGAACAGATCGCGATCGAGCAGGCCCAGGCCGCTGAGCGCGGCGTTGAGCAGTCCATAGCTGCCGTCGAGCAGCCAGCGCCAGACGTTGGCGCTGACGACCGTGGGCAGGATCCAGGCCAGCAGCAGCAGCGCGCGAAGGAGGTTGCGGCCCGGGAACTCACGATGGAAGAGCAGCGCGAGGCCCAGCCCGACCGCGAACGCGATCACCACGGTGCCAATGGAGTAGACCAGCGAGACGACGACTGCGTGCCAGAACTCGGAGCGCCCGAGCTGGTCCCGGTAGTTGTCGAGCCCGACCCAGGAGGCGCCGCCCTGGACGACCTCCCGCAGGCCGACGTCGAAGAAGCTCTGCAGGATGTTGTAGACCAGCGGGTAGACGACGGTGAGGACGACGAAGACCACCGCCGGGGCGAGGAAGAGGTACGGCGCGAGATTGGGCCGTCGATGCCCCGGCCGGACCGTCGTCCGCGCGGCTGGCGCCGACCGAGCGAGGGAGCTCACGACCCCAGAGCGCCGTCGATCTTGGCCTGCGCCGCCTTGGCGGCGTCGGCCGGGCTGCTGCCGCCGCTGATGGTGGCCTGCAGGGCCTCCTGGATCGCGGTCAGCGACTCGTTGGAGTGCGTCGCCACGTCTCCTTCAGGCGCCCAGGCGTTCTCGAGCTGGTCGGCGAAGGTCTTGCGGATCGGGTCCTCGACCGCCTTCGGTACGTCGTCGCGGGCAGGCAGCTTGTTGCGGGCCGGGAGGTACTCCTCCAGAACCGACGGCTCCTGCAGGTGGGCGATCAGGTCCCAGGCCGCGTCCGGGTCTCCGCTGCCCGCGCCGATGGTGAGGTTCTCCGCCGACAGGAAGCTCTTCGAGACCTCGTCCTTCGGCAGCGGTGCCACGTCCCAGTTCAGGTCAGGCACTTCATCGCGCAGGATGTTCACGTACGTCGCCGAGTTGATCATCATCGCGGCGTCGCCGCCCGCGAAGTGGGTCTTGGCGTCGTCCTCGAGCCAGGTCAGGAAACCCTTCGAGAGCCCGCCGTTGTCGACCATCCGCTTGTAGGACTCCAGCGCCGCGGCGCCGGTCCCGTCGCCGAACGTCTTGAGATCTCCGCCGGCCGCGAGCTGGCGGAGCAGGATCCCGGTGGCACCCTCGGCGCCCTCGCGCCCGGAGACGGCCAGGCCGTACTTGACCTCCTTGGCCAAGGTCGCGGCGGTGCTCTCCATCTCGTCCCAGGTCGCGGGAGGCTGCACTCCGGCCGCCTCGAAGACGTCCTTGTTGTAGTAGAGCGCGTAGTCGTCCGCGACGTGCGGGATGCCGTACGTCTTGCCACCGACCTGCGTGGTCTCCCAGCTCGTCGGGTAGTAGGCGTCCTTCTCGCCCCACTCCTCGACCTTGTCGGAGATGTCCTCGATCACGCCCGCGTCGGCCATCTGCTGGGTGTCGAAGGCGTTGATCAGGGCGACGTCGGGGCTCTCCCCTGCGGCGGCACCCTGCTGCAGGGTCCGGTTGAAGTCTTCGAAGGGGATGAACCGGATCTTCACCTTCACATCGTCGTTCTCAGCGTCGTACGCCTCGAGTGCGTCGTAGAGCGGCTTGCCGGTCGGCATCTGCTCATCGCCGTAGTACTGCCAGACCGTGACCGTTCCGTCCGAGGAGCTCGAACCGGACTCGCCGCCCAGCGCGCCGCAACCCGTGAGCGAGATGGCCAGCATGGAGATGAGACCGCCAACGGCGGCGCGACTGCCGACGTGCGTGCGGGTTCGGATCATGACGTCCTCCGAAGTGGGGTGATGTGATGCCGATCACAGTAGTCAGATATCTGATAACTCGCAAGAGGCATTGCGCCGCACTTCCTCAGGGCATGTCCTCATGCCCGGTCAGCGATCACCAACCCGCGGGACGCACGTTCCCCAGCACCCGGGTCACGGTGATCTCGATGACCACGCGCTCGGGGTTGGGCCGGGGCTGCTTGTAGCGCTCGGCATAGCGCCGCTCGGCCTCGGCCACCGACTCGGCGTCGTCCTTGACCACCGCGGTGCCCTCGAGAGTGCACCACCGACGCCCGTCGACCTGGCTGACCGCGACCTGCGTGCCGGACCCGGCCGCGCGTACGTTGCGCACCTTCTTGCTTCCCGCGCTGCTGATGACCCGCGCGATGCCGGCCACCGGATCGAACGTGACCCCCACCGGAACCAGGTGCGGGCTGCCGTCCGGCCGGCTCGTGGTCAGAAAGCAGATCCGCCGCTCCCGCCAGAACTCGTCGTTCTCCGCGGGGGATGGTGCGTCGACTGTCATGGTGCTCCTTCGTAAGACTGGGCGGCCTGGCTGTCAGGGGCCCCAACCGTCAGCGATCGTCGCCGCTTCCACCGAGCGCGCCCCGCTGCTGACGATCGGCGAGCTTCTTGATGTTGAGCTCAGCAACATCCGCGAGCGGGAGCCCGAAGTGGTCAGCGAGGACCGCTACGTACCAAAGCGTGTCACCGAGCTCCTTGGCCAGATCATCGAGGTCCCACTGGTTGAAGTCGCCGTCGTGGTCCCGCACGATCTTCTTCGCCTTCTCGGCGATCTCGCCCGTCTCCTCGACCAGACCCAGCAGCAGGTGGAACACCTCGTTGGGCTTGTCCTTCGGCGCCGCGGTCCGCAGCGCCGCCTGCTGGTAGGCGTTCAGATCCATGACCGGAAGATATCGCGCTCATGGCTCGCCTCCGCCACAAGACAGGGGGAGCTGGAGACTGACAGCCTTGGATGGCCGGACGGTTCCCATCAGCTGAGCCTCTCGAAGATGATCGCCATGCCCTGGCCGCCTCCGACACACATGGTTTCCAGGCCGAACTGCTGGTCTCGTTCCTGGAGCGCGTGCAGCAGTGTGGTGGTGATCCGGGCACCGGTGGCACCGAAGGGATGGCCAAGGGCGATGCCGCCGCCGTTGACGTTGAGCTTGTCGATGTCGATACGGAGCTCTCGGTAGGACGGGATCACCTGAGCGGCGAAAGCCTCGTTGATCTCGACGAGGTCGATGTCCTTGATGGTGAGGCCCACCTTGGCCAGCGCGCGACGCGAGGCTTCGACCGGGCCGAGGCCCATGATCTCCGGCGAGAGTCCACTGGCTGCGGTGGCCACGATGCGAGCGATCGGGGTCAGGCCCAGCTCGCGGGCCTTGCGATCACTCATGATCACCAGTGCAGCAGCCCCGTCGTTCAGAGAGCAGGCGTTGCCGGCGGTGACAGTGCCGCCCTCACGGAAGACGGTGCCAAGTCCCGCGAGGCTGGAGAGTTCCGTGGAGGGGCGAGGGCCGTCGTCAGTCGCGACGACGTTGCCATCGGGCAGCTCGACCGGGGTTATGTCCCGGTCGAAGAAGCCTCGAGCGATAGCCGATGTGGCGAGTTGTTGTGATCGGAGTGCGAACTCGTCCTGCTCCTGTCGGCTCACGTCCCGATGAGTAGCGACGTTTTCGGCGGTCTGACCCATCGAGATGTAGAAGTCCGGCAAAGCACCGTTCTCGCGGGGGTCGGTCCACTGCTGGTTCCCTATGGCGTTGCGGCGGGTGCGCTCCTGAGCCGCGTCGAATTGTGGGTTGGCGCCACGGTCCGCGCCGCTCATGACTGTCGGGAGATATCGGGAGACGCTTTCGGCACCCCCGGAGATGAATACGTCTCCGTCGCCGGCCATGATCGCGTTGGCCGCCATGCGAGTGGTCTGGACGCTGGAGGCGCAGGCACGGTTGACGCTGGTCCCCGGCACGGTATCGAGACCGAGCTGGACGGCCACTCGGCGCGCGATGTTCTCGCTCTGCTCCCCGGTGTGCTCCCAGGCGCCGACGTAGATGTCGTCGATCGTCGTGGGGTCGAGGTCGGGGACCTGGGCGAGGGCTGCGGCGACCATCTGGGTGGCCAGGTCGTCAGCGCGCATCGAGGCGAGGCTGCCGCGTCCGGCCCGACCAATGGGCGAACGAGCGGTGGCCACGATGACAGGGGATTTCAATGTAGGAGTCTCCTTGGACATGAGATGACGCGCCACGGGCGCTGGTTTCCGGTGAGGGTCAGCCGGCACAGCCGGACATCCCGCCGTCGAGCGGGATGATGACGCCGGTCAGGTAGGCACCGGCAGGTGAGGCGAGAAAGCGCACAGCACCGGTCAGGTCATCTGCGTTGCCATAGCGCCCGAGCGGCACTCGCTCCAGCATCTTCGTTTCAGCGTCGGGGTCCGCAGCGAGGTGACTGAGCATGTCGGTGAGGATCGGGCCGGGCGCGATGGCGTTGACCGTGATGCTTTCGGGTGCGAGGTGCTTCGCGAGTTGGCGGGTCATCATGTGCAGGCCGGCCTTGCTAGCGCTGTAGGAGAAGTTCTCCCAATGCGGCGTGATGAGGGCGTCGACGCTGCCGATGTTGATGATGCGGGCGGGGTGCTCGGGATCTGCCGCGTTGCGGAGCAGAGGAAGGAGTCCGGTGGTGAGGTAGAACGGTGCCACCAGGTTGGTGTCGAGCACCTTGGTCCATCCTGCGAGAGGGAACTGCTCGAGTGGCGCTCCCCAGGTGGCGCCGGCGTTGTTTACCAAGATGTCGATCGACTCGAGGTGCTCCTCGAGCCAGGAGACCAGGCCCGTCACACCGTCGACTGAGGACAGGTCGCTTGCTACGGCGGTGCAGCGGCCGGTGGAGCCGGCCGTGCCGGCCGCCGCATTGATATTCTCCGCCGTCGCCCGACAAGTTTCCGGATTGCGGCTGGTGATCACCACGTGAGCTCCGTCGAGGACCAGTCCTCTGGCGATCATTGCGCCGATCCCGCGAGATCCACCGGTCACGAGCGCGGTTCGGCCGCGAATGGTGAAGAGGGCGTCGTGACGCTGGTTGGTGTCCTGGGCGTTCGGGGTGCTCATGTTCTAGACGCTAGGGGCGGGGTGCCTCTGTGTGCTTGGGCTTCTGCGCCAAGTGGTTGCACGGCGCGCAAGCTGCCGTCGAGGTCAGGCGTCGTCCCGCGCGGCGGATCTTGTGTCGGACGGTCTCTCGCCGAAGTGCCGACGGTAGGCGTTGCTGAAAGTGCTGAGGTCGCCGAACCCCGAGGCGTAAGCCACCTGGGTGACACTCTGCCGGAACCAGGCAGGGTCCTGAAGCCTCAAGCGCGCGAGAGCGAGTCGCTCTTCTCGGATGAGATCGGAGGGGGTGGTGTCAACGCGCTGTAGTTGTGTCTGGATGTTTCGCAGGGACCAGCCGAGGCGAGCAGCGACGACAGCGCCGGTCAGTCCGGGGTCGTGGGCGTTCTCCCGGACGAAGCGCCGGATGCTCGTCACCAGGCCTTCCTGGACATCGACCACGGCCGCGGTGGTGTCCGCGTTGTAGGTGAGCGCTAGCAGGTCGACGATGCGGTCGCAGATGGCATCGAACTGACTTCCCGCGAGGGATGCCCCGTTCTCCCGCAAGCTCGCGATCATGTCGACGACGATGCGGCCGAGGCCGAGCTTCGCGGCCAGCGTCACTCCGGATTGCGATAGCCGAGGCAGTCGCAGATCGAGTCGTTCGCGGGGCACGATGAACGCGATCGAGGAGAACCCGTCGCCATGGCGTAGATCCAGGGATCGGTCCAGCGAGATCAGGGCCATCTGCGTAGGAGCGACGTGCGAAGTCTGGTCGTCCTGGCGAAGCATGAGGGCTCCGTGAATTGGGATGACCAGCTCATATGCGTCGCGCGGATCCGTGCGGACCTGCTGGCGGTCGCGCGAGATTTCCTCCGCGTCGCCCCACCATCGGATCACCTGGTAGGAATCAGAGCGTTGGTGCTCGATGCGACCGCGGTAGTCTGCGGCGAGCTCGAACGACATGCGGCATTGGATGGACGAGACCTGATCGCGCCACCACTCACCGCGTTCGCGGCGATCGCAATCGGACGTGCGCGATGTCTCGAAGGTGTACACGACTTCACTCTCTCCCTCATCGGGCCAGCCGACGTGCCCGGCCCTCTTCGACGGTAGCGCCTAGAGTCCGATCCGGACAGTGGCCCACTCAGCGCAACTCGCGCTTGAGCAGCTTCCCGGTCGCGTTCATGGGCAGCGAGTCTCGGAACTCCACTGCGCGGGGGCACTTGTAGGTCGCGAGGCGCTCGCGACACCAGGACATGAGGGCTTCAGGCGACAGATCGGATCCGGGCTCACGGATGACGAACGCCTTCACCTCTTCGCCGACGCGCTCGTCGGGGATTCCGATGACCGCAACCAGGCTGACGTCCGGATGGGCGATGAGGGTTTCCTCGACCTCGCGGGGGTAGACGTTGAAGCCTCCTCGCACGATCAGGTCTTTCGCGCGATCGATGATGAAGTAGTAGCCGTCCTCGTCGCGGGTGGCGATGTCGCCGGTGCGGAACCAACCGTGGCGAATCACCTCCGCGGTTGCCTCCGGGCGGCCCAGGTAGCCCTTCATGACGTTGTGGCCTCGGACCGCAATCTCGCCGGCCTCGCCGTCGGTTACCTCGTTCCACTCGGGGTCGATCAGTTTGATCTCGATGCCCCAGATCGGCCGCCCGATCGAGCCAGGCTTGTTGGGTCGCTCGAGCGGGTTGAACGTGACGATGGGACTGGTCTCAGAGAGCCCATATCCCTCGCGAATCGACACCCCAAAGGTCTTCTCGAATCGGGTGAGGACCTCGACCGGCATCGCGGCACCACCGGAGATGGCCAGACGCAGCATTCCAGCGAGGTCTACCGCCGGGTCGGCTGCGGGAAGCAGCGCCCAGTACATCGTAGGAACACCTGCGAACACCGAGACCCGGTGTCGCGCCATCAGCTCGAGTGCTGTGGCCGGGTCGAACCGTGGTAGCAGGACGAGGGTGGCTCCCATGTTGAAGCCGGCGTTCATCTGGACGGTCTGACCGAAGGAGTGGAACAGCGGCAACGTGACTAGGTGAACGTCGTCGGCCCGTGCGTTGAGGAGGCGGTTGTTCGCGAACGCGTTGAGAACCATGTTCGCGTGGGTCAGCTCGGCGCCCTTGGGCTTGCCGGTGGTTCCGCTCGTGTAGAGGACGACGGCGGTGTCGGTCGCCTCGGCCGGGCTGTGCGCGTCACCTGCATTCTCGGCCGCGAGCAGATCGGGAAGGGAGGTGCTGGCCTCGAGTGGGGTTGCCCCTGGACCGAAGGTGACCAGATGCTCGCACGCCGGCACGGCATCGAAGCCGCGCCATGCGTCATCACCGTCGGAGATGGCGCAGAAGTAGACCTTTGATTCCGAGTCCTTCAGGTGATACGCGACTTCATCTCGCTTGAGCATGACGTTGAGCGGTACGACAGCAGCCCCGGCAAGAAGGATGCCGTAGTAGACGATGGGGAACTCGGCCACGTTCGGGATGGTCATCGCTACACGGTCACCGGGTTGGACACCGTGCGAGGAAAGGAACTGCGCCACTTTCTGCGCAGCGGCACGGACCTCGCCGTAGGTGAACGTGCGATCACCCTCGATGAGGGCGAGTCGGTTGGGGTCGGTGCGTGCAGTGTCGGACAGCATGACGGCCAGATTCAACATCGTGTCGCTTTCGGATCCAGGGGTGTACAGCGAGTCGCAGAGTTCTGACGCTCAGGACCAGTCCCAGTCGTAGGCGACGCCGAGGCGCTTAGCCATTGGCTTGAACACTTCGTTCTCGTAGACCTCCATGGTGTCGCTGCCGGCCATCGGCGCGAGGTGGAGGATCTCGCCGAGTCGCTCGTACTCGAGCTCGGGCTTCGGCAGACCGGCAGCGATGGCGAACCGCTGCAGGTGGTTGCTGAAGCTCTCGACAGCTGGCGGCATCGCGTAGTTCACGGGGTGGCGCATCGCCTCGTCGAGGGGCACGAACTCGACCCCCTGCTCGAGGAACGCCTCGAGGATCGCAGGTAGCGTGTCCCTTGCGATCGTCGTCCCGTGCACCAACCAGATCAGCGGGGCATCCGCTCCGAAGAGCGCGCGGGCGGTGTCGGCGTGCTTGTGGAGCATCTCGACCGCGGTCGCGACGTGCATGTCGCGTACCTGCTTCTGCGCCTCGGAGTCCCGAAGTGTGAGGGCTCGGAAGTACGGGACGATGAACGCGAAGTCGCTGAACCAGCTGGTGATCGGGGCATTCGTATAGCCGTTGTCGGCCAGATACTGCTCAACCTCGCCGCGTCGCTGCTCCGAGCCAGAGCACATGTCCATCGGGTAGCGGAAGTACTTACGCGGAGCAGCCTCGATCAGGTGCCCGATGTGCTTCTCAGCGGTCTCGAAGTCACGCCGGAAGGCTGCGTCCGACATCCATCGAAGGGGCGCGTGCTCGTGCGTGTGGTTGCCGACATGGTGGCCCGCTTCGACCCAGGCGTCGAACGCCGCCAAATGCTCGGGCTCCTGATCGAGCCGATACGTGTGCGAGAACCCGTAGGTGCCACCGAGCCCGTAGTCATTGAGGGTTTGCGCCACCGACCGTGTGATTGTGGTGGGTGTGGCGTCGGCTGACATCGGCATGCCGTCCCACAGGACGAAGTCGTCGACGGTGACGGCGATCTTGAGCGGTCGCTCGGCAGTGTTCTTTGTCATGTCGACTCCTGTGCGCTTGTGAGGCTCCTCGGATGCAGCCCGCTTCGGCCACCGTAGAAATGTGACGGGCGCCACGTCTTGGCCGTGCGCGCTGCTCCGCTTTTCCTCAGCGCACAACCTGGACCTGCGACCTCGTGCGTCGTGCGTCGGTGTCAAGCGGTGTGCGTCCCTAGCCAAGGCGCACCAACGCGGCGGTGCCTAACGTTGCGATAATCAAAGGAGACCCCATGACCTCGACCCAGCAGATCGTCCTCGCCGCGCGTCCGTACGGACATGTCAAGAACGCAGACTTCCGATGCGAAGAAGCACTGGTTCCGCCCGTCGAAACAGGCGGCATCGAGATCGAGACACTCCAGATCTCGATCGACCCAGCGATTCGCGGCTGGCTCGACGACCGCCCGAGCTACCTACCACCGGTCGCGATCGGCGAACCCGTGCGAGCGTTCGGGATCGCCCGAGTCACCGCCTCGCGCAGCGACGACTTCCCCGAGGGAACCATCGTACGCGGCCTCGTCGGCTGGCGACAGCGCCAAGTCATCGCCGCACCGGACGCGAACTGGCAGAAGATCGAGCCGGCCCCAGGTGTTCCTCTCGAGTACTACCTGGGAATCCTCGGGGTGACCGGACTGACCGCATGGGTAGGCATCAACGACATCTTGCAACCTCAGCCTGGGCAGACCGTGCTGGTTTCCGGCGCCTCCGGCGCCGTCGGCTCGGTGGCTGTTCAACTCGCGAAGCTCGCGGATGCCCGGGTCATCGGAATCGCCGGAGGCCCCGCGAAGAGCGCCATGGTCAAAGGCCTCGGCGCCGACGCCGCGATCGACCGTAAAGACCCGGACTGGCGCGCACATTTGAGACGAGCCGCGCCCGACGGGATCGACGGGCTCTTCGAGAACTCCGGCGGCCCGATGTTCGAAGCAGCGATCGACTTGCTCAACGACCACGCGCGGATTGCGCTCTGCGGCTTGATCGACGGCTACAACCTTCCTGAGCGACCAGCAGGGCCCAGGAACTTCGGCATGCTCCTCACCAAACGCGTCACCACCCAAGGCTTCATCGTCCTCGACTACATGGACCGCGCCACAGCGGTCGAAGCTGACCTCACGAAGCTCATCACCTCAGGAAAGCTCGCAGCCGTCCAGACCGTTCTTCCGGGCTTCGGCCAGCTTCCTACCGCATTCATCGACAGCTTCAGCAACGGCCACCCAGGAAAGGTCATCGTAGACATTCGGGAATGACCGCCGGCGGTCGTTCAAGCGCCACCTCCGCCATCAGGACGGTGGCCATGGCACACCTGCATACGGTGGGCTACGGCCAAAGACAGCCGGACGAGCAGAACACCCCCGTGCCAGCGTTTCCGCCGGTCACGGGGGTGTTCTCTCCGTACCTGCAGGTCGTTCAGCGGCACGACCCACGGCGTTTCATGCCATTCCGGCGTGTACGGAACTGGGCCGGCAACTCGCTCTGAAGCGTCCACATGACGCGATGTGCGACCCGATGCCTCTGGAGTCGGCCGTGCCGGGGAGCCCACCTCGCCCAGGGCACAGATAGGGCACAGACAGCCGGTGACGCTCAGGCACCGCGGACGCAGCCGGACAAGCGAAACACCCCGGTGGCCAGCGTTTCCGCTGGTCACCGGGGTGTTCTCCCAGTGTGGCAGATGAAGGATTCGAACCTTCGAAGGCAAAAGCCGACGGATTTACAGTCCGCTCCCATTGGCCGCTCGGGCAATCTGCCTGGGTTGTACGCGTGCCCCTGCGAAGGGGATCGCGACAGCAATAAACGATAGCGCAGGGCCTGGCGGCGTACGAAAACGGCACGAGGTTCTAGGGTGAAGGCACCACAGACCTGGTCAGAAGCTAGAGGAGAAGAGTCATGGCTGACTCATCGTTCGACATCGTGAGCAAGATCGACCGTCAGGAGGTCGACAACGCGCTGAGCCAGACCGCGCGCGAGGTCTCGACGCGGTTCGACTTCAAGGGGACCAACGCGACCATCGAGTGGAGCGGTGATCAGGCGATCGAGATCTCCGCCTCCGCCGACGACCGCGCCAGCGCGGTGCTCTCGGTCTTCCAGGACAAGCTGATCAAGCGCCAGCAGTCGCTGAAGATCCTCGACGCGAGCGAGCCGCGCCAGTCGGGGCAGCAGTCGAAGATCTCCATCACACTCAAGGAGGGCATCTCCTCCGAGGACGCGAAGAAGATCTCCAAGCTGATCCGCGACGAGGGCCCCAAGGGCGTCAAGGCGCAGATCCAGGGTGACGAGCTCCGCGTCTCCTCCAAGAAGCGCGACGACCTGCAGACCGTGATCTCGCTGGTCAAGGGGCAAGACCTCGACTTCGCGGTGCAGTTCATCAACTACCGCTGACCTCGTGGCCCACGGGCACCCGAAGGCCACCGCCGAGATCGATGCCCCGATCGAGGTGGTGTGGCGGGTGATGGTCGACACCCAGGCGTACGCCGCGTGGAACCCCTTCGTCGTCCGGGCCGAGACCGCTCAGCCGGCGGCGGTGGGCAACCCGATCGTCCTGCACGTGGCCTGGGCCAACGGCGCCCGCGCGCGCTCACCGGAGCGGATCTCGGCGCTCGAGGAGCCGGTCGTCGGCGAGGACGGGGTCGCGGAGGCGTACCTCGCCTATGTCTACGAGGGCTGGCCGGCGCGACTCGGCCTGGTCCGCGGCGTACGACACCAACGGCTGACGCAGCGACCCGGCGGTCCGACGCGATATGAGACCGTCGAGGAGTTCTCCGGTCCGCTGGTCGGACTGGCCGGTCCGGAGCGGGTCGCGGAGGGGTTCCGGCGGCACGCCGACGCCTTGAAGAGGCGCGCGGAGACGCTCAGGCGGTGAATGTGGACTTGACCACTAGATTGAGCGAAATTCTGCATTCATCTGCAAGAATGTGGTCGTGCGAGTATCTGCCAAGTCCGATTACGCTCTCCGCGCCCTCATCGAGATGGCTGTGCGCGAGGACGGAAAAGCTGTCAGCGCCGAGGAGCTCGGCCGCGCCCAGGAGATCCCTCACGGCTTCCTGCAGGCGATCCTCGCCGACCTCCGCAAGGCCGGCGTCGTCATCTCGCAGCGAGGCCAGTCAGGCGGCTGGCGGCTGGCTCGCAAGGCCTCGGACGTGTCCGTCGCCGATGTGATCCGCGCAGTCGACGGCCCGCTCGTCTCGGTCTACGGGCTGCGCCCAGAGGCGGTCACCTACAACGAGCGCGCCGATGTCCTCCAGCACGTCTGGATCGCCGCGCGCGACTCGCTCCGCGAGGTCTTCGAGAAGGTCTCCATCGCCGAGCTCGCCACCCGCGAGCTGCCCGACGAGGTCACCACCCGCACCGCCCGCGACGAGGCCTGGCTGCCTCACTGATCGGTCGGAATACCCGGTTAACCGGGTATCGCTGCACTTCTCAGGCATTGCAACACCTGAGAAGTGCAGGTTTCACCGGTTAACCGGGTATCGCACCACACCCCCTACGCCGCCGGCAAAGGCGCCCGCATCGTGTAAGCCCCAGGCGACGGCGTGACGAACACGTTGACCCCCTCCTCGAGCTGCAGAGCGCGGGCATGCGTACGCGTCAGCTCGGCGGTCACGACCTCACCGTCGTCGGTGAGGACCGTGAGGCGCACCTCGAAGCCGATCCGCAGGACCCGCGAGACCGTGCCCTCGAGCGAGTGCTCGGAGAGCGGCGATGGGGTGACCTCGACATCATGGGGCCGGATCAACGATCCGCCCAGCGTGGTCACGTCACCGAGGAACGACATCACGAAGTCGTTGGCGGGCTCGTCGTAGAGCTGCTCGGGGGTGCCGATCTGCTCGATGCCGCCCTGGTTGACGACGACGATCTCGTCGGCGACCTCGAGGGCCTCTTCCTGGTCGTGGGTCACGAAGACCGTGGTCACGTGCACCTCGTCATGGAGCCGGCGCAGCCACTCGCGCAGCTCCTTGCGCACCTTCGCGTCCAGCGCACCGAACGGCTCGTCGAGGAGCAGCACGGACGGCTCGATGGCCAGCGCACGCGCCAGCGCCATCCGCTGCCGCTGGCCGCCGGAGAGCTGTGAAGGCAGCCGGTTGGCGAACTGCGAGAGGTGCACGAGCTCGAGCAGCTCCGCGACCTTCGCCTGGATCTCGGCGCGAGGACGCTTGCGGATCTCCAGCCCGAAGGCGACGTTGCGAGCCACCGAGAGGTGCTTGAACGCGGCGTAGTGCTGGAAGACGAAGCCGACGTTGCGCTTCTGGACCGGCAGCGAGGTCGCGTCCTTGCCCTCGATCACCACCGATCCGGTGTCGGGTGTCTCCAGCCCGGCGATGACCCGCAGCAGAGTTGTCTTGCCACCGCCGGAGGGCCCGAGGAGGGCGGTCAGCTGCCCCGTCGGGATGGTCAGGTTGATGTCCTCCAGCGCGACGAAATCGCCGTAACGCTTGTTGACACCACTTACTTCGATGCTCATGGGATGCCCTTTCTTGTCAGAGTCTTTCAGCGCACGCGCGCACCACGGGCGCGCAGCGCGAAGACGATGAGGATGCAGACGACCGAGACGCTGGCGAGGAGGAAGGCGACGGCGTACGCGCCCTGCTGGTCGAAGTTCAGATACTTCTCCTCGACCGCGAGGGTGGCGGTGCGGGTCTGGCCGAGGACGTTGCCGGAGACGACCTTGACCGCACCGAACTCGCCCAACGAGCGGGCCAGGGTGAGCACGACGCCGTAGACGACGGCCCACTTGATGCCCGGCAGCGTGATCCGCCAGAACGTCTGCCACGAGCTGGCGCCCAAGGATGCGGCGGCCTGCTCCTGCTCGGTGCCGATCTCTTCGAGCACGGGGATGACCTCGCGGATCACCAGCGGCAGCGACACGAACGCGGTCGCCATGATGATCCCGGGCGTCGAGAAGATGACCTGGATCCCCGCCGACTCCAGGGTCGGCCCGAACCAGCCGTCGCGACCGCCGTAGACCAGCACGAGCGCCAGTCCGACGACGATCGGCGAGACCGACAGCGGCAGGTCGATCAGGGCGCTCAGGACGCGCTTGCCAGGAAATTCCGTACGCACCAGCAGCAGCGATATCGAGACACCGAAGACCAGGTTGATCAGCGTCGCCACCACCGCGGCGACACAGGTCAGCCGGATCGCCGCCATCATCTGCGGGTCGCTGAAGATGCTGGCGAAGGCCTCGGTCGTGAACCCGACGTCAGGCACATGGAAGGCGTTCCAGGCGACCAGGGTGACCGGCCACGCGACCAGCAGCCCCAGGTAGGCGATGACGATCAGCCGCAGGACGTACGTCAGTGGCGTCCGTGGCGCTCGACGGGTCTCAGCCACGACGGACCATCCTCCTCTGGATCAGGTCGAGGACGACGATCACGAGCAGCGAGACGACCAGCAGCATCGCCGCGATGGCCGCCGCGCCCTCCGAGTTGTCGTTCTCGATCGCCGACAAGATGCGTACCGAGGCGACCTCGGACTCGAACGGCAGGTTTCCGGAGAGCAGGACCAGGGAGCCGTACTCCCCCATCCCCCGCGCGAAGGAGAGCGCCGCTCCCGCCGCGATCGCCGGGGCCAGCGAGGGCAGGATGATCCGCCGGAACGTGGTGAGGCGAGAGGCTCCCAGAGAGGCCGCCGCCTCCTCCACGTCGGCGTCCAGCTCCTCGAGGACGGGCTGCACCATGCGTACGACGAACGGCAGGGTCACGAAGGCGAGCGCCAGGTAGACCGACATCGACGTATTCGCCCAGTGCAGACCGAGGGGCGACTCGGCACCGTAGAGCGAGAGCAGGACCAGGCCGGCGACGATCGTCGGCAGCGCGAACGGGATGTCGATGATCACCTCGAGCAGGCCTTTGCCCCAGAACCTGTCGCGCACCAGCACCCAGGCGATGACGGTGCCGATGACGACGTTGATCAGGGTCACCACGAGGGCCGACCGGATCGTCAGCAGGATCGCCGCGGCGGTCTGCTCGTTGGTGAGCTGGTCCGCGAAGGCGGACCAGCCGCCGGCCGAGGCCGTGATGATCACCGCGACCAAGGGGATGAGCACGAGCAGGCTGAACCAGAGCATCGTGATGCCCAGCCCGATGCCGCTGGCCATTGTCAGAGTGTTGGCCGGCCGGCTGCGACGTGGGGAGACCGGTGCAGTCGGCGCGGCCGTAGGGATGGTTGACGTCATGACCGGCTACTGCGAGGCCTTGCCGGACTTGGCGATGGAGTCGGTCACGATGCCGACGGCCTCCCCGTCCTCACCGGTGCCGAAGAGCTTCTCCTTGACGCCGGACCAGTCTCGGCCGCCGAAGTCGTTCTCCAGGGTGAGCAGCTGCTTCGGCGCCGGGAACGGGTCGGCCGGGTCCTTGGCGCCCTTGATGTCCTTCGGGTCGAGACCGATCGAGTCCCAGTCGACGACGCCGGGCTCGGCCGTGTTGACCGGACGGAAGCCGGTCAGCGCGAACTGCTTCTGGCCGCCCTCGGGGTCGAGGACGAAGTCGAGCCAGTCCTGCGCCGGCTCGGAGGCGTCTTTCGTGATCGCGCCGGGGTTCTCGATCAGCACCGTCGAGTCCGGGACGATGTATTCGAAGCCCTCGCCCTGCTGCGCCGCGAGGATCGCCTCGTTCTCATAGGCGAGCAGCACGTCACCCGTGCCGCCGAGGAAGGCGGTGGTGGCGTCGCGGCCGGAGTTTGTCAGGGTGACGACGTTCTTGAAGAGCTTGTCGAGGTAGGCCTTGCCCTCCTCCTCGGTGCCGCCGTTCTTCACCACGGAGCCCCAGGCGGCCAGCGCGTTCCAGCGGGCGGCTCCGGACGACGCCGGGTTGGCGGTGACCACACCGATGCCGGGCTTGGCCAGATCCTCCCAACCCTGGATGTTCTTCGGGTTGCCCTCACGGACACCGAGCACGACGACGGAGCTCGACACAATGCCCTTGTTGTCGCCGTCGTCCCACGAAGCATCGACGAGGCCGGCCTTCTCCAAGCGCTGTACGTCGGTGCCGACGGACAGGTGGACGTAGTCGGCCTTCAGGCCCGCCTCGACCGCACGACTCTGGTCGCCGGAAGCGCCGTAGGAGGTCTCGAAGGTGACGCCTTCGCCCTCGGGGGTCTTGTTGAACTCCTTGGCGATCGCCTTGTTGGCCGTCTCGGGGACGGCGAAACCCACGATGGAGATGGACTCAGCGTCACCTGAACCACCGGAGCCGCACGCGGTCAGCGCCAGCATCCCGACAGCAGCGAGCGCTGCCGTGACCTTGAACTTCCTCATCTGATTCCTCATCTCTTGCCCCAGCTGTGGGCCTTGCCGAGTCAAGGTCCATCGGATTACTAATGTTGAGCAGACTACTGGAATTAATCGATGACATGCGAAATCAGCCGATCGTTCCGTCCATCGGACGGAACGATCGTCGGCGTGGATCGACGCCGTCGCCCGCCAGGGCTAGGCGTCGGTGGTGCTCAGCGGAGCGAATCCGGCGCGCAGGACCTTGCGGCGGTGGTGGACAGCCTCGACGCTGAAGATGATCAGCGCGACCCAGACGATCGCGAAGCCGGCCCAGCGCCCGGGAGGCATCGCCTCGTGGGCGATGAAGACGCCGACAGCGAACTGCAGGATGGGCGCGAGGTACTGGAGCAGCCCGATCGTCACCATCGGCACCCGGATCGCGGCCGCGCCGAAGCAGGCCAGCGGCACCACGGTGGCGACTCCGAGGCTGAGCAGGAGGAAGACGTGGAGCGGGCCGTTCCCGGAGAGCGTGCCGTTCCCGGTGGTCTGGAGAGCGACGACGAGAGCGAGCGCGAACGGAGCCGTCACGGCGGTCTCGACGGCCAGCGACTCGAACGGACCGACTCCTGCGCTCTTCTTCAGCAGCCCGTAGGTGCCGAACGAGAACGCCAGCACCAGCGCCACCCACGGCAGCCGCCCGTAGTCGAAGGTGAGGACGAGGACCGCTGTGAAGGCGATCCCCAGCGCCACCCACTGCAGCTTCCGCATCCGCTCCCGCAGGATGATCACGCCCATCAACATCGTGACCAGCGGGTTCGTGAAGTAACCCAGGCTCGTCTCCACGATCCGCCCGTTGTTCACACCCCAGATGTACGTCACCCAGTTGATCGAGATCACCGCGGCCGCACCCGCCAGCAGCACCAGCTTGCGCCGGTCACGCAGGATCGCCGCCACCTGCTTGCGGCGCCCCACGATGAGCACCAGCGCTCCGGCCACGACGAGCGACCACAGGATCCGGTGCCCCAGGATCTCCCATGCACCGGCGGGTTCAAGAAGTGGGAAGTAGAGCGGGAACGCACCCCACATGATGTACGCCGCGGCGCCGAACATCACTCCACGCCGCTGCTCGTTCACGTCGTAACGGTACTGCCAGGGCCGGGAATCCCTTTACCGGATATCGCGCCGCGGGATTCCCCCCCGCCGAGCCCCCTGTGCTGATCGTCAGACGGAGCGGACCGCGACCGCGTCGGCGAAGGCCTCGAGAGCCGCGCGGACAGGTCCTTCGGAGAGCGGGGCGAGCGCGGCCTTGGCCTCCTCGGCACGGGCCTGGACGTAGGCGCGCGCCTCGGCCAGCGCCGGGTGGGCACGGAGGAGGGCGACACACTCGGCCAGAGCCGCATCGTCGGTGAGGTCGCTGTCGAGAAGCTCCAGGAGTCGGGCGTCGCCGGCGTCGGCGGAGCGGCGAGCAAGCAGCACCGGGAGCGTCGGGACCCCTTCGCGGAGGTCCGTACCCGGCGTCTTGCCTGACTCGTCTGAGTCGGAGTCGATGTCGAGGATGTCGTCGGAGAGCTGGAAGGCGACACCGACGATCTCGGCGTAGGCGACCAGCGCGTCCTGGATCTCCGGGGAGGCACCGCTGAACAGAGCGCCGTAACGGGCGGAGGTCGCGATGAGGGATCCGGTCTTGCCGGCCAGCACCTCGAGGTGGTGGTCGACGGGGTCGACACCCTCCTCGGGCGAGATGCCCTCGAGGATCTGGCCTTCGACGAGGCGACTGAACGCCTCAGCCTGGATGCGTACGGCGTCGGGGCCGAGCTGGGCGGTCAGCTCGGAGGACTTCGCGAACAGGAAGTCGCCGGTCAGGATCGCCACGTTGTTGTCGAAGCGGGCGTTGGCGGTGTTCTCACCGCGACGCAGGAGCGCCTCGTCCATGACGTCGTCGTGGTAAAGCGACGCCTGGTGGGTCAGCTCGACGACCGAGGCTGCCGTGAGCACCTCGGGAGCGCCGGCGTCAGGGCCGCACTCAGCTGCCAGGAGGACGAGCAGCGGACGGAACCGCTTGCCACCTGCCTCCAACAGGTGCGAGGCGGCTTCGGTGACGAATCGGGACCGGCTCTGGGTATGACCCGCCAGGTCCTTCTCGATCACGGCCAAGCGCGACCGCAGCCGCTGCTCGAGCTCGGGATCGGTGATCGGGAGGGCGAGGTCGGCGGTGGGAGTGGTGCTCACCCGATGAATCCTCCCGCATCCACCAACAGGCTGAGAACAGGGCCCGGAATTACACCCAACAGGACCGTCGCAACAGCGCTCAGTGCGATCACCACGGTGGTGGCGTAGGACGGTGTGACGACGGTGGCTGCATCGTCGTGCGCGTCGGTGAAGAACATCAGCATGATCACGCGTACGTAGAAGAAGACCGCGATGACGCTCGAGCCGATCGCGACCGCGACGACAGGCCACTGACCGGCGCCCAGCGCGACGGCGAAGACGCCCCACTTGCCGATGAAACCGGCGGTCAGCGGCAGCCCAGCCATCGAGAGCAGGAAGACGGCGAAGGTCCCCGCGACCCACGGGTTGGTACGCCCCAGGCCGGCCCAGCGGTCCAGCGAGCCGGCCTCGCCGTTGGGTCCTCGGACCATCGAGACGATCGCGAAGGCGCCGAGCGTCGCGAACCCGTAGGCGGTCAGGTAGAAGAGCACCGCCTGGGTCGACCCGAAGGAGTCGTTCTGCACGCCGAGGAGCCCGGTGAGCAGGAAGCCGGTGTGGGCCACCGCGGAGTAGCCGAGCATGCGCTTCACATCGGTCTGGACCACCGCGAAGGAGGCGCCCAGCAGCATCGTCAGCACCGCGACGACACCGATGGCCGGGCGCCAGATGTCACCCTCGGCGCCGAAGGCGACATAGAAGAGCCGCAGCATCGCGGCGAACGCGGCGATCTTGGTGGCCGCGCTCATCCATGCGGTGACCGGCGTCGGGGCGCCCTGGTAGACGTCGGGCGTCCAGGAGTGGAACGGCACCGCGCCGGTCTTGAACAGCAGCCCGACGGCCATCAGGCCGATGCCGAGCAGCAGCAGCGGGCTGGAGCCGTCCTCGGCGACCGCCGCGCCGATCTCCGACAGCGACATCGAGCCGGCGAAGCCGTAGACCAGCGCGAGACCGTAGAGGAAGATGCCGGAGGAGAACGCCCCGAGCAGGAAGTACTTCAGCGCCGCCTCCTGCGAGAGCAGCCGGCGACGGCGCGCCAGCCCGGTGAGCAGGTAGAGCGGGAGCGAGAGCACCTCGAGGGCCACGAAGAGCATCAGCAGGTCGCCGGAGACGCAGAAGAGCATCATCCCGCCGACCGCGAACATCATCAGCGGATAGACCTCGGTGTGCTCCAGCCCTCGCTGGGAGGCCGTGCGCTCGGCAGGAGTGCCGGGCAGCGCCGCTGCCTGACCCGCGAAGGCACTCACGCCGTTGTCGAGACGGCGCTCGGCGAAGAGCGCGACACCGCCGAGCGAGACCAGCAGCACCAGCCCCTGAGAGAAGACTCCGGGTCCGTCGACGATGAGGGCTCCCTCGCCGGTCGCGACGCCCAGGTGCGGGCCGGCGCCGACCATCACGGTTCCGGCGAGCGCGGCGGCGAGCCCGACCAGCGCCAGGGAGACCTGGGTGTTGAACCGCGCGGCGCGCGGCGCGAAGGCCTCCACCACGACACCGGTGCAGGCGACGCCGAGCACCAGCAGGACGGGCCAGAGGGTGGCGTACGAAATTCCGGGAGACTCGAACATCGCGTCACTCACCTGCCTGGATGACATCAACAAGAGGAGCTACGACCGGTTGGGCCGCTGAGATCAGCGGGCCGGGGACGAAGCCGAAGAAGAGAAGAGCGACCAGCAGAGGCGTGATCACGCCGATCTCCCGCCGATTCAGGTCGGCGACCGGCTGCTTGGAGAGTTGAGGCGGTCCGGTGAAGATCCGCTGGTAGGCCCACAGCACGTAGATCGCGGCGAGCACGATCGCGGAGACCGCGATGACGCCGACCAGCCAGTGATAGTCGAATGCGCTGATCAGGACCAGGATCTCGGAGACGAACTGGGAGAGCCCCGGAAGACCGGCGGTGGCCAGACCGGCGATGAGGAACGTGCCGGCGAGCACCGGTGTCGCCTTCTCGAGCCCACGCATCGACGAGATCGACGCGGTGCCCTTGCGGGTGATCAGGAACCCGGCGATCAGGAACATCGCCGCGGTCGCGACACCGTGGTTGACCATGTAGAGGATCGACCCGACCAGGCCCTCGCGGGTGGCCGCGAAGATGCCGAGCGTGATCAGTCCGAAGTGGCTCAGCGAGGTGAGACCGATCAGGCGGAGCAGATCGTCCTGCCCGATCGCCAGGACCGCGCCGTAGACGATCGAGATCAGCGCCAGGACCACGACGACCGGGGTCGCCCAGGCGGACGCCTCCGGGACCAGGCCCAGGCAGAGCCGGATCATGGCGAAGGTGCCGATCTTGTCGAGGATGCACACCAGAAGCACCGACGTCGCCGGGGTCGCCTGCTCGGTCGTGTCCGCCAGCCAGGTGTGCACCGGGAACAGCGGCGCCTTGACCGCGAACGCGATGAACATCGCTACGAAGATCCAGCGCTCAGCCGTGGTGCCGATGTCGAGCTGGGCGAGGTCACTGATCAGGTAGGACGGCGGGCCGGCCTGCGAGGAGACGACGTAGAAGCCGATCAGCGCACCGAGCAGCACCAGGCCACCACCGAGCTGGAACATCAGGAACTTGACCGCGGCCTTGGCCCGACCGGGGCCGCCGTTCTGGCCGATCATGAAGTACGCCGGGATCAGCGTGGCCTCGAAGGCGATGTAGAAGAGGAACAGATCACCGGCGAGGAAGGTGAGCAGGGCGAAGGCTTCCAGGGCCAGCGCCCAGGCGTACCACCGCTTGTCGTGGTCCTTGACCGCCGCCACCATCACCAGCGGCACCAGGACGACGGTCAGCATCACCATCAGCTTGCCGAAGCCGTCCATCTCGAGCGCCCAGTGGACGCCGAGCGGCTCCATCCAGACGCGGTCGGTGTCGGGGGCCGTGAACATCGTCACGATGCCGGCGATCAGGGTCGCGACCGCGAAGCCGAAGGCCCACATCTTGGGCCGCGCCGGCATCACCGCAGTGACCAGCGCGCCCGCGAAGGGAATCAGGACGAGGATTGTCAGCATCAGTTGACCACCAGGATCGCGAGGGCCACCAGCACAGTGCCGCCGAGGACGGAGAGGGCGTAGGAGCGTACGTAACCGGTCTGTGCCTTGCGGAGCTCACCGGCGATCGCCGCGAGGGCGATCGGGCCACCGCTCATCAGGCCGTCGACCACGTACTTGTCGGTCGCGACGGCACCGCGGGTGAGCGCCAGTCCGGGCGGGACCACGACGTCCTCGACGTGCGGGACGTGCAGGTAGGGGGTCGGCTCGGTCGTGGTCGGGCGGCGCCCGAAGACGAACCCGGCGGCCGCGACCCCGATCGCGACGACCAGCACCGCGAGGACAGACGTCGCCCAGACCGGGAGCGGGCCGTGGTGCTCGGCGTGGCCGATGGCGACCACCGGCTCGAGCCAGTGCTCGATCCATCCGCCCAGAGTGAAGAGCCCACCGAGGACCGACAGTGCGGCGAGGACGACGAGCGGACCGGTCATGATCCGCGGCGACTCGTGCGGATGTACGCCCTCGGGCCAGCGCTTGCGGCCGAAGAAGGCGAGCATCATCAGGCGGGTCATGTAGAACGCGGTCACACCGGCGGCCAGGAGGGCGATGACGCCCACCAGCCAGCTCTCTGCGAAGGCCACCTCGAGGATCTTGTCCTTGGACCAGAAGCCGGCGAAGCCGGGGAACCCGATGATCGCCAGGTAGCCCATCGCGAAGGTCACGAACGTCACCGGGAGGGCCCGACTCAGGGCGCCGTAGTGCTTGAGGTTCACGTCGTCGTTCATGCCGTGCATCAGGGACCCTGCCCCGAGGAACATGTTGGCCTTGAAGAAGCCGTGGGTGAGCAGGTGGAAGATCGCGAACGCGTAGCCGGGGCCACCCAGGCCGGCGGCCAGCATCATGTAGCCGATCTGGCTCATCGTCGAGCCGGCCAGCACCTTCTTGATGTCGTCCTTCACGCAGCTGATCGCGGCACCCCAGATGATCGTCACCAGGGCGACGATCACGACGGCTGTCGAGGCGACCTCGGCGGCGTCGAAGATCGCACTCGACCTGACGATCAGATAGACGCCCGCCGTGACCATCGTGGCTGCGTGGATCAGCGCGGAGACCGGTGTCGGACCCTCCATCGCGTCCAGCAGCCAGCCCTGCAGCGGCACCTGCGCGGACTTGCCGCAGGCACCGACGAGCAGCAGGATGCCGAGCCAGTTGAGGGTCGAGGTCGCGACGCCACCGGCTCCTTCGTTGGTCACCATCAGCTGGTCCGAGATCACCGAGAAGGACGTGGACCCGAAGGTGACGAAGGACAGGGCGATCGCCAGCGAGAGACCCATGTCGCCGACCCGGTTCATCACGAACGCCTTCTTGGCAGCAGCAGCCGCCGACGGCTTGTGCTGCCAGAAGCCGATCAGCAGGTAGGACGCCAGACCGACGCCCTCCCAGCCGAGGAAGAGGCCGACGTAGTTCTCCGCCAGCACCAGCATCAGCATCGCGGCGAGGAACAGGTTGAGGTAGCCGAAGAACCGGGTGCGTCGCTCGTCGTCGGCCATGTAACCGACCGAGTAGACGTGGATCAGCGTGCCGACACCGGTGATGAGCAGCAGGAACAGGCTGGAGAGCTGGTCGTAGAGGAGATCCATCCCGACACTGAGGTCGCCTGTGTCGAACCAGGTGTAGAGGTGCTGGACGACCTGCCTGCTCTCCTCGTCGCGACCGAGGGTGGCGATGAAGAGGACGAGCGACAGCACGAAGGACGCACCCGCGAGCCCGACCGCGAGCCAATGCCCGATCCGGTCGAAGAGTGCCGGCGCCAGCGGGCGCCCGATCAGGATCAGGGTCGCACCGGCGAGGGGCAGCGCGATGACAAGCCAGATCAGCGAGAAGACGCCGCTGGCCTCGACAGGGTTCACCACTTGAGCATCCTTGGCTCGTCGACCGAAGCCGTGTTTCTGGTGCGGAAGATGGTCATGATGATCGCCAGCCCGACGACCACCTCAGCGGCAGCGACGACCATCACGAAGAACGCGGTCACCTGCCCGTCGAGGTTGCCGTGCATCCGGCTGAACGCGACCAGGGCCAGGTTCGCCGCGTTGAGCATCAGCTCGACGCACATGAAGACGACGATCGCGTTGCGCCTGGTCAGCACCCCGATGGTGCCGATCGTGAAGAGGATGGCCGACAGGATGACGTACGCCGTGGTGTTGTCTGTCATTCGCCCTGCCCCTCTTCATCCGAACCGACCCCGTTGGTCGAGCTCGTCGAGACCCCGCCGGCGAGGATCGCCGGGACCGACTTCGTGCTGTGCGACCCGTCCGGCAGCAGCGCCGGGGTGTCGTTGCTGTTGTGGCGCGCGAAGGTGCCCGGTGGGGGCAGCGGGCCGAGGTGCTTGCCGCTCTTCGCGTAGTCGGCGACGCGCCTCTGCGCCAGGTCGGTCTGGGTCTGCTTCGGTTCGATCCGCTCCCGGTGGGCCAGCACCATCGCGCCGATCGCGGCGGTGATCAGCAGCGCGCTGGTCGCCTCGAAGGCGATCACGTAGCGGGAGAAGAGAAGGTCGGCGAGGCGCTGTACGTTGCCGCCCTCGTTGGCGCTGGACAATCCGCGCATCGTGCCGATGCTCGCCTGGCCGACGCCCGTGACGAGGATCGCCCCGAGCCCGACGCCGAGGACGACCGCGAGCACCTTCTGGCCCGCGATCGTCTCCTTCAGGGCGTCGGAGGTGTCGACCCCGACCAGCATGATCACGAACAGGAACAGCATCAGGATCGCGCCGGTGTAGACCACGATCTGCACCGCGAACAGGAACGGCGCCTCAAGCATCGCGTAGATCATCGCGAGCCCGATCATGACGACCGCCAACGAGAGCGCGGCGTGCACGGGCTTGCGCGCGAACAGGAGCCCCAGCGCCGCGATCACCATGACCGAGGCGAGGATCACGAAGCTCATCGAGTCGTCTCCTCGGGCTCCGGCGCGTAGTAGGAGGTGTCGTCGTTGCCCAGGAACATCGGGTGCGGAGGCGCCTCCATCCCGTCCTCGAGCGGCGCGAGCAGATCCTGCTTCTCGTAGATCAGGCTCTCGCGCGAGGTGTCGGCGAGCTCGTACTCGTTCGTCATCGTCAGCGCTCGGGTCGGGCAGGCCTCGATGCAGAGACCGCACAGGATGCAGCGCAAGTAGTTGATCTGGTAGACGCGGCCGTAGCGCTCCCCCGGCGAGTAGCGCTCCTCCTCGGTGTTCTCGGCGCCCTCGACGTAGATGGCGTCGGCGGGGCAGGCCCACGCGCACAGCTCGCACCCGATGCACTTCTCCAAGCCGTCGGCGTGGCGGTTGAGCTGGTGTCGACCGTGGAAGCGCTCCTCGGTCGGCTCCTTCTGCTGCGGGTACTGCTCGGTGACCGGCTTCTTGAACTGTGTCTTGAAGGTCACCGCGAACCCGCTGACCGGGTCCCAGAACCGCTCCTTGAACGTGCGGTCGTCCTTGCTCACTTTGCCTCCTCAGGCAGTGCATCCTCAGGAGAGGGGAGAATGCGTACGCCACTTCTCGTCGGCTCCACGGCGCTCGGTCCGAACACCAGCGGCTGGGCGGCGCCGCGCACGGCCCCACCCTGGGGCAGCGCGGGCGTCGGGTAGCCGCCGGGCGCCTCGGTGACCTGGGGCTCCTTCTCCGGGAGCCGGTTGAGGAAGCCGAGCACGACCACCACGGTGACAACCAGGCCGAAGCCGAAGAGGATCCAGTTGGGGCTGAATTCGCCCTGGATCGCGGACATCTTGATCACCGCGACGATGACGATCCAGGCGAGGCTCGCGGGAAGGAGGACCTTCCAGCCGAGCGACATGAACTGGTCGTAGCGCAGCCGCGGCAGCGTGCCGCGCAGCCAGATGAAGACCCAGATGAAGAAGAACATCTTCAGGAAGAACCAGAGCACCGGCCAGTAGCCCTCGTTGGCACCGGCCCAGACTGTGCCGAGGCCGAACGGTGCCCGCCAACCGCCCAGGAAGAGCGTGGTGGCGAGCGCGCAGACGGTGGCCATGTTGATGTATTCGGCCAGGAAGAAGAGCGCGAACTTCAGGCTGGAGTACTCGGTGTGGAAACCACCGACCAGCTCACCCTCGGCCTCGGGCAGGTCGAACGGCGCGCGGTTGGTCTCGCCGACCATCGAGATGCAGTAGATCAGGAAGGACGGCAGCAGCAGGGCCCCGAACCACCAGTCCTTCTGAGCCTCGACGATCTGGCTCGTGGACAGGCTCCCGGCCATCAGGAAGACGGTGACGAGCGCCAGGCCCATCGAGACCTCGTAGGAGATCATCTGGGCGCTGCTTCGCAGGCCACCGAGCAGGGAGTAGGTCGAGCCCGAGGCCCAGCCACCGAGCACGATCCCGTAGATGCCGATGCTGGCGATCGCCATCACGAACAGCACCGCGACCGGCATGTCGGTCAGCTGCAGAGGCGTCTGTACGCCGAAGAAGTTGACCTCGGGTCCGAACGGGATCACCGAGAACGTCACGAAGGCCGGCACCGTGGCCAGGATCGGCGCGGTGATGAAGACGATCTTGTCGGCCTTCTCCGGGGTCAGGTCCTCCTTCAGCGCCAGCTTCACACCGTCGGCGAGCGACTGGAGCAGACCGAACGGTCCGTGCCGGTTGGGGCCGATGCGGTGCTGCATCCGGGCCACGACCTTGCGCTCCCACCAGATGTTGAACAGCGTCAGCACGACGCAGACCACGAAGACCAGCAGGACCTTGATCGCGATGATCCACCAGGGGTCCTGACCGAACTGCTCCAGCCCGTTCACTTGGCCCCCTCCACGCTCACGGTTGACCCTGGCGAGGCCAGATCGGCCCATACGCCGCGGCCGAACGAGTTGGTCGGCACCCAGATCGTGCCCTCGGCCAGCTCCCCAGGAAGCGCCGGGAGCGTCCAGCTCCCCCGGTCACCGGTGATCGTCACGACGTCGCCGAGCTGCTCGTGGAGCGCCGCCGGGATCCGTACGAACGCCGGGCGCGCGGTCGCGGCCAGTGCCTTGTCGCCGCTCTGCAGCGTCCCGTTGTCGAGCATCAGGCGCCAGGTCGCGAGGCGGAAAGCACTCCCGTCGGTCGAGCCGCCGGAGCCGCTGGGCGGAGGCGTGTCGAGACCAACACGGTCCCCTGTCGCGCTCGATGCGACCGTGTTGGTCTCGACACCGCTCGCTGCGCTCGCGGGCTCGACCAGCGAGGTCGCGATGTGGCCGAGGACCTCGGCGTCGGAGTAGGCGGCCGGCTTGTCGAAGACCTTCACGAACGGGCGGCGGCGGCCCTCCCAGGTGACGAAGGTGCCGGCCTTCTCCGAGGCGGCGGCGACAGGGAGCACGACGTCGGCGCGCTCGGTCACCGCGGTGACCCGCTGCTCGAGGCTGACCACGAAGCCGGCCTGGTCGAGAGCCGCCAGGAAGGCGGCGGGGTCGGCGGTGTCGTCGGGGTCGACCCCGGCGATCAGCAGCGCGTCGAGGCCACTTCGGACGATGGCCTCGGCGTCGAGACCACCTTCGCCGGGAAGCAGGCCGGCCTCGACCGCACCTCGGTCACCGGCGCGACGCGGCACCCAGGCGAGCCTGGCACCGGTGCGGTCGGCGAGCTCGGCGGCGGCGGTGTAGGCACCGGGACTGGTCGCCAGTCGCTCGCCGACCAGGATCACCGAAGCCTCGGTGACGTCGCTGACCTGCGACAACCCCTCCGCGTCAGCACCGGGGGCGGTCAGGACGACCGCGGCTCCGAGCTTGCGGGAGCCCTCCGATGCGTACGGGCTCAGGGCGGTGATCCGCAGGCCCTGCTGGTTGGCCTTGCGCAAGCGCAGGAACAGGGTGCCGGCCTCGTCCTCGGGCTCGAGCCCGACGAGGATCACGTGGTCGGCTGCGTCGAGGTCGGCGTAGGTGAGCGAGGTGCTGGCCACCCGTGAGCGCAGGAACCCCGTCTCCTCCTCCGACAGCGGACGCGAGCGGAAGTCGATGTGCGGGGTGCGAAGCGCCTCGCGGGCGAAGGTGGCGTACGCCTTCGCGTCCTCCAGTGTCAGCCGGCCACCGGGCAGCACGCCTACGGAGCCGGCAGCGGCCAGACCCTTGGCGGCGACAGCGACTGCCTCCAACCAGGACGCGGGCCGGAGCTCGCCGTCCTCACGCACCATCGGAGAGGCGAGCCGCTCCCGGACGACATAGCGGAAGCCGAAGCGGTCCTTGTCGGAGATCCACTCCTCGTTGACCTCGGGGTCGTTGCCGGCGAGGCGGCGCATGACCTTGCCGCGGCGGTGGTCGATGCGGATCGCGGCGCCGCACGCGTCGTGCTCGGCGACGCCCGGCGTCGAGACCAGGTCGAAGGGACGGGCCCGGAACCGGTAGTCGTCGGAGGTCAGCGCACCGACCGGGCAGATCTGGATGACGTTGCCGGAGAAGTAGGACGAGAACGGCTTGTCGTCGGCGATGCCGATCTGCTGCTGCGCGCCACGCTGGATCAGCGCGATCCCGGGGTCGCCCGGGATCTCGGCGGCGAAACGGGTGCAGCGCTGGCAGACGATGCACCGCTCCCGGTCGAGCAGGACGTTGGGGCTCAGGTTGATGGGCTTGGGGAACGTACGCTTCGTCCCCTCGAACCGGGTCTCCCCCTGGCCGTGGGACATGGCCTGGTTCTGCAGCGGGCACTCGCCGCCCTTGTCGCACACCGGGCAGTCCAACGGGTGGTTGACCAGGAGAAACTCCATGATCCCCTGCTGCGCCTTCACGGCCGTGGAGTTCTGCGTCTCCACCACCATGCCCTCGGCGACCGGGATCGTGCAGGAGGCCTGCGGCTTCGGGAAGCCGCGGCCGTTGCCGGCGTCGGGGATGTCGACGAGACACTGCCGGCACGCGCCGACGGGCGCGAGCAGCGGGTGGTCGCAGAACCGCGGGATCTCGATCCCGACCTGCTCGGCCGCCCGGATCACCAGCGTGCCCTCGGGCACGGTCACGTCATGTCCGTCGATCTTGACGGTCACATCGGTCACTGCACTGCCTCCGCCCATGCGGTCGACTTCTTGGGGTCGAACGGACAGCCACCCTGCTCCAGGTGGGCCAGGTATTCGTCCCGGAAGTATTGGATCGAGCTCGTGATCGGGCTCGTCGCGCCATCACCCAACGCGCAGAACGAGCGGCCGAGGATGTTGTCGCACTGGTCGAGCAGCAGGTCGAGGTCCTCGGGCTTGCCGTCGCCCTTCTCCAGCCGCTCCAGCACCTGCACCAGCCACCAGGTGCCCTCTCGGCACGGCGTGCACTTGCCGCAGGACTCGTGCTTGTAGAACTCAGTCCACCGCAGCACCGCCCGCACCACGCACACCGAGTCGTCGAAGATCTGCAGCGCGCGGGTGCCGAGCATCGAGCCGGCCGCCTGCACCCCTTCGAAGTCCAGCGTCACGTCGAGGTGCTCTTGGGTGAACAACGGGGTCGAGGAGCCACCCGGGGTCCAGAACTTCAGCTCGTGACCCTCGCGTACGCCGCCGGCCAGCTCGATCAGCTTGCGCAGCGTGATGCCGAGCGGGGCCTCGTACTGGCCCGGTCGCTTGACGTGGCCGGAGAGCGAGAAGATGCCGACGCCGGCGGACTTCTCGGTGCCCATG